>DATGYA010000177.1:0-8712 GCA_035298405.1 Kamptonema sp. | reverse complement strand
GAGATGGGGAGATGGGGAGATGGGGAGATGGGGAGATGGGGGAGATGGGGAGGATTGGGGAGATGGGGGAGATGGGGAGGATGGGGGAGATGGGGAGATGGGGGAGATGGGGAGATGAGGCATTCCCAACTCAAAACTCTTCAAATTCCTAGCTCAAAATTCAAAACTATCAAAAGGGTAGACTGGGAGCAATTTGGTAACTGATTTAACAGATAAACTAACAACTAACAACTAATAACTAACAACTAACAACTAACAATTAACAACTAATGACAAAAGAAACTCTTTTTGGTTTATCTCTGTTTCCATATTTGGGCTTTCTGTGGTTCTTGACGCGATCGCGACAAGTACCCCGCTTGGCTCTAATAGGATTTTACGGTACTCTGGTGTTCGTTGCCGTTACCATTCCAGCGGGAATTTACGCAAAAGTGGCATACAGCGAATCGTTGGCCAATGTCGATTGGCTGCATGGGGGTGCAGAAGTATTCTTAACACTGTCTAACATTTTAGTAGTGCTAGGGTTTAGACAAGCGGTGATTCAAACCAGGCAATCGTCAGAATAATGGAGATTCAAACCCTCACCGGTCATGCAGACGGGGTGAAATCCGTCGCGATCGCCCCCGATGGTAAAATCCTAGTCAGCGGTGGCGAAGACGGCAAAATCAAACTGTGGTTTCTGAGTACCGGAGAACAAATCCGATCCATAACAGGCCATCCTTACGGCGTGAAAAATGTTGTCGTCAGCCCTGACGGATCGACTTTTGCCACAGGCGGCGGAGACGGTACAATTAAGCTGTGGAATCTCAGTAAGGGCGAACTAATCCGCACCTTCGTTACAGGACTCTCGCGTTTAGATTCTGGTTCTATGCCAGTAGCAATTAGCCCCGACGGACAAACGATCGCCAGTCACAGCAGCAGTTACAGTCAAACTGTCAAGCTATGGCGAATAGATACTGGGGAATTGATCGGCACGCTGACAGGTCATGCTGGTTCAGTTAAGGCTTTTACAATTAGCCCAGACGGTGAAATTTTAGCCAGTGACGGGGCGGATAATACAATTAGGTTGTGGCGGCTGGGTACGGAGGAGTTAATCAGCACTCTAACAGGTCACACGCGGGATATTTTAGCGATCGCGATCAGTCCCGACGGTCAAACACTCGTCAGCGGTAGCAAAGATGAAACAGTTAGAATTTGGAATCTGCATACGGGAAAACTGTTGCGTACCCTTTCCGGTCATTCCTACGCAGTCAATTCAGTAACAATCAGCCCAGATGGAAAACTACTCGCCAGCGGCGGTTATGATGGCTTGATTAAACTGCGACGTTTGAGTAATGGCGAACTGCGGCACATCCTCTCAGGGCATTCAGGTTCAGTCAACTCTGTGGCGATTAGCCCCGATGGGCAAACAATTGTTAGTGGCAGTGAGGACAAAACTATTCGGGTTTGGCGTTTAGAATAGCAAATAGCTATCAGTTTTTAGCTTTTGGCTGTTGGCTGATAGATGTAAGGCAAGCAATTTTAGATTTTAGGTTTGAGATTAATATCCAATCTAAAATCTAACATCTAAAATGTAAAATCCATTATGAGCTATTGCCTCAATCCCCACTGTCAAAAGCCCCAAAATCCAGACGCAACAAAGTTCTGTCTCACTTGCGGCTCAAAATTGCGGCTCAAAGATCGTTACCGAGCCCTTCGACCTATTGGCGAAGGAGCATTTGGTAGAACTTTTTTGGCAGTAGATGAGGATCGGCTCAAAACTCCCTGCGTCATTAAACAATTTTGGCCGCACTTTCAAGAAACATCAGAATTAGAAAAAGCAACTGCATTATTTAAGCAAGAAGCACAAAGGCTGCATGACTTAGGAGAACATCCACAGATTCCCACACTGCTAGCTTCTTTTAAGCAAGACCAACGCTTGTATCTCGTAGAAGAGTTAATAGAAGGGCAGAATTTGTTACAGGAATTGCAGCACCAAGGAGCTTTTACCGAGCAAAAAATTAGAGATTTATTAATAGACTTATTGCCTGTTTTGCAATTTGTCCACGAACATCAAGTGATTCATCGAGATATTAAACCAGAAAATATTTTGCGGCGAATACCTCCTCAAAACTCAACTTATAAACTGGTGGTAAATTCCTCTCAACCTGTTACCCCCCTTGTTCAGGGTCAGGGAGGTAATGTTGTGTTAGTAGATTTCGGAGTTGCCAAACAAATTAGCGGTATTACTGAGACTAAAACTGGAACGAGAACAGGGACAGCGGGCTATGCACCAATTGAACAAATACGAGGCGGTAAAGCTTATCCAGCTAGCGATCTTTACAGTTTAGGAGTGACTTGTATTCACTTACTGACGGGAGTGCTGCTAGATGATTTGTTCGATGCTTTGGAGGGAGAATGGATGTGGCGATCGCACCTAACAAGAAAAGGCAGACCTGTTCCCCAAAACTTAGGAAAAATTTTAGATAAATTACTCAAAGATTCAGTTAAAGATCGATATCAATCTGCTGCTCAAGTGCTTCAAGATTTGACAAATGGCAGACAAAATGCCCATGCTACAAATACTGTACTAGGTAAGATGCCTGCTCCACCAGTCCAGAACAAACCGGACATTATTACAGCAGAATTAGCAGCCGTGAGAGCTGAGCTAAATCAAGGCGCGAGCGCCAAAATTTCTACATCAAACTTGCCCCATCGTCACTCAAGTAATCCTGATGTTTATGCGGAATTGGAGTCGCTAAAATCTGAGTTAAGTATTGCTAGGAAAACTGCTAGGACATCTGTGCAAGTATCTACTAAAGCTTGGCGATGCGTACAGATCCTAAAGGGACATTCCGCCTCAGTTAATGCTGTTGCTATTAGCCCAACTTCAGCGGGACTCTTAGCTAGCGGTAGCGATGATAAAACTATTAAAATTTGGAATCTCGAAACTGGTCAATTAATTCACAGTTTTTTTGGTCATTCTGCACAGGTTGATGCTGTTGCTATCAGTCATGACGGGAGAATACTTATTAGTGGCGGTCTTGACAAAAAAATCATACAGTGGAAGCTAGATACAAGAGAAATGATCCGGGAATTTTACAGTCATTTTGGTTCGCCTCAAAGCCATCGCTACGGTGCCGTTCATTCGCTGGCTTTTAGTTTCGACAGTGGACTTATTGCCAGTGGCAGTGCCGATAAGACTATAAAATTATGGAATCAGCGGAATGGAGAATTAATTCACAAATTTTCTGGACACTTAGACAAAGTTTTATCTGTTGCTTTCAGCCCCCATCCTCCCAATAATCCTTATAAAGGAAGGATTTTTGCAAGTGGTAGTGCTGACGAAACTATCAAAATTTGGGGTCTAGGGACTTGGGAAAATATACGCACTTTGACTGGACATTTAGGAAGGGTTTACACGGTTGCATTTAGCCCAAACTCTTCTTATCAAAGGGGGCTACTTGTGAGTGGTGGTGTAGACGCTACTATCAAGTTGTGGAATGTTGATACAGGGGAAGTGCTTAATACTTTAAGAGGACATTCTGATGCTGTTTTGTCTGTAGCAATTAGTCCTGATGGCTCAACGATTGCTAGTGGCAGCAGAGATGGTACTGTTAAACTTTGGAGTGTCCAAACTGTGGAATTATTAAACAGTTTTATGGGGCAGAATCCGGTAGCTTTTAGTTCTGACGGTCAAACTTTGGCTAGTGGTGGGGATGGAAGTGAAATTTTGATTTGGCGGAGGTCTGGCTAAGGGGTTAAGTAAAGCAATTAGCCATTAGCAATTAGCAATTAGCAATTACTAAGTAAATCCACTTAATTAACCGTAAGATACGGATGGCTAAAAAGCTTGTTGTATAAGCATTATTCCTTTTTCCTTCTTCCTTCTTCCTTCTTCCTTCTTCCTTCTACTTACCACTGAGGATCGGAAGCAATCAAGGCTGTTGCTGCTTCACTCGGAAGCGGCTTAGCAAAGAAATAACCTTGACCGTATTCGCAGCCAAGCGATCGCAACTTAGCCAACTGTTCAGCCGTTTCCACTCCCTCAGCAATCACATCCATTCCCAAAGCGTGAGCAAGCATCACAATAGTTCGTACAATCGCCGTATTTTCTCCCCCTCTCGACTTCAGATTAACTATTTTTTCGACCCCAACCTCAGAGTCAACTTCCATGCGACCCACGAACGACTTATCCACTTTTAAAGTATCCGTAGGAAAACGGCTCAAATAACTCAAAGACGAATATCCTGTTCCAAAATCATCAATTCCCAACTTCACATTCAGAGCATATATCTGATTAAGAACCGCGATCGCAGTTTCCACCTCATCCATCACCACACTTTCGGTAATCTCCAACTTCAAGCACTGAGGCTCAACACCTGCGGCGTGCAAAATTTTCTGAATTTGTTCTACCAAATCTGGCTGGGAAAACTGCTTGGCAGACAAATTTACACTCATCATCAGAGGCGGGTTAAACTGAAACTGCTCCTGCCACAAACGTAACTGAGTCATCGCTTCCTCCAGCACCCACTGGCCGATAGGCAAAATCAAACCTGTTTCCTCCGCCACCGGAATAAACTTCAGAGGCGACACCAAACCGCGTTCCGGATGCTGCCAGCGAATCAGCGCCTCAAAACCGATAATCTTCCCAGTGGTCAAAGACACAAAAGGCTGGTAGTGTAGCAAAAACTCCTGACGCTTCACAGCCATTCGCAAATCTGTCTCTAACTGCAATCGCTCTACTGCCGTTGCGTGCATCGCCGTGTTGAACACCTGATAGCGTCCTGTTCCCAGAGCTTTAGCGCGGTACATGGCCGTGTGAGCATCCCGCAATAGATAATCTGGCCGTTCATCCCTAGCGGCCATTTCCCCTTCGCCACCTCCTACAGCAATGCCAATGCTCACCGTCATAAATACTTCTTGCCCACTCAGATTAAAAGGCAAAATCAGTGCTTGGTGAATCCGTTCTGCTACGCTAGTAGCATTGCCCAGGTCTTTGATATTCTCAATCAGAATTGCAAAATCGCCTCCTCCCACCCGTGCCACAACATCTGTTAGCCGCACGCAAGACCTCAACCTTTCCACCAACGCAATTAACAAGCTGTCCCCTGCAATGTGACCGAGAGAATCATTAATAACTTTAAAGCGGTCTAAATCCAGAAAAAACACTGCAAAAAAATCATCCGGACTGCGTTTGGCATTTCGGGCAGCGCGAGCGACGCGATCGATAAATAAAGCTCGGTTTGGTAGACCTGTTAGGGAGTCGTGAAAGGCATTGTATAGCTGTTTGTAGGCAGTCACGCCAGCACCCGTTACCACCAGTGCCAATCCTGGCGGTATCAGGGGTATCCAACCGGCAAAAGTAAAGATTCCAAAGCTAATCGCAAACAAAGCCGCTAAGCTTGTTCCTAAAGCCAAACCTAATTTTGCAGGATGTTGAATTCCTAAAGCGAGCATTCCTCCCACAGTGGCCCATGCTACTGTCCACAAAAATTCCGCCCACTCCGGCCAGAACCAAAATAGCGATCGCCCGTCCAAAACTGCACTCAAAATTTGGCTCAGCATTTGGGCGTGAAGTAAAACTCCAGGCATTTTAACGTTTTGCTTCTCAGTCGAGCTGTAGGGGGTGAGAAATACATCTCTGCCGCTAGGTGCAGTAGTTCCGATCAATACAATTTTGTCTTTCACCCAACGCGGGTCAATTTTCCCGTTTAAGACTTCGCTGAGGCTGATTTGTCGCGCCACATTGTGAGCGGAACGGTAATTAAGTAGGATTTGGTAGCCTTGGGCATCCAGATTGATATAGCCGCCAGCATTGGGTTCTAAAGGTTCAAACTTGGCTTGACCCCAGTAAATACGATTGGGGTTAGCACTGCTATTTTTTGGCCCCCCCAATTTGTTGAGGTAGGATAGGGCTAGCTGAAAAGAAAATGAATACAGTGCTTTTCTGTCGGGTTTTGAGAAAAACAGCAAGTTGCGGCGCACTACTCCATCGGAGTCGAGTATTAAGTCGTTAAAGCCGATACGACTTGGTGGTACTCCAGGCGGTGGGGGGACTCCCAGTGTTTCGGAGTCCTTGAATTTTGTAATAGTTATGACGTTGGGAGCTTGAAGTTGAGTTAGGAGTTCTTTGTGACCTGGTTCTTGAGGCAAGTCACGATATATGTCTAGGCCAATTACTTTGGGGTGATGCCGTTGCAGTTGGGCCAGGGCTGTTGCGATCGCGCGATCTGAAATTGGTAAGCTACCTAATGCTTGGATGTCCGCCTCCATAACACTCACTACCAATAGTCGCGGATCGGGACCGCGATCGCCGCTTAACCGCAGATTTTGGTCAAAACTCGTTAGTTCTGATTGTTGTAGACCTCCTACCTCCCGAATAGAGACTATTACCAAGCTAACAATGACGCTAGTGAGCAAGGCAGGAAAAAGCCTTAGCCTCCTACTGTTGGAGACAATACGGAGGTGAGCTGCTACAGAGATTAAAGAGCGAAGATTTGGATAGAATTTGGGAGTCACGGAGGAAATAACTGGATGGGAATTCGCCTGATGGAGCGTGTTTTAAAGTAGGTCGGTCTAATATTGACTTAAGTGTATTCGCACTTTCCCGAAGCCCCAACTTCCAACTCTTGCTGGTACTGGGTTTTAAGGTTCTCAGCGCAAACAGGTTTTGGGCAAATTCTTCTGTAACATCTCAAAAATGAAATATTATCAGTTTAAAATGCCTTTGTCGAGTCCAAGCATATTTGGGAAATTATGGGTAGTCAACTTCCGATTCCAGTAATTGTTAACGGTGCTGCCGGCAAGATGGGCCGTGAAGTAGTTAAGGCAGTGGCAACAGTTCCGGACATGACGCTGTTTGGCGCTGTAGAGCGTTCTCCTGATTACTTTAACGTGGATGCCGGAGAACTAGCGGGATGCGGAGCGCTGGAGGTTCCGGTCACGGAGGATCTGCAAGGAATGCTGGCGTTAGCGGCCGGGGAAAAGCAGTTAGGGGTGATGGTAGATTTTACTCATCCAAAATCAGTTTATGAGAATGTGCGGTCTGCGATCGCCTACGGCATTCGTCCCGTCGTTGGTACTACGGGTCTGAGTCCCGAACAAATTCAAGATTTAGCTGATTTTGCTGATAAAGCCAGCATCGGTTGTTTAATTATCCCTAATTTTTCGATCGGTATGGTTTTGCTTCAGCAAGCAGCGGTGTCAGCATCACAATATTTCGATCATGTAGAAATTATTGAACTGCACCACAACCAGAAGGCAGACGCACCCAGCGGTACGGCAATTCAAACTGCTCAAATGCTAGCAGAATTGGGCAAAACTTTTAATCCACCAATGGTAGAGGAATCTGAGAAGTTGCCAGGCGCGAGGGGAAGTTTGGCGGATGAGGGTATTCGCATTCATAGCATCCGCTTGCCGGGTTTAATTGCTCATCAAGAGGTGATTTTTGGCGGCCCTGGTCAAGTTTACACTTTGCGACACGATACGAGCGATCGCGCTTGCTATATGCCCGGTGTCCTCTTGGCAATCCGTAAGGTACTGGAACTCAAATCTTTGGTTTATGGTTTAGAAAAAATCTTATAAACTGGTTATTGGTTAACGGTTAACCGTTAACCAATAACCGTTAACAAAAAAATTATGCTACTTCCATTAACTCGACAAACATTTGAAGAACTGATTCCCGCCGTTGCTACCGCTGCTCAATACAAATATGCTTGGGGTAAACCCTCAGTTTTTTTGAAGCGGCTCTTAATTTCTGTAGTCAGCGTACTTTTCATACTATTAGTTTACAAATTAGCTTGGCAAGACGGCGGACAAGTAGTTTTAATTTTGGGACTTATTGCGGGTCTTTACTGGCTTTGGGGCCCTGTTTTATCGGCGAGTTTGCGAAATATACAATGCCGGAAATATAAATATTGTGGTTTTTGGCAAGGAAGAATTTTAGATGTTTATATCACAGAAGAAGTTAGCAGTCAGGAGGAAACTGTTAACAGCAAAGGACAGCTTGTGATTGTGGACAATTTAGAGCGGATGATTAATGTAGAAGTTGGAGATAAGACGGGATTCACTACTAAAATCAAAACACTTATTAGCCGCAATCATCAGGAACTTGCACCGGGTCAAGTGGCTTTGATGTTGGTAATGTCAAATGAAGAAGATTTGAGCCGTATTGCTAAGGTTTCAGATATTTACATTCCGAGTAGAAATGTGTGGGTAAGCGATTATCCTTACTTACGGCGGGATGTGTTTGTAGAAGTCAGTCGTCAGTTGAAAAAGAAAAGAGATAGGGGAGGAAGAGATGAAGGCGAAGAGAGGAGAGGAGAAAGGATGCGATCGCGCGTTGATTATTGATAAGGAAGCGATCGCGCTTCCTTATCCCAAAGCGCGATCGCACATAGTGATGGCTTTAAGTAGTTTTTTATTCTTTTGGCAAATTTATATCTTCACGAAAAGTTGAAAGTGGTAATGCTTCACCACCTTGAATCGTCATAATCCTCATTAAATTCCTATCAACAACAACTTTTAGACAAACACAGCTATAAAACACTAAAATCCTTACTGTGATTGCATTTTTCTCTTTACTTCTTCTTTCTTACTTAGGGCTTGCTGAATCAGTGAGAAAAGTAAACAGTGTATGGGTTTTCCGACCAAAAAAGTAGTAAGGGTGCAAGAAAAACAGGTATAATGGCTCAAAACCCGTGCATCACCATTTGCGCTCGTGTACCGAAAAGC
>DATGYA010000176.1:0-2906 GCA_035298405.1 Kamptonema sp. | reverse complement strand
AACAGTCATGCCTGCGTCAATCATCCAAGATTGTACTAATTGACGTGCTAGTAAGTCTTCTTTTGTAAATGCTACTCGACTTACGCCGCCGTTTGGTAATTTACCGATTTCTGCGAGTTGGTAAATGCTGCGATCGAGGCGCGAACCATTGACTACAGGGATTAATGTAACAGTCATAAAATAAGCTCCAAATAATGGGAATTGAGATGAGGAGAAAATTTGAATTGCAATCGCGCCACTTTCCTTTCTAATAACTTCTGAGGGTAGCGCCGATATTTGTATACTGTATACATTAACTTAAATTAAAAAAAATAATGTAGTTTATTATACAGTTTTTTGGGGAGTTAGCCGCTCAGACTCCTCTACCAGTGGTACAACATCAAAACTCCATAAATTTGATTGTTTGTAACTTTAGATACAAACAACCTTTAAGCAGAGCTGTAACTTACATTGTATGCAGTATACATAAAGTGCAAATCTAGGAGGAGCGATCGCGCCATTGACATGAAAATCAAAGTCATAAATCCCAATACGACGGCTAGCATGACCCGAAAAATCGGGATTGCAGCTCAAGCAGCAGCCAACTCCAGCACAGAAATTATTGCTTGCAATCCTGTCATGGGGCCTGCTTCCATCGAGGGGCATTATGATGAAGCCCTCAGCGCGATCGGCATCTTAGATGAAATCCGTAAAGGAGAAGCAGAGGGTATTGATGGTTATGTCATCGCTTGCTTCGGCGATCCAGGTTTGTTGGCGGCTCGCGAATTGGCACGGGGCCCCGTTTTAGGCATAGCAGAAGCTGCAATGCACGCTGCTAGTTTCATCGCCACAGGATTTTCAATTGTGACAACTTTGAACCGCACGCGGATCATTGCTAAACAATTAGTAGAAAACTACGGCATGACTCGCTTTTGCCAAGGAATTCGCGGTACTGAATTATCAGTCCTTGAACTAGAAAAATCAGGCTCTCAAGCTCAAAAAATAATTACAGAAGAGTGTCGGAAAGCTCTCATTGAAGATAGTTCTGGGGCAATTATTTTGGGATGTGCTGGTATGACTGATTTAGCTCGCCAAATCAGTCAAGACATCGATGCACCTGTTATCGATGGTGTCAGTGCTGCCGTCAAGTTTGTAGAAGTTCTCATTGCTTTAGGTTTGGGTACGAGCAAAGTAGGTGATTTAGCCTATCCGATCGCCAAATCTTATACGGGAATGCTCTCAAATTTTGCTCCCAAATCTTAGAGAAACGATGAATTTTAAAAATTTCCGAAGAAAGAGGCTATTGGTATCTTTAATAACTTTTTTCTAGTAATTCATCGCCTAGTGTTATGCAGCATATAAGTTAATTCTTCCACCATTGTCAACAATCTGTAGGGGTCGGTTTAGCAATAGGTTTAATTACAGTACAGACAGGTTAAATAAACCCGCTCCCACCGGATGAGAATGGTGCCAGACATCAAATACAACCTACTTTTTGAAGGAGAGGGTGTCATGAATATCGGAACCGAACAAGCCAAGGTCAGAACAAGCGAAATCAACAATGGGAATAGCGCGATCGCGCAAGAATTAGCCTCCAGTGCTCAGGGAGTAAGCTTGCGATCGCTCAGAAAAGAATACGGCTCATTTGTGGCGATCGAGAACCTCAATTTAGAGATTCCCGCAGGTTACTACTGCTGTCTATTAGGCCCTAGCGGTTGCGGCAAAACCACCACCCTGCGGATGATAGCTGGACACGAAGATACCACCAGTGGCGAAGTGTTAATAGGCGATCGGCGCGTCAACCACTTGCCACCCGCCAAACGCGATACTGCCATGATGTTCCAAAATTACGCCCTCTTTCCCCACAAAACCGTCTGGGAAAACGTAGAATTCGGCTTAAAAATGCGGAATGTACCGCAAGCAGAAAGGCGCGATCGCGTCGGAGAAATGCTCGAATTAATCGGATTAAGCCACCTTGGAGAACGCAAACCAGCTCAATTAAGCGGCGGACAACAACAGCGAGTTGCACTAGCCAGAGCCTTAGCAACCCGTCCCAAAGTTCTCCTCCTCGATGAACCTTTAAGCGCCTTAGATGAAACCCTGCGCCTGCGAATGCGAAGCGAACTACGCCGCATTCAAAAACAGTTTGGCATGACATTTATCCAAGTAACGCACGGCGTTGACGAAGCATTTTCCCTCTCCGATGAAATCGTAGTAATGAATCAAGGTCACATCGAACAGGTAGCCAGTCCTGCTGAGATGTTCCGCACTCCCGCTTCCCAATTTGTTGCCAAATTTATGGGCGACAACAACCTATTTACAGGTAAAGTATTGCACTGCGTTCCAGAAAGTAATGGTAAAGAATTGGTGGAACTCAATATAGAAGGATTAGGTTCCATATTTTGCATCGGCCAGGGAGCACCACCATTAGGAAGTCAAGCTGCTTGTTCGGTACGAGCCGATTTGCTACAGTTAGAACCATTTTCATCAACACCTCCCTCTCAACCTTCTCCCTACGCTAATCACATTAATGCTCGGATTACTGCTGTTGAACTCACAGGTTATGTAACGCGGGTTTCCTTAATGACAGAAAAAACAGGTCAAGAAATTCTGTACAAAATTGCCACCGATGAATGGGCGAATAATTCCTTACAAGAAGGGCAACTAATTACTCTGCGATGGTCAGCAGAAGATTGCGTTTTTCTGCCTCATTAAGTCATCAAATTTCCAGCCAAATCTCAACCATAAAATAGAACAATGGCTAGACTTTCGCGACGAAAATTTATTCAAGTCGGTCTGGCAGCAGGAACATTTCTGAGCACAACCAATTGCGGTGCGAATAAAGTCTCTGAAACTGCCAACCTTTCAACTACTCCCAGTAGAGGGCCGACACTGCTCACCAATAAATTTAAAGATGTTACTCTACG
>DATGYA010000175.1:0-13640 GCA_035298405.1 Kamptonema sp. | reverse complement strand
TCTACCTAAACTTTCATCTCTTTTCCCAGCACTAGAAAAGTCTTGGCACGGTGGGCCTCCCGCTATAATGTCTGGCTTAAATCTTGCTATCGTATCTAACTGTTCTTGAAAATTACCCAGATCGGCCACAAATGCCTGATGTTTAAAGTTTTGCTGATAAACTTTAATAGCTAATTCCCAGTTGTCAAAACCAGCTATCACATCAAAGCCAGCATTTTGCATTCCGAGTGACAAGCCTCCACAACCTGAAAAAAGGTCTACAACTTTAATATTTATTGGTTCAGTTTCCATTTTTTTAAACAGTTCACGGCTCTAATTAAATAGTTCTGGATTGCTTACAAGAGCAGCATCAAATCGTCTTTCAGGGCTAAGAAAATTTTGTCCACCACCAAGAACAATGTTTCTAATCTCATCTTTTTTAATTCTAGGATTTGTCAGTTCTGCACAAGCCATATATTGATTAGTGTTAGCACCGTTCAGTGCAAAAGCCTTATCAGTTTGAGCATTATACGAAAGTGTTTTTATAATATCTGCATAAGGAATTCTACCCTCAATGGCAAAATCAATCAGCATTCTTGACAGCCAAATAACAGATCTTGCATACCGATCTATTTCTTGCTTTCTACTTAAAGCTTCTCTTGCTGCATTAAAGAAAAGTCTTGTAAATGCAAAATCGCTCCAGACAAAAACATCCAGACAGTTCTCGTGGAGTTGCGCTGTTCTTCCGTTTGTTTTCCAAACTGGTTGCAAGACAAATGGCTCTTGTAAGCCTAATGCTGAAGTTAAAATCAGATCCAGATCATTTGTCAATTCTAAAATGTAACCTATTACATTTTCCACATCCCACCAAGATGGTACTTTACGAACAGAGGTAGGATCTAAATAGTTAAGTAATACTTCTGGGGAATTCTTAAACTTGTATGCAATTCCTAGTGCCAGAGAAACAATAGTAGTAGGTCTAACCACAATTTCACAGCCATACTGAGTTTCCGGCAACTTGTAAGTTGAATTATCAGGTAATGCTGTAAGCTTCACTTCTAAGCTGTGCAAACAGGTAGTTTCTTTACTTTTGTTAAGTGTTACTAAATCAGTTCTTGGAAATTTACCTGTAACAATTGTTCTATAAGGTGTGAAATCGGTTTCAAAAGAAAAGAACAATTCAGATGAAAATGGATTTAATCCAAAAATAGAAGAAACCTCTATTTTTTCATGTTTGATCTGAGCAGTTGTATCTAAAATTATATAAACTGGCTTCAAGCCTTTGCTAGCCATATAGCAAGACAAGGATACAGGAAAAGCATTATTAAATTTATTTTTACCCCAACTTTCCTCTTTTGAAAAATCTCTATTAGAACGCCCCCTCTCTAATCCAAATAGACCTGGTTCGATGCTCAATAAGGTAGTTTGGGTATTTGTCATAAGAAGTTTTACTACAGAAGATTCTCAACTACAGAACTACTAGGGAATTAAGAATTAATTTAACAGAAAGCCTAGAATACAGCATATTTTATATTTTGTCAAGTTCCACTCAATAAAATTATTTAATTGGAGAGGTCTGAGAAGTCCTTTAAATTATGGATAATTCGCTCCTCTCCCGTGTTAAAGTCAATATCTCGCCTTGAAATTTTTAAAGATCGTCTGCAATGAATACATCAGCCGATTGACATCATTTGTGGCTTTTGGCGAGATATTATGCTCCCACTTTTTCCGCGCTATAGTCAATAATTTTGCTACCGCATCAGAGGAACTATTAGAGATAAAATAACTTCCTCCTTCGTAGCGGATATCTGATGCTAAGCCGATGAAAGCACCCGCAATTTCAGTTTTCAGCGGTGATGTATAATACTGAGATTTAATGGCGATAATTACCTGAGAGTGTCGAGGTTCGCGGTTGAGCAACCGACAGAGATCGGCTTCTTTTTGATTCAATACTAAGATATTGCATTCATGGAGAACACCTGCTCTTCCTTGAACTTTAACGCCGATGTGAACTTCCAAGGGTGGTTTTTTGGGGAATTCTACCATCGCATGAGTGTAAGGATGGACATTGCCGTGAATTCTACCTGGAGTTGTTCTAAACACTAAAGAAGTCGGATGATGATCGAAGACATCTTTATAATAAATGTCTCCGCCTTCATTCGCGATCGCCTTGAGTACAATGCTAAAAAGATAAACATCAAAAATGTTAGATTGCTCAACAGCAGTGTTAAATTTGGGGTTAATAGCTGCCCTTACTTTACTGCTAATTTGCGAAAGCAGCTCAGAATTATTTTCATTATTTTTTGTGGCTGACAGCAATTTCCCAAATAAATTTTTCAAACCAACCGCTTGTTTGTTGCGAGGGGCGATTAAGTCCGAAGTAAAATCAATTTGTTTGCCAACTTCATCCGAGTCAGCAAAAGTAATTGTAGATGTGAGTTGAGAATTGTCACCTTCAGTCCTTAAAAAATATGCAATTTCATCCTCCATTTCGGCGATATCAATTGCTGCTAGTTCGATAGCTGTTGTTAACAGCCGCAATTGTTCCTCTGGGGTATAATCTTCAATCTTCAGTAGGGGGGTTTTTCTGCGAGGCGATCGCTCCTCTATCGTTTTACCTGTTCGCACTGTATCTGCAACTTGTGCAGCCACCCAACCTAGATTCAAGTCCTTGAGTATTGCCGTTAATTCTTGATAAGAGGCGGCGCGTTCTTTTTCATCCATTTTTTTCTATTTTGTGTTGTCATTTTATTTTAATTATAGCATGGTATGTAGTTGAGCTTTAGCCCTAAAGCGAGGGCTAAAGCCCAACTACATACCTAACGGGTGATAAATTGTATTTCTTTGCTGATGATTTCGTCCTAAAGAACTAATCGCTTTTTGCAAATCTGCTACTGACTGAAAACTACCACCAATAGCACCAGCCATTGTGGTAATGTGTTCCTCCATCAAAGTGCCGCCGATATCATTACAGCCCCATTTTAGCGCTTCAGTAGCTCCGGCGATGCCTAATTTAACCCAACTCGGTTGATGATTAGAAATCCAATTTCCTAGAAAAATTCTAGAAACTGCTGTTAGCAACAAAGTATCTGCCAAAACAGGTTGATCTCGCCCTACTCTTTTTCGCAGAGCAGGTGGCGCTGACTCTCCCACAAACGGTAATAAAATAAATTCAGTAATGCGAGCTGGATAGCCTTTTTCGAGTGCTTTTTGCTGTAGCGATCGCACTTTTTCTAAATGTAAAATTTGCTGTGCTGCTGTCTCAATATGTCCGCACAACATCGTGCTAGTTGTCGGCAATCCCAATCTGTGAGCAGTTTCTACAATTTCCAGCCAAGTTGCCGAGTCAAGTTTTTCAGGACAGATAATTTTCCGCACTGAATCGTCAAGAACTTCTGCTGCTGTTCCTGGCATCGAACCAACACCAGCATCTCGTAAAGCAGCGATAACATAGCTAAAACTCAGGCCGTCTTCGCGGGCAATGAATTGCACTTCTTGCGGTGAGAAAGCGTGCAAGTGTAATTGAGGAAAATTATCTTTAATAGTTGCTACTAATTGCAAATAATAAGGCAAACTTGCCCCGTTAATTTTAGCTTTGAGATTTAATCCTCCTTGCATACAAATTTCCGTTGCTCCCCGCTGCACCGCGTCAGTTGCTTTTTCCAGAATTTGGGTAGCATCTAACCAAAAAGCACCCCGATCTTCTTCATCGCGACGGAATGCACAAAAATTGCAATGCTGTTCGCAGATATTGGTGAAATTAATATTACGATTAACTACGTAGGTGACAGTATCGCCGACTTGGGAACAACGAAGGCGATCGGCTGCCGCTTGAATAGAAGCGATCCGATCTGGAGTTTTCTGCTGCAACAACACTAAGGCATCTGCGGTTGATAAATCGCTGCCATCTAGGGCGCGACTGAGAATTTCATGCACAATTATTCCTCTCAAGCTCAGCTATAAAATGCTATCCCTAGAGCTAACACCTTTTTTATTTTAGCGACAATCAACTCAGTAGGCGGACGCAATTAAACCTAAGCTAGGCGATCGCCGATAACCATATTAGTTATGGGTTACAAGGTTTTTGGCGACGATCGCCCACTTTACAAGTTATAGCGTTTATTTATGTCTAGCTACTTATAGACTATCGGCTGTATAAAGATTAAAGTCTAAAAGTGGCATCGTCCAATCCCTAATCGTGCAACTATGAGTATTAGCCAGCCCAACTATATTTTGCCAGTGCCTTCAGGTGCATTGCAGATTCCTGCACAGATTTTTGAGGGTATACCTGTCTCATCCGCTAGCCCGGAAGTAGAGAATAGCCCGATTTATTTTTCTCTAGTGATTCCTACTTACAACGAAAGTAAGAATGTGAGAACGATTGTCGGACAATTGAGCAAGTTGCTTGATAGTATGATTCCCGATGAATATGAGCTGATTGTAGTGGATGATGACAGCCCCGATCGCACTTGGGAAGTAGCGGAGGCGATCGCGCCTGATTATCCGCAGTTGCGAGTAATGCGTCGCCAGCAAGAGCGGGGACTTTCTACAGCGGTAATTCGGGGATGGCAAGCGGCGCGGGGAGAGATTTTAGGGGTAATTGATGCCGATTTGCAACATCCGCCACAGACGCTATTACAACTTTTAGGCGAAATTCAACGAGGTGCTGATTTGGCGGTGGCGAGTCGCCACGTTGCAGAGGGTGGTGTGAGTGACTGGAGCGCTCTCAGGCGGGTTTTATCTCGCGGGGCGCAGTTGTTGGGCTTAATTTTACTGCCGGGGGTGGTGGGCAGAGTTTCAGATCCGATGAGTGGCTATTTTATGGTGCGCCGCACCTGTATCGCGGAGAAAAAGCTAAATCCTGCGGGTTACAAAATTTTAATTGAGGTGTTAGGAAGGGGGAATATTCGCTGGATTGGTGAAGTTGGTTATGTGTTTCAAGAGCGACAACAAGGGGAAAGTAAGGTAACGTGGAAACAGTATGTTGAGTATCTGCAACATTTGGTAAGATTGCGTTTAGATCGTTGGCCTGTAGCTCGATTTTTGCGGTTTGGAACTGTGGGTTTTAGTGGGGTGTTTGTAGATATGGGGGTGCTTTATCTGTTGCGGAGTGCGATTGGTTTGGGGCTAACTCGGAGTTTGATTTTTTCTGCGGAAGTGGCGATTATTAATAATTTTTTGTGGAATGATTTGTGGACATTTGGAGATATTTCAAAGCAACAGCGGGGAATGGGTCAGAGGTTGAAACGGCTGCTGAAGTTCAACTTAATCTGTGTAATGGGTTTGATTTTGAAGGTTTTGTTGGTGAATTTTATGTTTAATATTTTGGGGGTGAATGAATATTTAGCTAATTTAATCGGGATTGTAATTGTGACGCTGTGGAATTTCTGGATTAATCTTAAGCTCAGTTGGCGGGTGACGGAAGTTAACGAGTAAATTATTTGGCATGAAGAAAACTGGGTTTTGGATTTTTAATTGGGAATTTTTAACTCTTTTGATGTGGACGGCGATCGCGCTGATTCTACGTTTAGCTAATTTGGAGGGTAAACCACCTTGGACGGATGAGTTTTCGACGCTAGTTTTTAGTTTAGGAAATAGTTTTCAAGGTGTGTCTTTGGATCGAGCAATTTCTCTGGAGATGCTGTTGTCGCCTCTAAAACCTCATCCTGGGGCGACGGTTGGGGATGCGATCGCGCGTTTATTAACTGAGAGCAATCACCCACCAGTTTATTTTGCTCTGGCTCATTGGTGGATGCAAATGTTTGCACCAGTACAAGGCTATGTTTCGCTATTTGGAGCGCGATCGCTTGCCGCTTTTTTCGGTACTGTTTCCGTACCCGCTATCTATTATTTAGGATGGCTAGCTTTTCGTTCCCGCTTAGTCGGACAACTCGCGGCCGCAATCATGGCAGTTTCTCCCTACGCTATTTATCTCGCTCAGGAAGCTCGCCATTACACGCTGGCTATTTTATTAGTTATTGCTTCTCTAAGCTGTCTAGTAAGGGCAGCACAGTATGTGGAAAAGCGGACTTCTTTACCTCTTTGGTTGGGATTGATTTGGGTAGTTATTAACAGTTTAGGTATTGCCGTTCATTACTTTTTTAGTTTAACTCTTTGTGCTGAAGCGGTGGTTTTGGCTGCTATATTTTGGAGAGAACTAAAAGAGGGAAATATCCTATTTAAAAAAATTTATTTATCTCGTTTTATCGCTTCATTTCTTCTGCCTGCTATTGGCACGATCGCCGGAAGTTTAGTTTGGTTGCCGATATTTTCTTCAAGTAGGTATGGGAGCGAATTAACTGAATGGATTCAAGGTAGCGATCGCGTCGGTTTTGCTTGGCTTAGTCCGATTTTTCAAGCACTAGCTGGCTGGATTACAATGATATCTTTACTGCCAGTAGAATCCTATTCATTACCTATAGTAATTGCCTCTGGATTGGCAATGGTGATCTTTTTTATCTGGGCGCTTCCTGTCCTAGCTAATGGTATTAAAATGTGCTATGGTTTGCCAGGAAATAATTTAGCTATTATCGTTTTGGGTGGGTTTGTATTAAGCGCGATCGCGCTATTTTTTGGTTTTACATACTTTCTCAACATTGACCTAACTCGCGGCGCACGATACAACTTCGTTTACTTTCCAGCCGTAATAGTATTAGTAGGAGCTAGTCTCGCTTTTACTCTTAACACATATACAGTAAAAAGTCAATTTTTCAAGCTACCTGTAATTACAACCTCTAGTAAAAAAGCCATAGCTTTAATTTTGATAATGGGGTTATTAAGCGGCGTAACAGTAGTTTCAAACTTAGGCTATCAGAAATACTACAAACCTAATCTTTTAGTTCATAGTATCCGAGAAATATCTACAGTTCCCACACTAATTGCTACCACCCATAATACTCACGTACAAACAGGCGAATTGATGGGGATAGCTTGGGAATGGGAACTTGGAAGCGAAAAAGGAAATATATCTCCTGCCCCGCTTTTCTTGTTAGCTCATCAGCAACAAGAAGCACCAGAAATGGCGGCAATTACACTGCAAAAAACTCTGAATCAAATGCAACTTCCTTTAGATTTGTGGCTAGTAAATTTTCACACTAAAGTTAATTTAGAACAGCAAAAATGTTCTCTCGATCCTCACTCTTTGCCACCCGTTGATGGCTATAATTATCAGTTATATCATTGTTTTAGAGCGAGTGGGGTTAACTAATGACAAGACATTTTTCAATTTGAATCATATCATATATTAAAGTTTGTAGGTTATAATAAATTATAGCATAAACGTTAGTAGAACAATCTAGAGGCAATAACAGGAGTATCATGAATACGCTCAACGAAGTTTTAGAAACTGCTTTACAACTTCCCTACGAACAACAGGAAATGTTGATCAAAATTCTGCAAAACCGCCACCATGAAAGTTGCCGTGCAGAAATGGCTGTGGATGCAAAAAAAAATCTGGCTGACTTCCATGCAGGAAAATTTCAACACCAGTCAGCCCAGGATGTCATTATAGCATTGCGCCAGTCTTTGCAGGAGCCAGAACTATGAGAATGCTAGTTTTAACCCCTAAATTCAAACGGGCATTTCGTAAATTTGTGAAGCGAAATACTGAAGTTTATTAACAAAGCTTTAACTATTTTTTACTAAATTGGATATAAATTCTGTCAGAGGTTGAGGTTTTGCGATTTTATATCCCTGTGCGTAATCAACACCAATTGCTTTAATTATTTCCAAAATTGCATCGCTGCTAACAAATTCGGCAATAGTTTCAATACCCATGATGTGTCCGATGCGATTAATTGCTTCCACCATTGCTTCAGCAATAGGGTCATTAGCGATATCTTTAACGAAATAACCATCAATTTTGAGATAATCAACAGGCAAATTTTTCAGATAAGCAAACGAACACATACCACTGCCGAAATCATCTAAAGCAAAGCAGCAGCCTAATTTCTTGAGTTCCTGAATAAATTGTACAGCTTTACTAAGATTAGCAATTGCTACAGTTTCAGTAATCTCAAAACAAATCATTTGTGGTGGAATTCGGTAAAATGTAAACTGAGCTTGCAAAAACTTAATAAAATCATCATCGTTGATACTTGCACCAGAAAGATTGATGGCATAAAGAGATTTTGGCTGGGAAATTTGCGCCTTGCCATTTGATTTAACATTGGCAATTTTTAAGACAGAATGGGCTAAAGTAGAAAATAGCGTGCGGATCACCCAACGGTCAATAACTGGCATTAAATTATAGCGTTCAGCAGCAGGCATAAACCTAACAGGACTAACTATATCCCCTGTTTCATCTAACATTCGTAGCAAGATTTCACCGTGTACCTCTCCGAGGCGATTTGAAGCCAGAGGTGCAATAGTTTGGCAGTAAAGACGAAAGCGATTTTCTTCTAAAGCTTCATGGATTCGCCCTACCCATTGAGTTTCGCCAAACTGTCTCGTCATGTCGGTATCATCAGCTTTGTATATGTGCAAACGATTGGAACCTTTAGATTTTGCTGCATAGCAAGCTGCATCCGCTGCACTTAATACATTTGCAGATCCAAGATGGCAGGCAATTTCTGTATCGTTACTGCCGATAGGGACTAAACCAATACTAACGCTAATAGTAAATGTTTTTCCCTCCCAGACAAATCGAAAATTTTTGATTTGTTCTCGCAAAATCTCAGCTATTTGCATAGCACGAACTATCGAACAGTCGTAAAGCAATAAGCCAAACTCATCTCCCCCTAGACGCGCTAGGATATCTGTTGGCTGCACTTTACTTTTCAACAAAGCTGTCACTTGGCGTAGCAATTCATCACCTGCGGCGTGGCCGCAGGTATCGTTAATTATTTTGAATCTATCTAAATCTAAATAACATAAAATGTGCGGTTGATCTAAGGTTTTACTGGTGTTAACAGCTTCTTCTAGTAGCCGTTCAAATTCATGACGATTAATCAGTTTCGTGAGGCGGTCGTGGGTGGCTTGCCAAGTTAATTGTCGCGCCAAATTTCGCGCTTGCGTGATATTCCGAAATACTAAAATTGCTCCCATAATTTGACCAGAACTGGCATAAATTGGGGCCGCAGAATGGTCAATTGCAAATTCGCGTCCATCTCTAGCAATTAAAACTACATTAGTGGCAGTAGCGACAATCCGATTTTCTCGAAATACTACTGTAACTGGATTTTCTACTACCTCACGGGTGCTTTCGTTTACCAGTTGGAATACTTCACTCAATAACCTACCTTTGGCCTCTTCAGTTTGCCAACCGGTGAGGATTTCGGCTACGGGGTTGAGAGACTGAACTTCACCGCGTGCATTGGTTGCGATCGCGCCGTCCCCAATTGATTGTAATGTTACTTGAGCAAGTTCTTTTTCTTCAAATAAAGCTTGTTCAATTTGTTTGCGATCGGTAATATCAAAAAAAGCACTCAAAATCGCTGCTTCCCCATTAAACATCAAAGCCTCAAGGGAAGCACAAACCCAAAATGGTGTTCCGTCTGCTTTCTTCGCACGCACCTCATAATTTTGCAAATATCCTTGGCACATAAAAGCCTCTAGTAAAGCTTCCCGTTCAGCCAAATCATAGTAAAATTCGCAGGTTTTGTGGTGCAGAAGTTCTTCGCGATCTAAGCCAAAAGTCAAGGCTGTATATTCATTTATGTACAGCGGGACACCGTCACTAGCGCGGGTAATCACTACTGGAATTGGGGTTGCTTCCGATACCGCACGAAACTTAGCTTCACTTTCTCGTAGCGCCTTTTGAGATAAATCTAGCTGAAGTAACATCCCATTAATTGTGTCACCCAAACGAGCTAATTCATCAGTACCCGGTACTGTTAAATGTTGGGAAAGGTTCCCAGAAAAGCCGATTGACTTCACGCCAGCACTGAGAGCAGCTAATCGAGATAAAATTAACTTTTCGAGTACAGTTAGACCGACAATACCAAAAACTATGCCACTGATCAGTAGTGACCAAATAAAATAATTTAGACTAGCTTGACCTTGTTTGTAAATGTCTCTGGGAAGTCTTACCCGCAACAACAGGGATGGCTTTCCGTAGATGTCTCTGAGTTTGGTGTAGCCTGCGATCGCATCAGCACTTAAAGGTTGTACGATAATTGGACAATTACCATACTCTTGCTCGCATTCTGTATTAATTTTTGAGGACTTAACAATGGGATTATTTAATTCTTTTTCGTTGGTAATAACTCCTGAATCTTCATCAGCTAGCATTCCTATCTCTGGTTGATAGCTACTAATAGAAAATTGGGTTGGCTGAGCAATGCGCTGGAGGTGAGTGGGTTCTAAATAACGCCCTACTATCAGCGTCCCTCTGATTGGGCCGTTGTATTGATTAGTCAAAATTGGGCAAGAAGCGATCAATAGAGGCAATTCTTTTGTATAGGTATCTAGCGTTTCCCTATAGTCACCAACTCCCTCTGTAAGCATTACAATTCCCGTATGGCAGCTTTTCAAATTCGGGTGCGATCGCAGAGCCGGATAAGTACTAATATAGTTAAGTATTTTTTGAGGTACAGGTTGTGCTTGATGGTTTTGTAAGTCGAAGCCTTTGCCAAAAACAAGCTGACCTTTTGGGTCAAGAAATAGCATAATATTAAGTTTGAGATTGGCAAAAGTTTGATCGTCAAGATTAGTTTTGATGTAGCGCTGATTGGTATCCTGAATGAAGGAGTAAGTCTCATCCCAAGGTGCCCAATCTTTCGCGATGCTATTTAATTGATTTTGCTCATTAGCCAAAACCTCCATCACTCGTTCAACGTTCTGACGCACGCGCTCTTTTTCCAGTTTATTGAATCTGTTGAGCAAGATAGTTGACGATGCTGCGTACAGAACCAGATTCAAACTGACAAGAGTTGCACCCAGTATAAATAATATTTTTTGTCGCAATGTCATAGACTTGTTCCCCGATAGACTGAATTGACAGATTGCAACTCATATCAAACCCATAAGAATTAAAAATTAATCGGAATAATTTTTAATTTTTAATTGCTAATTACCTATTTACAGTAATTCGTTTACAACCGAATTAAAGCCAAAGGGTATTATTTTCCTGTAAGATGACTTTGCAACGGATTTGATGTCGCCAATACCACCTGTAACAGCATCCAAAGATATTATCGAGACTGTCTTAGTCACGCCGCCCTCTGGACGGTCACAAAACCGCGAGGTAGACGGTGCTACGTAAGTAATACGCAAGTCGTTTCTTAAAGACCTTGCTAATCTAGGTAATATCAAGTAAGTGTTCCTACTACTTTAACTTCCCTCTTGCCTAACTGTCTCTGGTACTCCCACTGGAGAGAACCCCGCGATCGCCCTGAGATTCTGAATGCGAATCAACTCCGTAAAATTTAAACCCGAACGCCCCTCAATCTTAGGGACAGTTTCAATAGCAGAAAGCAAGTGCGTAGCTGCTTCCGCTTCGCTATAGCCTCGCCGCAAAGCCACCCGAATTGCAGTCTCATCCGCCTCTAATTCTAATTGAGCGCTGCGGCTAGACTGCCAGATGCGGGTGAGGGCAAGACCCGCCAGACCCCCAGCAACTACAACCCCCACTGCATCCCCCTGTACTCCTTCCGCGATCGCCCCTAAAATCCCTGCGAGGGCAACACCTTGGTAAAGTTCAGGTTTAAACCACTTCACGCCACACACCCAACCCTGAGTCCGCAATATTAACAAATCCCGCTGCGGCTTCGACAACCGCCGCCAAAAGTCAAAATTAATCCAAATCAAGCGTTCCGGCTTCCAAGGCAGCGGAAAAGGACTCTCAATCACAGTTGATTGCTGCGGTTTACTGAGTATTTTAACCATCATGCGACCGGAGGCGGGCATGACATCTAAGAGGCGGCGGATTTCTGGTTCAGGATTCATAGCCTTTAGGTAATTGCTAATTACGCGATGTGCAACTTATTTTTTACCCTAATGCACTTCGTGACCTAATATAGCAATCCTCAAGCATTTGTAAACTAGACTTTTTTGAACCACCTGCAAAAGACGTAGAGAACGCATAGTTAAATTAACCTAGATGTTCATAATTGTTCTTTAAAATATATTTACCAGGACTTACGCATTTCATCAATATTACTACTCAAACCCGCCAGGGGTTTTAACCCCTGATGGGTCTGAGAGCGATCGCAGAATGAATCAACACAAAACTTAGTTCTTGTATAAGTCGGGAAACTGTTCGCGGAGTTGAGATAGCTTCGGCAAATCGTTCACCACCACATAGGGATAATTCGGGTTGCGAGCAATAAAGTCCTGATGGTATTCCTCAGCCGCATAAAAACTCTTCAAAGGAACAAGCTGGGTAACAATCGGCTGACTGAAAACGTGCGCTTTATTAAGTTGCTCAATATAAGCAGCAGCCACCCGCTTCTGCTCATCGTTAGAAAAAAAGATAGCCGAACGATACTGCCTACCTTCATCAGGGCCTTGCCGATTTAACTCTGTTGGATCGTGGGCGACTGCAAAGTAGATTTTTAGAAGCTGTCCGTAAGATATTTGGGAGGGATCGTAGGTAATTTCTACTGATTCAGCGTGATCGGTTTCTCCAGAACTAACTACTTCGTAATTTGCAGTCGCTTCATTGCCACCAGAATAACCAGAAACGACACTAGAAACACCTTTAAGATGTTCAAAAACAGCTTCTACTCCCCAGAAGCATCCTCCAGCGAGAACAGCAGTTTGTTTTCCCTTTGCCATAGAAGTTGCGATATCAGTAGTGGGTTCTGGTACTTTACTATGGGAGGCACCGCCAGCAAGTGCAGCAGTCAGTAAAACTATAGACAAACCACCCACTAGGTAGCGGGATAAAGTCAAAATACGAATTGACATGGGGGCGCAAAGTCCTTGATAAATTAATAAACTCGCTCTATCTTCTTGTAATACGGAAGCAAGCTTATTTTGGATGGCTTAGATGGACATCAGTTTTTTTTTAGGGGTTTAATCATCGGCTTCTCAATTGCTGCACCAGTTGGCCCCATTGGCGTGCTGTGCATCCGCCGGACTTTGGCGAATGGGGGCGCGATCGGTTTAATCTCTGGTTTGGGAGCAGCTACCGCTGACGCTATCTACGGCTCTATTGCGGGATTTGGCTTAACATTTATTTCCAGCATTTTGGTCAGTCATCAACTATGGTTTCGCATTGTCGGCGGTGTATTCCTCTGTTATTTGGGCCTGACAACTTTTCTGGCAAAACCATCACAGTCAGCAGCAGCAGCGACAGGTAAAGGGTTTGTCGGTGCTTATGCCTCAACATTTTTTTTAACCGTTACTAATCCCTTAACAATTCTATCTTTTACTGGCATATTTGCGGGTTTAGGAGTTGCTAGTCCTGGCAGTAACTACTTCAGTTCATTAATATTAGTATTAGGGGTATTTTTTGGGTCGGCTTTTTGGTGGTTACTATTAACGAGTGGTGTCAGTATTTTTAGGGGTAAATTTAGCGATCGCTATTTAGTCTGGGTTAACAGAATTTCTGGCTTAATTATCCTCGCCTTCGGGCTTGTCTCTCTATTTATAGTAGGATTTTAGCCCCGATGATATCAGTCTTGAGGAGCCGCAGTAGATAATCCCACTTGGCGAGTCGGCGTTAAAACAACTTCTTTCGCTCCTCTTGGTTTAGCATTTTTCCCAACGTAATTAGC
>DATGYA010000174.1:0-5748 GCA_035298405.1 Kamptonema sp. | reverse complement strand
CAATTAGCATGGTTAATCGATCTATTTTGTCAACAAATTTGGGTTTGGCAGGTGATGATTTACCCCTAGTTTATTCAGGTGTAGATATTTTTCCAAGTTTAAGTATTTTATCTGAAATTAGGGTGGATGTTTTAATGGCGATGACTCGTAGGTAATAACAACGTTAATCAGTCACAACATCAAGTAACTTTTGCTCAACCTTTCTATGTACAGCTTGGAGGTTCGTGGAACAACAATGCGGTCAATTGCCGTACTGCCAACCGCAACTACTATGCGCCTCATTCAAATTAGTTGCGATAAAGGCGATCGCCTGCGATCTGGGAATATGAAGAGGGCTAGAAAAAAGTGCGACAAGTTCACTAATGATACAGCACTTTCCAGGTAAGTGAAGTACAGAGAAACCGGGTTTCTTGAATAAAACCGATTTCTGGCGAGAAATAAGCGAAGAAACCGGGTTTCTGGGGTGTACTTGATAAACCTGGAATCCGCTGTAGCGATCGCGATCTTCTCCCCAGTCGGGAATATTGCTACGAAAAGCACCTATCAACTCATCGCCCTTAGCGATTGAGGCTACTCATGTGCTGTGCTGCATAGCGATCGCCTGCTGCGCCACCCTTGGGTGCAATCTCCTCAATTTGTTGCAATTCATCCTCCGTAAAAGTAATCTCCGTTGCTGCTACATTTTCCTCCAAATAAGTGCGGCGCTTGGTTCCCGGTATCGGTACAATATCCTCACCCTTCGCCAATAACCAAGCTAAAGCCAGTTGACTAGCACTTACTCCTTTTTCCGTTGCGATCGCCTTTAATAGTTCCACCAACTCCAGATTTTTATAGAAATTTTCACCCTGAAATCGAGGCGAATTGCGGCGATAATCATCGGGTGCTAAATCATCTGGGTGCTTAAATGCGCCTGACAAAAAGCCCCGTCCTAGCGGACTATAAGCAACAAAACCAATCCCTAATTCCCGTACAGTGGGCAAAATTTCATCTTCTACATCGCGACTCCACAGCGAATACTCCGTCTGCAAAGCCGTAATTGGATGTACTGCAAAAGCCCGCCGAATTGTGGCTGGCGCGGCTTCTGACAGGCCCAGGTAACGCACTTTACCCTGTTGTACTAACTCTGCCATTGCTCCCACTGTATCTTCGATCGGCACAGTGGGATCGACGCGGTGCTGGTAATACAAATCGATCGTATCAATACCTAGCCTTTTTAAAGACGCATCGCAGGCTTGATGCACGTACTCAGGTTTACCACTTATTCCCAACCAGCCGCCATCTGCACTGCGGACATTGCCAAACTTAGTGGCTAATATTACTCGATCGCGGCGATCGCTAATTGCCCGTCCGACTAACTCTTCATTAGTAAAAGGGCCGTACATATCCGCTGTATCGAGGAAATTAACACCCAAATCGAGAGCATGGTGAATGGTTGCGATCGCCTCATTTTCATCGCGACCGCTGTAAAATTCTGACATCCCCATACAGCCGAGTCCCAGTTCTGAAACCACAAGCCCTTGATTGCCCAGTTTTCTTGTTTTCATAGATGCTCTTTACAGAATGGGTAAAATCTATTTTAGCTTGGCGATCGCTTTAAAAATGAAAAATGGTAATTGGTAATTCTTACATGACTTAACTAAAAACGATAGCGATCGCTTTTTGTGATTGGTGGCGCGATCGCTAAACACTAAAATCACAACAGAGATATTATGTGAGTAATCCTCAACTAAACCACCCTTATGTCGTTAGTTCAAATGGATGTTTAAAGTCTTCTCCCACAATAAACCTGGTTGTATATTTAGGATAGGCCTTAACATAGATCGTACAACCCGTTGCTGAGGAAGGATGATAAGGACAATTAGGTGGATAGCGCAGCCAACTACCAGTCGGGTAATCTCCCAACTCATCACTCCAAATTCCTTCTATCACAAAGATTTCTTTCACCTCAGACTCCACCACATTTGACAAAGCCGTACCTGGTTGCCAGCGTTCAACCCAAACTTTTTCAGGAAAATCTATTTGTTGGTATAGAGGCTTCACTTCAATCTGCGGAATCACGCCAAATTGCCAAGCTGATTCGTAGATATTAGTTTTCACTTGCTGACGATTTTTACCGCCATATTGCCGCAATTTAACAAAACTCAGACAGCCTTCATCGCTGTAGGGACGATGGGTAAATCCTTCAGGATTAAGCAGAAAAGAACCAGGTGGATAAACACCTGTTTCGTCGGCGAAATTCCCCTGAAGCACCAAAATTTCTTCCCCACCAGGATGTCCGTGTAGGGGGAAAAAACCACCTGGATCGAATCGAGTTAACATCGTCACGGGGTGTTCTTGAACTCGATCGTCGGATTCAAAACAACCAAACCAAATCCCCGTAAAGGTGGTCTGATGCCATGTTAATGTTGTTGGTAATACTGCTGACCGCTGGAATAAGTTATTGTGAATTTGTTGAGGTTTCCACTGGAGTTCAGAAGACGCTTCATTATTTGCTTCTAACACATTCCCAGACTGAAAACCACTTTTCAGTTTAGAAAAACCTTCTTCGCTAATCATTGTAAAATTTTCCTCCCTTGAGGGCTAAAGCCCAATTACGTAACTGGACTAAAGCCATTGTCACATTAAATAAAGGTACGTAGTTGCGCTTCAGCGCTCTTTTTTGCATACGTTTGAGGGCTAAAGCCCAACTACGTACCTGATTTATCCCTCTGGGTTGGTTGCACCTCCAGATTTTTTCGTGTATTCTTCTAAGTCAATTTTCAGGGGTTGGATCTGCCAAATATCGTTACAGTATTCTTTAATCGTGCGATCGCTCGAAAAGAATCCCATGCGAGCTGAATTTAGAATTGACATCCGCGTCCAGTTGTCAGTATCTCGGTAAACTTGGCTGACTCGCTCTTGACAATCAATGTAAGACTGATAATCTGCCAGTAACATATACTGGTCATGGTTCAGCAGGGAATCGACAAGTGGGTGGAACAAGTCGGGAGCTTCAGGAGAAAAATATCCCGAAGCAATGCGATCGCACACTTCTTTTAATTCCTGATTCTGTTCATAATACTGGCGCGGATTATAGCCTTTTGCCTTCATAGCATAAACTTCCTCCGCAGTCAAGCCAAACAAGAAGAAATTATCCGCTCCCACTTGTTCCCGAATTTCAACGTTTGCACCGTCCAGAGTTCCAATTGTCAGAGCTCCATTCATGGCAAACTTCATATTCCCCGTGCCAGAAGCTTCTTTACCCGCTGTTGAGATTTGTTCGGAAAGATTAGCCGCAGGATAGACAATTTGGCCCAAAGATACGGAGTAATTTGCCAAAAATGCAACCTTAATTCTCCCGCGAATATCGGGGTCATTATTGACAAATTCCGCCACCGAGTTAATCAACTTAATCACCAATTTGGCGATATAATAACCAGGTGCAGCTTTGCCACCAAAAATATAAGTGCGAGGCAAAACATCCACATTCGGATCGTGCTTAATGCGGTTGTACAGCGTAATGATGTATAACACCATCAGCAGTTGCCGCTTATATTCGTGAATCCGCTTTACTTGCACGTCAAACAGAGAATCTGGATTCACTTCAATATCGTTGAAAAGCAGAATATAATCTGCTAAAGCCTGCTTATTGTCCCGCTTAATTTTACGCCAGCGATCGCAAAATTCTGGGTCATTGACAAACTGTTCTAACTGTGTGAGTTTATCTAACTCCGTCACCCAACCCTTGCCAACTTTCTCGGTGAATAGTTCCGACAATTTAGGATTGCTCAAAGCCAGCCAGCGGCGCGGAGTCACGCCGTTAGTTTTATTATTAAACTTTTCCGGCCACAATTCGTTGAAATCGTGCAGCACGTCTTGCTTCAATAATTCCGTGTGCAAAGCCGCCACACCATTGATAGAATGACTGCCAACGCAGGCTAAATGCGCCATGCGAATATATTTCTCTCCTCCTTCTTCAATCAGTGACAGTCTCGCCATCCGCGCCTCGTCGCGGGGATATTTAGCAAGAACTTCATCTAAAAAGCGGCGGTTGATTTCGTAAATAATCTCTAAATGCCGCGGCAAAACTCGCTGGAATAAACTTACCGGCCACCGTTCCAAAGCTTCGGAAAGCAAAGTATGATTAGTGTAGGCAAAAACATTGCGAGTAATGTACCAAGCACGGTTCCAACCTAAGTGATGGTGATCTACTAGCAGCCGCATTAATTCCGCCACACCAATTGAGGGGTGAGTGTCGTTTAACTGAAGCGATACTTTTTCGTGGAAGTGATCGAAGTTATGGTGAGTTTTGCGGTATTTAGCGATGATATCTTGCAGGGAACAACTCACAAAGAAATATTGCTGTTCTAGCCGCAGTTGTTTCCCTTGAGAGGTATTGTCATTCGGATAAAGAACTTTCGAGATATTTTCTCCAAAAATCTTGTCAGTTACAGAACCCACATAGTTGCCACTGTCAAATACTTGAAAGTCAAATTCTTCAGAAGCGCCTGCACGCCAGAGGCGCAATGTATTAACTGTATTGTTGTTGTATCCGGCTACTGGAGTATCAAAGGGTGTGCCTAAAATTTTGCGTTCTGGAATCCAACGCACTCGGTATTGACCATGTTCGTCTTGGTATGTTTCTGTGTGTCCGCCGAAGTCTACTTCAACCATTAATTCAGGGCGACGAATTTCCCAAGGGTTGCCGAAGCGAAGCCATTTGTCGGGGCGTTCTACTTGAGCGCCATCTACGATCCACTGGTCAAAAATGCCGAATTCGTAGCGAATTCCATAGCCAATTGCGGGTATTTCTAAGGTGGCTAGGGAGTCTAAGAAACAAGCAGCAAGGCGACCTAAACCGCCGTTACCGAGTCCAGGTTCAGATTCTAGGGCGATTAAATCTTTGAGTTCAATGCCAAGTTCGCGGAGGGCGATTTCTACTCGTTCGTAGAGTCCCAGATTGAGCAAATTATTGCCCAATTGTTTGCCCATTAAGAATTCTGCCGATAAATAATAGACTTCCTTGACATCTTTTTTGATGTATGCTGTGGTAGTGTTAATCCAGCGGTGAAGTAGGCGATCGCGGACAGTGAAAGCCAAGGCCATGTAGTAATCATAGGGTGTGGCCAAGAACTCATTTTTTCCCTGAATGTAGTAGAGATTATCGGCGAAAGCTCGCTTGAGAGTTTCTATTGACATTCCGGTGCGATCGTCCTCAACCTGGATTTTCAGAGGCTCTGCGGCTTGCATGGATTCGTCTAGCACTCTGCCAGAATCCGGATCTAATAATTTTCTATCCATATTTTTTGCCCTGCTCCTGTCTAACCTTTTTTGATCTGGCGATCGCTTTTACAATTTTAGAACTTACGCTCCAGATTCCCTTAACCCTTCTTCTTCAAGCAGGTAGGGGAAATCTGAGCTTCAGCTTTTAATGCGTAAGTCCTGAATTTTTATCTTACGCTCGATACGCATACTGTAGGGAAGGTTTAGGACAGAATTTATCAGGAAAGATGCAAAATTTACTGCCATATACCCGCCCATACAATTCATCTGTATCTTAAGCAACGGTTTTTTACAGTAAATTATTTATTGCTTTTAACTCAACTTTTCTTTAGAAAAACTTCAGGTTGAGGAAGCAATAGTGGGGGAAAATTTAGCGGGTTCGGCAGGTCGGCGGCACCAATGCCGAACTATGCGGCGAGGCATTAGGCACTTCCGCCACAAGTTCCACTTCACCCTTTGATGTTATTACCCAACCTTGAGCCTCGA
>DATGYA010000173.1:0-3325 GCA_035298405.1 Kamptonema sp. | reverse complement strand
TCCTGGATTGCCTATGGGCAGCTTGCAGACCAATTAGTTAGCGATCACCCTTGGGAAACTACACACTTACCTCTTGAAAGGTTAGCAGAGCTTGACGGTCAAATTCTACTCTTAGGGGTTGAGCTTTCTTCTTGTACTGCTATTCACATAGCAGAAGAGCGTGCGGGTCGCCATCCCTTCATTAGGTGGGCAACTGATAAAAATGGTCAAATCAAGCGCGTGAAAGCAGGTGGATGCGGCCAAGGATTCAATAATCTCATGCCTTACTGCCAGGAACTTTTTTCAGAAACTTACGTCGGCTCTAGTAGAGTTTTAACAACACCATTGAAAAGTTTTATTGAACATACAACGTCACTTATCAAATCTTTACCAGAAATAACGAGATGCTCAGATACCTGTATCAGATGCCGAGATGCAATACTGGGAGGTGCTATCAATTAAAAATAGCAGACATCAATCTTGTAAATGTTATACTCTTCAATCTGAATACCATTCCCGTTAACTACCAAAACAGTAAGGAGTTTAAACTATGACACTTCAAGTACCTAATACAACAAACGTTCCTTCCGATATCAGCGAATATACTGTACCCTTACCAGTGCCAGATTTGCCTTCAAAGATTTTAATGGATTTGCAGGAGGGATACTGTAATCTCAAATGCCCCAAGTGTCTTGTTCATGGTTCTGATGATATAGAGGCAATTAAAGCTATCCGGGGATATATGTCTCTAGAGGATGCACGCAAAATTCTTGATGAAGTTATGGTAGCTAAGCCTTTAGTTCAGCCTACTCTCTGGAGTGAACCCTTGCTAGCACGGGATTTTCGCCAACACATTACTGATATGAAAGAGCGGGGTATAGCTGTGGCTCTGAACACTAACGGGTTGTTATTGACAGAGGAAATAGCTCAATTTTTTGTTGATATCAAGCTAGACTCCTTATTTATCAGCATTGATGCTACAACTCCAGAAACACTGAAAAAAGTTAGGGGTGTTGATAAACTAGAACAGATTCAACAAGCTGTTTTTAGGATGCTCCGCGTTAGGGGAGATGCGACTTATCCTCGTATTGGTGTTTCTTTTGCCTTTGAAAAGGAAAACCAGCACGAACATGATGAATTTGTTTCATACTGGGTGAAGTACGTTGATGCTGTCCGAGTTAACCAAGTATATGAGGGGGGAAGATGGCAGCGCATACCTCTGCCAGAAAAGCGTGTGCCTTGCAAGGCAATTTACCACACTATGGCCATCCATCACGACGGTGATGTTTCAGTGTGCTGCCTTGATGGGTTTAAAGAGACAAATTTAGGCAATGTGGTTAAAGATGGTGTAAAAAGTGTATGGCTGGGTGAAGAGTTTCAGAAAATTCGACACTACCACGAAACAAATCAATACAATCAAATTCCCTTTTGCAAGAATTGTAATGTTTGGGCTAATTATATATATCAAGAAGAAATAAAAGATGAGCTTTTGATTCGCCGTTCTCCGGGCATGACTTATTATAACCGTATTGAGAGATTGTCCGCCTGGGAAGGAGGTTTGCTTGGCGGTCATACTCCTCAGTCTAAGAATGGATTGCTGGAAGCAAAAGTTTCCTCTACTGATTAGAGTATGGCTATTGAGGTTGACCTCCTAGTTGAACTAAATAAGTAGCAGAGATAACCTATAATTAAGTTGCCTCTGATAATTCTTATAGTCTATATTTTGGGTTGTCTAAGCTTTAAAGCTTATTGGCTACCTGTGTATTATACCCCTAGTTTGTCACTCTAGGAAGAGTAAAATAGAAAGAGAAGTCTAAATGGGAGACATAGACAATGATATTGCTAAATGGTGGGAAGCTATTTGTTGTGCTTTTCTATTGGTTAGTATGAGGGCTATTTCAACTCAGCCTTCGGAATTATCTGACTTATCAACTTGTCAATCTGAACTGAATAGTTATCTAGCTGAACATCCCGACTGGGATTTCAATCAAGGCTGGAAATCAATGCTAAATAATATGCAATTACTATTATTACCACTATTAGCCCTCAAATTAGTTGAACCTTGGTTGAAGGTTTTTGAAGCTCCTCTATTAGTTAGTAGCTTTAATACTTTAATTGGCCTAGTTAATCTCTGTGCTAATGCCTTAACAGAGACTAAATTAAATGCTATTCACCAATTTTCTTCTGCCTAAAGTGACAAACTAGGGGTATTGCCTAGAGGGGGTAACGTCCCGGTATATCCGGTTAAGTTGATTACTAAATCGTTACTCGCCTGAAAACCAGCATTACCATCATTAATGACAAGGTAAGTATCGGCGATCGAACCGGTTGTAGCAACAACTAAAGCAGAGCTATTAATTCCTAGAGCTTGGTTTCCGGCTAATGCTCCATCAACATCGGTAAACACTTGAGTTATGACATTTTCTAAGGTGGTGGCAGTGCTATTGGCAGCACGGCTAAAGAGACTAGGGGCATTGATCGCGGCTCCACCTTGAGTCAGCAAGTCTATTTTATCACTGCCGATCGCAAAGTCGGTAATGAGATCGCTGGCGGATACAGAAGATTCTCCAAACTGGAAGATGAAAGTATCTGCACCCGTACCACCCGTTAGAGTATCTTGACCGGCTAATCCATTGATAACATTTTCATTGGCAGTTCCCGTTAAGTTATCAGCGCCAGCAGTTCCGGTTAAGTTATCAGCACCAGTAGTTCCATTAATTGCAGCGGTTCCCTGAGCTTTGAAATTCCAAGTGCTATTGCCAGTAAAACCACTATAACTATTCCCAGCTAAATCTTTAATCGCACCGTTAGCTATTTCCACATAGTAGTCTGTAGCCGCGACTAAATCTGCCGTTGGATTAATGGTAAGCTGACTGCCACTAATTGTCACATTTGCCGCTGTTACGGCGATGGTTTCTACTATCGAGTTATCAGAGAGTTTCTTGATGACAATATTGCCACTGCCTTTTTGGATGGCTTCATTTAAGGTGAACACTAAGTTACTACCGACGGCAACTCCTGTGGCATTATCTACGGGGTTAAAACTGCTGCCTCTGGGTGGGGTTGTGTCTGTCGTAGCGGCGTTAGCAGCAGCAGCGGTTGTAAAATTCCAAGTGCTATTGCCAGTAAAGCCACTATAACTATTCCCAGCTAAATCTTTAATCGCACCGTTGGCTATTTCCACATAGTAATCTGTAGCCGCGACTAAATCTGCCGTTGGATTAATAGTTACCTGACTGCCACTAATTGTCACATTTGCCGCCGTAACTGCGATGGTTTCTACTATCGAGTTATCAGAGAGTTTCTTGATGACAATATTGCCACTGCCTTTTTTAATGGCTTCGCT
>DATGYA010000172.1:0-9006 GCA_035298405.1 Kamptonema sp. | reverse complement strand
TCTCAAAATGCTTTAAGGTATCGCCTGCATCAGTTTTCTTTAAAGATTGGATGGAAACAGTAGCAACAATATTGTTTGAATGTTGACAATTTATCAGGGTAGAAATGGCTTCGCAAATGCTGTTGAGTACGCCCTTCGTTTTCACTCCCGTATCTTCAATAACATTTTCTGTTTGTCTGTTGAGTCTATCAGATCGCTGACCTTTACGATCGCTTTTTCTGCTATCTTGAAACTGAACAGCCTGCAATCTAAAATTTCCCTGATGCTGATTTGAGAGATACTGCACAGTATATTGACTACCGCTATCTCTAATTAGGTCGCTATAAGTATTAATTACGAATAGCCTGTCATCGCACAAACAGTCTGTATCTGATTGTTGAAACTTCTCGATAATATCTAAATTGACTTGTTTCCTCGGACTAACGTAAAAAAAGAGAAATCCATCGTTTATATGATCGTTGAGAAAATTCGCGATCGCAGTCGTCTTGCCAATACCGGGATTGCCAGTTAAAAAGATATAAGTAGAGGCAGATCCTAAAGCTTTTTCAATGAGTTGAGCATGAGCGTCCCGAAGTTTCACAGTTCCACTCAATCCTAATTGCTGCATCAGTTCATCCGGCACAATTCCCACTGAGTTAAAAAAACTCTCAAGTCGCTCTGTATGACGGACAACATTTATTTGGTCTGCTGAAATTGCTAAAATAGAATCAACAAACTCTTTGCCGCGATCAAAACTCCTGTAGGCACTATTCTTAATTTTGTTTAACACTTGTTTGCGAGCATCGCTAATCTCTTGAGGACTTGAATCATGCTTGTAAATCTGGTGACAAGTTTTCAAAACATCTAAATTTTCGGAACGGATAGACATAGCACTAATTCCGCGATCGCTATATCCCACCGCATTAAATATGACCTGCGAATCATCGGCAAGTATCCCCGTCTCTCCGAGGAATTCATAGAAACTATAAGCGTAGCCACCAGCTTGAATTAACTTAGCACTTTCCTTGTCATCATACTTAAAAGCAGTAAAGTAACTCTGCAAGCCTTCTGAAAACTCGACCTCACAACTTTTAGTATCTATGCGGAGTTTAGAAAACACGCTTTTCGAGCGTAAGTAATTAATATCTCGTCTCAACAAACGCCGAATAATCTCTAAATAGTCCAGATTTGTAACATTTTCAGATGTCCTAATAGAAAACACAGATAAGTCCACACAAATAATTCTAAATTGCGTCTTGCGATATCGCAGCAATATTAGAGTATCGGCTTTCAGAAACTCACCTTTTGTTTTGTAACGTCCAATATACTGAGAAATATTATCAATATGGTCAAATTGAGATAAGACTTCTTCAAACCAATTTTCCTCACCTTTAGTGTAAGTGCCAATACTACTCTCATCACAAAAACAGCACTGGTAATACAAAATTTCCAAATGTCGCAGTTTATTTTGCTCGTTCCAACCTGTAGATTGCAGGTACTCTCTAAAAAAGTTTAAACCTGACAAAAAACCTTTTTGTAGGAAAAATATACTCCACTTTTCAGCCATCTGCCTTTCCAGGGGACTGAGTATTTTATCTGTAATTTTTCTCAGCATCTTCGGAAACCTTAGTTGCTGCAATTCCTGAATATATAAGTTTTCAAAATTATGCTTAATGTTGTTTTCTTGAATGCAGGCAAGAATCCCAATATTAAACCCAACTTCAAACAAACGCCCTAAATCTTCTGCTATCTTAGATTTCATTGCTGCGCGCCTCCTTCGGGTGTATTTAAGACTTCTTTAACTTTGGTTAAAAACGCCAAGGAATTAAACTCCGCAATTCCTCCCATGTGCTTGTATAAAGATAGCTTGCCTACTGAATTATCTCCTATGAGGTTTTCGTAAGGATCTAGTTTAAAACTAATTTTACCAGTTTTACCAGGCTCTTTTTCGTAACGAGAAAAGTGGAACAAAGTTAAATACTGCAAAATGTCATTTTTTAGTTGAGTCTTGGAGATCAATCCCTGATAGATATGTTCATCATCCAGTATATCTTTATAAATATTTAATAGAGTAGCATAGGAAATTACACCTCTGTAATTGCGTTCTGCTTCTGAACCTACTACCAGTCCATTAAACAGGTTAAAAAATACAACGGAGCGTTTGCTAGGGTCTTTGACTAGAGCAGTCAATTCCAGCGTATCCTGAATGTATAAAGAATTTACTCCCAATGTTTCTGACAGCTTGACTGCATAGTATTTATCAAAAAACATCGGATAAATTTTGATGTCATTATAGTTTTCCTTAAAATATTTAATTACATCTTTGGACATGAAAAATAAAGCATCTTCTTTTTGTGTCATGTGCAAGGTACTAGAATAGGGAGCCTTGGCAATGTAGAGAAAATGTCTGAATCCCATTTTATAAATTTTCCCCATTTCATCTCGCACAACTGTAGGTTCTCTAAACATATCTTCATGCTCGTAGGTTTCAGAGAAAGTTTTTAGTAACTGTAGTCTAACAGACCCATCTTTTTGACGCACTATCCCCACAATTTCTCCCTGCAAATTCGACAGCTTTTGCTGGCTTTTCCACTTAGCATCGCTTTCCCGACTGGAGACTATAACTATAGCGAGCTTTTCCAGTTCTTGTGGAGAATCTGATTTGTTGGCAAAGGTAAACTTTTTAGGCAGCACAGAATACAGAGAACTCATCACATTGGGAACTTTGTATCCTAAATTCTTCCTGATATCAATACCCTGAGAATTAGAGCGATGTTCCTCATTGAGTAAATGCGACAATCTTTTAGATAAAGAACGCATAAACTCTTCTACTGGCGCATCAGACTGCTGGTTGCTCAGTTGCAACCGGAGTATGGGAATAAATAATCTACTCTGCTTTTCTAAAAGTATCTTAAGGCAAGTATATGCAAGTAAGTCGAAAGTAAACCGATACACAAAACTTTTTTTAGAATCCCATTGATTGCTAGCTAGACTGTAGGAAAAAGCGACTATTTTTCGCTGTTTAAACAAATCGTTATATATTTTGCGGGACTGCGGTTCTTTTGGGATGAGCAGCACTGGCATAGCTTTAACACCTGTAATATCATATTCCATACTGAAGCTTTGCAGGTCGTCAGTAGAAAAATAATGAACATCACTAATTGCAATTTGAGCGGTCAGAGTACACAGGGAATTTTGAGCAGCATTTGCCTTACCAATAGCTATGTATTTTAATACTTCTTTTGTCTTGGTTTGGAGAATCGGCTTAAAAAATGTATCCGCTTTAGAAATATTTTCAATATTATCCAGTAAAATGCTGCTTTTTACCGAAATGTGGAGTGGAAATTCTTTCGGTAAATGCTTTTGTGTCAGAAGTCGTTGCAGGAGATTCTTAAGCTTGTCTATTTTAGAGGCAATGTTATCTTGTTCAAAACCCTTTTTGATGTCTCGTAAAAGGCGCTGTTTGGCTGCTTTATCAGAACCGCTGAGAATTTTTAGTACATTTTCCTCAAATACTGGAATTGGATCGTATTCTAAGTCTGAGTTAACTGTATTATCTTTTGATGATGGGTCTTTCCCCGCAAATACGAAGTAGTACAAAAATACTAACTTCAATACCTTTCTGGCGAAAATTTCTTTTCTAGCAGGAGCGGCAAGTTCAGCTTTGTGTTCCTCACTTTCCGGGTCTATCAATTTGAGATAATAATCAAAGACTGTTTCACCGCCATAGGCTTGAACTGGGTTATTAAACTTGAGCTTTAGCCCAAAAATAAACTGTATCTCTCCCTTACTTTCATCTTTGGTTTCTCCTAAATATCCTTCTATCTTAGGAATAATTGGCAGCATATCAAATGCTTCAGCACGAGAAAAAGCATCTCGATAATTTAAGTCTGTGTCCGCATAGTTAACCAAGTAATGACCGTCACCTTTTTCAAGATTGCTGATATATTCATCAATGAGTTTGAGCCGCATGATTAGGTCTTGTAAATAAATTATCCCTTCATGAGTTGACGCATTATTCCTTGTGGTAGCATTTTCTTGTAGAAATTCTAAATAACATATTTGTGCCTGTTTTTTGAGTTTGCCTATAGTTTCTGTATCTACAATTTCTTTGAGTTTGTAAAAGTCTGATTTAGGATCTTCCTCTAAATCTTCAAGAATATAATTTAAGTCTTCGCGCTGGCTGTCACTAGCACTCGCAAATTGAGATTTGATATAGTTTTCTAAGCCTTGCCTTAGCTCAGCGTTGAAATGGCTGGTCTTTCCAACGGTAATAGTTAGTTTATGAAATTTCAGCAGTTCCTTGCTACTAGAATCTTTGTGCAAACTCAAGCGCTGCTTTTGCAACCCTGAATAGTTCCCAAAGGGATAGCTAAAATCTAACTTGGCAGCTTGAGCTTTTAGAGCCTGCAAATCTGTAGCTAAGCCAGCAACAAACTGTTCGATAGAAAGCTGTTGATTCTGTTGCTTGAGTGCCAACTCCAGCAAATCTTTCAAACTATTTTTAATCTTTGTAATTTGACCTGGAAAACGTTCTTGGAAACCGGGAGTAAAGTTGACTGTTGCTGTACGTGCACTGCGTTCAGAAGCACCTAAAGGGTTGTCTACCCGCAAACCAGCCAGTTGTTCGGCTATGCTGTCAATGTCGATGACTAAGCGATCGCAACTACCATATATGCTAAAAGGGTTCTGAGTCTGGCGATTGCCTAAAACTGCTAGAATATTGTCCAGTAAGTCCCCATAGTCAACAAGAACTAAATCGCCTTCTCCCGCTCTCAGACTATTATTCACTCTCTTAACCTCTTCACGCTACTTTACAACTTATGCAGTTCTGCTACTGTCATTGAATGGTACAGCAGTTTGAACAATTAGTCAAGTTTTAGAATAAATTACTGGTGTGATCGGGCGGGACAGACATATTAACTCCTTTAAAAAGCCTGAATCCACTCTTTCACATCATACTCAGTCCAAACCCCATTTTCCCAATAAGGATCGGCCTCCACCAATTGTCTCACAGTTGCCTGATCCTCCGCCTCATAAATCCCAAAAACCTTAGTTAAATCCTTAGTTGGCCCCAGAGTAATCAACACGCCAGACTCTTTTTGCTTCGCCAATCCCGCCAAATGAGCATCCCGAAAAGGCGCACGTTTTTCGATGACATCCTCACAGTAACTTCCCCACATCACATACTTAGCCATCGCCTTCACTCTCCTTAATAATTTAAACTTCAGACTGTCGATCTAAAATGAAATCTATTGCCATTGTTAGAATATCATCCTACTTGACTATTTTGGCAATTTCTTCTTAATATGTTACACTAAATTATAGCTAACATACCAGTAATACCGCCCTCTGGGTGATATCTTAATCACCGAAATGGTCAAGTTAAGCAAATACAGGAGACAGCCATGACAACATTATTAGAAATTCATCTATTTACAGTTCAAGATTATCACCGGATGATAGAATCTGGTATTATTGACGAGGATGAAAAAGTAGAATTACTAGCAGGACAGATAGTAAAAATGGCAGCCAAAGGAACAGCGCATAATGCAGCAGTAAAACGTACTGTAGAACTATTGCAAGACCGTTTAGAGAAGTCCGTTTTGATTAGCGTACAAGACTCTATTAAATTAAATGATAACTCCGAACCAGAGCCAGATATTGCCTTGCTTATGCGAGATCCACTCTACTACGAAGACCGACACCCAACTCCATCAGAAATTTATTTAATTATTGAAATAGCCGATACAACTCTAAGAAAAGATTGCGGGATCAAAGCCCAAATTTACGCTCAATCAGGAATTATTGATTATTGGGTATTAGATATCAATGACCGCCAACTCCACGTATTTAGAGAACCGAGTCAGGAAGGCTACAAAAGTGAGCTAATACTTGCCGATAGCATGAGCATTTCACCTTTGTACTTTCCTGACGCTTCCTTTATCGTTAGCGAAATGTTACGGCCATTAACAATCCCCTAACTTCTCAAACTAACAGCGAACTGCTTCACCAGTGCATCGCGAACTTTTTGTTGCACAGGTTCAATATCAGCATCAGCAAGAGTGCGATCGCTCACACGATAAATTAACCGAAAAGCCAAACTTCTTTGACCTTCCGGCACATTCTCGCCGCGATATTCATCAAACAATTCTACCGACTCCAATAAGTTGCCAGCAGCCTTTTTCATCACACCTTCAATCTCAACAACAGAAACATCAATAGGTGCAAATAAAGCTAAATCGCGATCGGCGGCAGGATAGCTAGAATAAACGCTGAATTTGCGAGTTAAATTGTCAGCTTCATTCAACGCTGCTAACAACACCTTCAAATCAAATTGGAAGGCATAAACTGCCTCTGGTAAACCTCGTTCCTGTTGCAATTGCGGGTGCAATTGCCCAAAAAGTCCCAAACGGCTACCCTTTAAAGATAACGCCGCTGTGCGGCCTGGATGCAGTCGTGAATCAGTGCGATCGCACTCATAACTCACCCTCAAACCCAAAGCCTCAAACACACTCTCTAAAATCCCCTTCGCCTCAAACCAAGTCAAAGCGCGATCGCGTCCCCCCTGTCGCCATTTCCCCACACTTGGATCGCCACCAATAATTCCCGCGATCCTGTCCGCTTCCTGCATCTTCTCCGCATCTTTCCAGAAAATACGACCAATTTCAAACCCATTTAACGGCCCATTTCCCTGTTCCAAATTATACTCAAAAGCATCGATCAAACTCGACAGCATCTCCGTCCGCAAAGCCGAATACTCAACTAACAGCGGATTAGCCAAAACCACTTGATTTTCCCCCTCCGTCTTCACCAGCGAATAGTGCATCAACTCCGTTAAACCAGCAGCGCGAAAAGCCGCCCGAATCTTACGAATTGCAGCATATTCTAAAGGTAAAAAACCCGCCGCCGTCTTACTCGGCAAAGTATCGCAAAAGCGATCGTAACCGTAAAGCCGCGCAATTTCCTCAATTAAATCGATCTCCCGTTCTAAGTCCCGATAGCGATAAGCCGGAATCGTCACTGTCCACACCCGCGCCTCAGCACTCGGAGCCACACCGCATCCCAAAGCTGTTAGAATTCCCTTAATTTCATCAGGTTGTAGATACTTTTCATAAAGCGTACCTTCACCTCGTTTAAGTTGTCCTAAAACCTGATTTACCCGATCCAAACGCAATTCTACAGTTCCCGTCAAATTTGAGCGATCGACACCGATACTCGCACTTTCCTGAACAACAGCTACTCCCTCTGCCAGTTCCACAATCAAGTTTAAAGCACGGCGACAAGCTAACGCTAACTCTGCCTGATTCACCCCTCGTTCGTAGCGAGTAGAAGCTTCACTTCGCAAACCTTGAGAACGAGCCGATCGCCTAATTGCTACAGGCTCAAAAATCGCTGCTTCTAAAACCAAATTTTGCGTACCTTCGTGAACTTCCGTCTCCTCCCCGCCCATCACGCCAGCCAAAGCTACAGGCAGATCGTTAACAGTAATTAACAGCGCTTGTTCCTGCAAATTGCGGGTTTGACCGTCCAGAGTTTTCAGAGATTCCCCCAATTTAGCAAAGCGAACCCCAAGAGTTAAATCGCTACTACCTGCAACAGCTTCTAATCGATCTCTATCAAAAGCGTGTAGCGGTTGTCCCCATTCCAAAAGGATATAATTTGTAACATCGACCACATTACTAATTGGTCTTACTCCCGCCGCTTGTAAGCGTTGCTGCAACCACGCGGGAGAAGGGCCAATTTTCACTTTTTCAATTACAGTACCGATGTAGATTGGGCAAGCTTGAGACTGGGAAATATCTATAACTAAATCTGCACTTTCGCTGCCATCTTTCCCTTTAATTAAAACCCCCGCCGTCTCTGGAATTCTGAGATCAACCCCAGTTAGGGCCGCCACCTCCCGTGCCACACCCACCATGCTCAAAGCATCAGCGCGATTTGCCGTTGCTGTCAAGTCTAAAATCACATCATCTAAACCCAACAGTGGCCGAATATCACTGCCCAATTCAGGATTTTCTAACTCAAAAATGTGAATACCAGGAGACTCTTTTGCTAGTCCCAATTCCGCCACAGAGCAAATCATTCCCTCCGAAGCTACACCCCGAAGTTTAGCGGGTTTAATCTTCAGATCGATATTTGGTAAATAAGTCCCGATAGTGGCGACAGCTACATAGATATCAGCTCTAGCATTAGGAGCTCCGCAAACGATGTTTAAGGGTTCGCCACCCTTGCCGATATCCACTTTGCAGACTCTCAGCTTGTCAGCATTAGGATGCTGCTCGCAAGTAAGTATTTTGCCCAATACCACGCCATCGGCCCAAGTGCGGCGGTCTTCGATTTCTTCTACCTCAAACCCAGCCATTGTCAGGGTTTCCGCTAGTTCTTCTGGCGTTACGGCAATGTCTACCAGTTCCCGTAGCCAGTTGATAGAGATACGCATTCTTTTGTCCTTTGTCCTCTGTCCTTGTCCTTTCCGTAACGTAGCATCCAGAGGGCGACTTAAGCTAAAAGTCATTGGGGGGTTTCAACCCCTACTAGACTAAAGGTTGAATTTTAAGTTGATATCAAGGTCGGGCGATCGCTCCTGCTATTTACAGCATATTTACTGAAAACTGTCAACAGAGAAACTACGGTAATACCATAAATTATTAAAATTTATACCTAAAGGCTAATACCCTCTTGGGGCAAGCAACATTCCCTATAAAGCAATGATGTATGATAAAAGTATCCAAAGGTGCAAAAACCACTTAAATTTAGCAATAATTTATATAGTAGAGGGCAACTTCAACAAGTCTTTAAAGAGTCTTCAATAATTTTCTCGAAAAACCGCCCATAATAGCGAGATAATTAAAATATAGTAAAAATATCGAGCTAGAAGACTTAGGTGCATCGCTTTCCTTGCAGCCTCGCTCACACCCCCGACAACTGGCAGAAAATCTGATTTCTAGCGGATGTACCCACAGAGGTCGTGTGTAGTCGAGCTGCCCTGGCTAGAAAGACCAAAAATTAGGCATACTTGATTAA
>DATGYA010000171.1:0-14719 GCA_035298405.1 Kamptonema sp. | reverse complement strand
CCATCCCCCCATCTCCCACTCCTACTCCTGGGGAAGCAAAGCCTTAATTTGAGCTACAAAATCTTGATGATCGACGACAGGTTTAGAAATATAACCGTCAGCACCGCTCTGATTGAGAAAAGTTTCGCGATCGCCTGCCATCGCGTGAGCTGTCACCAAAATAATTGGCAGCTTAGCCGTTTGGGGATTTGCTTTTAGCATTTGAGTAATCTTAATGCCGTCCACAGCTTTACCCTGGTAAACACTCCGAGACAGAGACACATCCATCAAAATTAGGTCAGCTTCCCCATCAATCGCAATTTGCATTACCTCTTCCACATTTTCTGTGTGTTTTACCGCGAGGCCACCCCGCTTAGTCAAAATCTTGGAAAAAACCCGCGCATTCACCAAATCGTCCTCTACAATCAGAACGGTTTTCATAGTATTTTCCTTGCTGCTTGCTGCTCTATAAATCTTAGGCAAATCTCTGTAGAGTAATTACTGCACAGGTTTTGCTGTTTACTTCTGGCTTCGCCCTAGTCTGATGATTCCGATAAAGCTAAGCAATATAAGTGTAAAACTGCTATTACCAAGTTTAGTAGAGCAACCGACTAGGGAAAAATGCTCGCTTACGCTCTCAAAATTTTAGCGGAGGCTGCGCTAAGAGCAACGAACTCAGGGGGATCGCGGTCTAATATCGTGTAATCACAGCATATATCAGTTTTCCGCGGGGGCGGTCTCAGCAGCGTCCTGTTGAGCGCTGTTTTACACTTAGGAATTAACGGACACAACTACTCATGGCTAAACAATTAAACCTCTTTTCTGGCCAAGTAATCTCAACGCCTCTGCACACCGAGATGCAGCAGTCGTACCTCGAATACGCCATGAGTGTAATCGTCGGGCGTGCTTTGCCAGATGTCCGCGATGGCTTGAAACCGGTTCACAGGCGGATTTTATACGCCATGCACGAACTAGGTCTAACGCCAGATCGTCCTTACCGCAAGTGTGCCAGGGTGGTTGGGGACGTTCTAGGAAAATATCATCCTCACGGCGACCAATCAGTTTATGACGCTCTGGTACGAATGGTTCAGGAATTTTCGTCGCGCTATCCGTTACTGGCGGGTCACGGAAATTTTGGGTCGGTGGATAATGACCCACCAGCGGCGATGCGTTATACAGAAACTCGTTTAGCACCCATCTGTCACGAAGCCATGTTAACTCATGTCGGCGAGGCTACGGTTGACTTTATTGGTAATTTCGATAACTCGCAACAGGAACCAACGGTATTACCTGCTGAGTTGCCGTTTCTGTTACTCAACGGTTGCTCTGGTATTGCAGTGGGAATGGCGACGAATATTCCGCCACACAACTTAAATGAGGTTGTGGATGGTTTAATTGCTTTGATTGATACGCCAGATTTGTCTGATGAGAAGTTGCTGGAGCTGATTCCAGGGCCCGACTTTCCTACTGGCGGTGAAATCCTTAGCGGGGAAGGAGTTACCGATGCTTACATGAAAGGCAAAGGTAGTATTGCAGTCCGGGGAGTGACTCGGATTGAGGAAATTCCAGCCAGCCGCAAAACTCGCAGCAAAGTGGCAATTGTGGTGACGGAGTTTCCGTTTCAAGTGAATAAGGCAGGCTGGATTGAGAAACTGGCGGAATTGGTGAATCAGGGCCGACTTGAGGGTATTTCGGATTTGCGGGATGAGAGCGATCGCGAAGGTATTCGCGTGGTCATCGAACTCAAGCGCGAGGCATCTCCAGAAGCTATCCTTGCTCGTCTCTACCATCAAACTGATTTGCAGTGCAACTTTGGAGCGATTTTGCTGGCTTTGGTTAATGGTCAACCTCGCCAGTTGACGCTTAGGCAAATGTTGCAGGAGTTCTTGGATTTCCGGGAAATAACGTTGACTCGACGCTACAATCACGAGTTGCAGGTTGCCCAGCGTCGCTGTCACATTGTCGAAGGGCTGCTTTTGGTTCTGGGAAATCTAGATGCTGCGATCGATATTCTGAGAAATTCTCCAGACGGTACTACTGCTAAGCAAAGTTTGCAAAGTCGCCTGAATTTTAGCGAAAGTCAAGCTGATGCGATTTTGGCAATGCCGATGCGCCGACTAACTGGTTTGGAAAGGCAGAATTTACAGTCTGAGTTTGATGAGTTAATGGCGACTATTCAGGAGTTGCAGAGGTTGTTAGGCGATCGCCGCGAGCTGCTTAAGGCTTTGAAGAAGGAATTGCGATCGCTCAAACGCAAGCATGGCGATCCCCGCCGCACCCGGCTAGTCGCTGTCGAGCAGGGAAGCAGAGCAGGGGAGCAGGGGAGCGCAGGAACACAGGAGCAAGAGAGCAGAGGAGCAAGGGAACAAGGGAGCAAGAGATCGGAGGAGATTAAAGTTGAGGGGAAAAAGAAAGCCCATCAACCACCTGTCACCTCAGTTAGCACTGAGCCTTCGGAACCAACTGTTTTGGAGTTCACCCACAAGCAATACGTGCGGCGACTATCTCCATCGGAGCCAACTCGCGGTAAAAATCACGATAAGTCTGTGCATTCGCGCGGAGGAGAAAGCGATTTTACCGTGAGGATTCTCCAAGCTAGAACTAATGAAAACTTAGCGATCTTGACTCGTACTGGCAAAGCTTACCCGCTGAAAATTTCTGACATTCCTGCTGCGGGAAATCGCGATCGCGGCACGCCTATTATCAGTTTACTTTCGCCTTCAGCAACTAAAGATGTGGCTCCAAGTCATCTTCCAGAACTTGTAGCAGGACTGTTTGTTTTGTCTGAAAGTTCTGAATTTACTGACTTGGTAACGTTGACTCAGGAAGGAAAAATTAAGCGCTTGCCTCTTTCTGAATTGAGCGATATAACTAATCGCGGCGTTACAGCAGTTAAACTCAAAGATGATGATGAATTGCGCTATGCAATGCTCAGCAAAGTAGGGGAACAAGTGGTTTTAGCCACATCCGGGGGGCGACTGTTGCGCTTTCAGCTCAATGATGAAGAACTACCACCAATGGGCCGCGCTGCACAAGGTTCTCAAGCAACTCGACTGCGGAAGCAGGAACAGTTGGTTGGCTGCGTCACCCTTGCTGCTGATGGCAGTTTGTTGATGGTTTCTGAGTTCGGTTGGGCAAAACGGATGCCTGTAGGTTCTGTGAGGCTGACGGGACGCGGTGAAATTGGCACTCAAGCGTTTCATTTCGCAGAACCGAAGGATACTTTGGTTGGACTTTTGGGTGCAATTCCGAGACAGGAGGTGAAGTTATTAACTAATAATGGGCGGTTGCTGCGTGTGGGAATGGATAAAATTGCCTTCTGGGGTAAAGATGCTCCAGGCGATCGCGCAGTTAATCTCAATGCGGGTGAAAAAATTGTCAAAGTTGTTAGTTGTTAATTGTTAGTTGTTAGTTGTTGGTTGTTAGTTGTTAGTTGTTGGTTGTTAGTTGTTGGTTGTTAGTTGCTAATTGCTAATTGCTAATTGCTGATTGCTGATTGCTGATTAAACGTAAGGTGGGCGCTCGCCTCAACCATCTATAGCTACTATAGCTATGAGTTACAGGCTTTTTGTGGTGAGCGCCCACCCTAAAAGCGACTGAATACTAAACTTATGTCTGTTTACATTTTCTTAGAATATCAACTCATCGGTTCTGAGCGGTGGGAAGTTATTGAGATTTTACCCGAAGAATATTTTGATTTAGACCCAGATGAAAAAATCGAATGGGATTGCGTTGCTATGTACGACAAGGATTTTGAATACTTAGATATTGAACGGCAAGAATTATCGCATACTAAGCTAAGAATAGTTGATGATGAAGCAAATGTTACTAAAGTAATAACAACAACTTTTTGGAATAATGGTGAAAATTTAATTGCTGAACGAATAATAAATAGAGACACAGGATCGGATTGGTTAATGGTCATAGAAATCAAGCTACAAGATCATCCTAATATTTGGGAAATCTTAAGGTTACAAAGAAAAGATGAGGTTCCGATAGTAGAATTTCATTCTTTTATAACAGACAATGAAGATGGTTCTGAATCCGAAAAAATCATCTATCCAATAGAGTCATAATTCAATAATATAGCTACTAATAAAAACATCATGGCACAAGTTATTCTAGAAAACATCTACAAAACCTTTCCGGTTATTCGTAAAGATGAACCTGTAAGAATAAAAAATGAAATTGTTTTATCCAATTCTGAAAACTCATCTTCTCCTGGTAAAGTTGACAGTAATATTCATACTTCTAGCCATACTGTTTTACGTCGCATTAACTTGTCGGTGCAAGATGGCGAATTTATGGTTTTAGTTGGGCCGTCGGGATGCGGTAAAAGTACACTTTTACGGTCAATTGCTGGTCTGGAATCTCTGACTGGTGGGAATATTTGGGTGGGCGATCGCTTAGTTAACGATCTACCTCCGAAAGAGCGCGATATTGCTATGGTATTTCAAAATTACGCTCTTTATCCACACTTAACTGTTTATGACAATTTAGCTTTTGGGTTGCGGCGAGGGAAAGGGACAGGGGGACAGGGAGACTGGGGGAATGGGTTAGATTTAACTTCCTCCTCTCCCTCATCTTCCCCATCCCCCCCATCTCCCACTCTCCCCCTCTTATTTGAGGAGATGTTAACAGCATTAACGCGAAATTTACCTAAAGGTTTGCGCTATTTATCTGAGCGCGAACAAGCTGTAGATAAGCGAGTGCAAACTATTGCTGAAATGCTGCAAATTGAATCTCTTTTACATCGTTTGCCAAAACAACTTTCTGGTGGTCAAAAGCAGCGGGTGGCTTTGGGTCGAGCGATGGCGAGAAATCCTCAAGTGTTTTTGATGGATGAACCATTATCTAATTTAGATGCTAAATTGAGAGCGGAAACTAGGGCACAAATTGTGCAGTTGCAGCGACAATTGGGGACTACGACTATTTATGTCACCCATGACCAAATTGAGGCGATGACGATGGGCGATCGCATTGCGGTGATGGATCGAGGTCAACTGCAACAGGTGGCAAAACCTCTTGAACTTTACAATAAACCCGCTAATTTATTTGTAGCTCAATTCATTGGTTCGCCGCCGATGAATTTTCTCCCCGTACAGTTTACGGCTCCGTTACTGGTTTCTCATCCGCAGTTTCGTTTTACTTTACCTGATGTTTGGGAAAAAGCTCTACAAAATTATGACGGGCGATCGCTAATTTTAGGCATTAGACCAGAACATTTGAGCATTAGTCCCCCTGCTACTAAAAATCTGCTGGTACAAGTAGAAATTGTAGAGGCTTTGGGGCATGAAACCTATTTATGGGTGAGTTTAGTAGAGGTTAGGGAAACTCGGCTACAAGTGCGAATTGGGTCAGAAACTGCGGTTAGTATTGGGGAAAAACTTTGGCTGGCGATCGCACCTGATAAAATTCATCTTTTCGACCCTGATACTGGTTTAGCTATCAGTACGTCTAAAAGCGATCGCACTGAAAAGTAGGCAAGGAATCAACAGATGCAACCCAAAACCGCGAATCGTTTACAACAGCCGCGAACAACTAAACAAAAACTAATTTGGTTAGCTGCTTTGTGGGGAGGACTCACAACTGCTTGTCAAGCGCCCCCAGCAACGAAAAACAGCCCTGTACCTTCTGTCAATGCCACTTCTCCAGCACCAATCACACGCTTTGACGGCACAACCATTACTGTCATAACTCGCGATCTACCCCCGATCGCAGAACCCCTGAAACGGCGAGCTCCTGAGTTTGAAAAGCTCACAGGAGCGAAGGTGAACGTTATTACAGTTCCCTTTGGCAAGTTGTATCAGGAAATAAAGCAGGATTTGAGTCAAGGAACTAAAAAATATGATGTAATTGTATTCGCGCCTCAGTGGATGGTGGATTATGCCACCTCTGGATACCTAGAAAATTTAACTCAGCGAGTCGCTGCTGACCGTAATATTGAATGGAATGACATCGCTCCTTTTTTCCGAGACTTTAGCTCTACTTATCAAGGTAAAATTGTCAGCATTCCCCTAGATGGGGACTTTCAGATGGTTTACTACCGGACAGATTTGCTACAAGCAGCCGGTCTTAACCCGCCGGAAACTTGGGAAGAATATCTGGCGATCGCGAAACGATTTCATCAGCGCGACTTGAACGGCGACGGTACTCCCGATTACGGTTCCTGTACCGCCAAAAAGCCTAACACTCTCTCCTATTGGATGTTTTGGTCTGTTGCTAGTTCCTTCCTCCAAAGTCAGGGCACTCAGCAGGGGGCATTTTTCGATCCAGATACGATGAAGCCGCTGGTAAATAATGAAGCTATAGCCACCGCCTTGGATATTTATAAAGAAACAGCAAAGTACGGCCCACCTGACGAGTTGAACTTTGACCTGGCACAAGCTCGCGACTTCTTTATTGCTGGTCGCTGTGCGTTAACGTTGGACTGGGGGGATACTGGTACTTTGGCGATCGCACCCAACTCTAGAGTAAAAGATAAAGTCGGAGCTGTCATTTTGCCAGGAACAAAAAAAGTGCTCGATCGCACTACTGGTAAATTGATACCTTGCAACAAAGTCATTTGTCCTTTTGCTCTCAACGGTGTTAATCATGCTCCCTATGCTGCTTTCGGCGGTTGGGTGGGAGCCATTAACAAAGCAGTTTCTCCCAAAAATAAGGATGCAGGCTACGCTTTCATCTCCTACCTCAGCCAACCAGCTCAAGCAAATATTGATGTCACAATTGGAGTAACAGGTTTCAATCCCTACCGCACTTCCCAATTTACCAACCGCGAACCCTGGCTAAAAGCAGGTATGAGTTTTGAAACTGCCAGCAAGTACCTTGGCGCGATCGGTGTTAGTCTTAGAAGTCCAAATATCGTGCTTGATCTCCGAATTCCTGAGAACAATAATTATCAAGGGAAGGTTCTAGATCGAGCGCTTGCAGCTTTTTTGGCTAGCAAAATTACCAGGGAGGAAGCACTCCAGCAAATCAATAATGGTTGGGAAGAAATTACGAATAAACTAGGGAGAGCTAATCAACGCGCTGCTTATCGAGACACCCTCGGCTTGATTCCATAGGAAGCAAAGAGATATATTAGCGTGATCGAAAACTGGCAATTTATAAAGCAATTTATTGCTTCTAAGATCAAAGCAAAACAGCAGGGTTGGGGGTTAAGCGCTAAACTCACAGCCGCTTACTCGATATTGATTGTACTTGTCGCTGGCGTGCTAACCGCTAATCTTTACTTACACTTACGGACTGCTCAGCGTCAGGCTATGCGCGATCGCCTCTTGGATCTCGTCAGTCTCGCCGCTCCCCAAATGGATAGTGACTACCATTCTCTCGTCATTACCTATAGCGATCGGCAACGCCCTTATTATAATATTCTCCGACAACGCCTCCAAGCCTTTCAAGCAGCAACCAAAGGCATTAAACAAATTTATACATTGCGTCAGCAACCCGACGGCAGCATTGTCTATGTGATGGATTATTCCCTACCGCCAAACCCCCTCGCTACTGTCGGTGCAGCGCTTACCAAGTTCACACCCCTGTTGAAGGGCGGTTTGAGCGCCATCCAAGGGCCAGTTGTGGAAGAGAAACTACTGCCCGATCGAGCTGGAAAAGCCGTTTTATATGGTTACGCGCCGATAGTGGATGGGATGGGGCGGCATGAAGGGGTACTGGCGATCGAATTAGATGCTTCGGCGATTCTTGAGAGCGAAATTCAGGCGAGAAACCAAGCTCTAATTACCTTTTTAGTGACGTTGCCCCTAGCGGTGAGTGTTGGGTGGTGGTTGGCGCGGCGGCTAACGCAACCGATCTCGAAACTGGTAGTAGTAGCAGATGCGATCGCTCTTGGCCAATTCGATCAAACTGTCAAAGTTGACAGTAAAGATGAAGTGGGAACTCTTGCCGCTGCTTTCAACCACATGAGTCATCAGTTGAAAGAATCCTTTGACACTCTTGAAGCCAAAGTTGCCAACCGTACCGCTCAACTTGCCCAAGCCAATCAGGAAATTGTCGAACTTAACGAGCGCTTGAGTGCTGAGAATATCCGCATGAGCACTGAGTTAGAAGTGACACGCCAACTCCAACAAATGATTCTGCCGAAACCAGAGGAACTTCATCAAATTACAGAATTAGATATAGCAGGATTTATGGAACCAGCAGAAGAAGTTGCTGGTGACTATTACGATATTATTCGGCAAAATGGTCGCATTAAAATTAGCATTGGTGATGTCACTGGACATGGCTTGGAAAGCGGAGTACTGATGATTATGGTGCAAATGGCATTGCGGACGCTGCTCACACATAATGAAACTGATTCTGAGAAAATTTTAATTACTCTAAATCGCACTATTTATGAAAATGTGCAACGCATGAATTGTGATAAATCTTTGAGTCTTTCTTTACTAGATTATTCTGATGGCATTCTGACTTTAAGCGGACAACATGAAGAAATGATTGTCATGCGTTGCGGCTGTGATAGAGAGCCGATTATAGAGAGAATTAATACAGAAAATTTAGGTTTTCCTCTTGGTTTAGAGGCTGATATTGACGATTACTTGAAGTCAGTTAAGATAGAATTGGGAGTGGGAGATGTGGTGGTACTCTATACGGATGGTATTACTGAAGCTGACGATTTGAAAAACGTACAATACGGTTTAGACCGTCTGATAGAAATTATTAAACAAAATTGGCAGCGATCGGCTAATGAAATTAGCCAAGGTATCATTAACGATTTGCGGCGACACATTGGAACCCAAAAGGTTTACGATGATATCACTCTGGTGGTGTTTAAATATAATCCTCAGTAAATAGCTGGACAAAAAATAAAGTTAACTATGAGGACAAAGGAATAGGGAACGGGGAAGGGGGAACAGTCAATGTTTCATATTTGTTAATATTTCTGAAAACAGTATCGTTTAAGTAGAAGGAAGAAGGAAGAAGGAAGAAGGAAGAAGGAAGAATGCTTATACAGCAAACTTTTTAGCCATCGGTATCTTACGTTTAATTTGGTGGATTTACTTACTTTTGTCCGACTACTTAATCTATCGCGATCGCAGCAGCCAGCGAAAATCAATGCTGGGTACTCCCAAATTTTTGGGCAAAGTGATAATCGGTAGAGCAAGCCGTGCCCACTCTACCTGTGTTATCACCCTTTCGGGGGATGGCTGACAGTAACGTTAGCGGATATATTCTTTGAGAATGCTATTCCGGTTGGGATGGCGCAACTTCCGCAGTGCTTTGGCTTCGATTTGGCGAATGCGTTCGCGAGTGACGTTGAAAATTTGACCAATTTCCTCCAACGTCTTCATCCGTCCATCATCCAAACCGTACCTAAGCCGCAAAACATCGCGTTCGCGGGGGCTTAAAGTATCTAAAACACTTTCTAAATCTTCTCGCAACAGATTCTTAGAAACTTGATCTTCAGGAGTTTCGCCATCGGATTCGATGAAATCTCCCAGACGTGAATCTTCTTCTTTACCAATGGGAGTTTCCAAAGAAATTGGCAACTGTGCAGATTTAGCAATAAACCGCAGTTTTTCGATGGTCATTTCCATGCGAGTCGCGATTTCTTCCTCTGTGGGTTTGCGACCCATTTCTTGGGAGAGGAGTTTGGTAGTTTTCTTAATCCGGGAGATAGTTTCGTAAAGGTGTACGGGCAGACGAATTGTACGAGATTGATCGGCGATCGCTCTGGTAATTGCTTGGCGAATCCACCAAGTAGCATAAGTTGAGAATTTATAACCTTTCTCGTGGTCGAACTTCTCAGCGGCCCGAATTAAACCCAGACTGCCTTCTTGAATCAAATCTTGGAAAGACAGTCCTCGATTCATGTATTTCTTGGCAATAGAAACCACCAAACGCAAGTTTGACTGCACCATCTTATCCTTTGCCCGCCGACCTAAGTGTAGCCTACGGCGGAACGCAGGTAATGGCATATCTACAGCATTAGCCCATTCATTATCTTTGGGTTCTCGCTCTAGTTCTTCACAAAGTTGCTCTCGAATTCGTTCTAATCCTAGTAAGTCAGCAATTTTGCGTGCGAGTTCAATTTCTTCGTCTGCCCGTAACAGTCGAATTCGACCAATTTCTTGCAGGTAAAGGCGAATTGAGTCTTCAGTGTAGTGCTTTTTCTTGGCCTGAGCCCGACGACGAGCTTTGCCTGCTTTGCCAGACTTAGTGTCGTCCTCCTCAGACTGAGCTTCTAAAAAGTCTTCGCGATCGTCTCCCTCGTCGTCGATGAAGAGTTCTAAGTCACTCTCAGGCAGAACGCTGGGAGCGTTTGCAAGTAACTCAATAGTTGATATCTCAGGCTTAACCTTGGTTTCGAGTACGTTATTAGTCTGGATCATGCCGCGTTCCTCATGCTCCTGAATCGAAGAATTAATAAGTAGAGAACATTTTTTGCCTGTGTTAAGGCAAATTGGCGAAGGGTAAACCCCTCGAATTTAGTCGTGTGTCTGCCTAGTAAGTGGCAGAAAAATACATCGCTCAGACCTCACTCAACATTGTGGGGTCGTAACGTCAAGGGTTTTTTGTCCGCTCTTGCCAAGACCTTTACGATTGTAGCCTTTCTCACAAAAAATGCACGCTGTTTGCCAGTATGAAATTAAAAGCTGTGGAAAGTTTGCTCGTGGTGCTCGGCTTTCTAGACAAATTTTTGCTCAAGCTTTCGGCTTGAACTATGCTCAGAAAAATAAGATGAGCATTGTCGGTGGTTTAATATTTTCGAGAACTGGTGCGGTGAGGTTAGTTGAACCGCTCACAGATATTTGCCTGCTGGCTGTGATTTGCATTTTTCCTGGCTGTATTGATGCACCCATGTTTACCCTATCTCCCTGAATTGACTCATACGCGATTTACGATGCAATCGAACTGGTAGCTTTGGTTGTGAATCGGCAACTCTGAATTGGATGCCGAGATTTACCCCTAGTGAAGCGTTGCGGATTTGATAGTGCAACAGGGGCTTTCAATGTTAAGTTAGCTCAATTTTCAGAATTTGGGGATGATTCTAACGTTAAATCACGTTAAGTTTCTAACGTTATGTTCTCATCTGAGCAATAACAGCGATCGCAATTGCGGCTAACATACCCCAATTGGTAAGTGTTGAAATTTTCCCCAACTTTGCTCAAAATCGCCAACTGCGAATGAAGAAGGATGATAAGTATCTATTCTAGTATCTACACTTAGTAGAATTTCGGAAGTCACTTATATCCTAATTTTCTTTTCCCTTGTTTTATAGCACAGATACCGGGAAGACTGAGACAATGCGATCGCATCAATGGAGGATTTTGTGTTCATCGGCGTTTTGGTAGCACAATCTGACTTTAGCCAGGTGAAGTATTGGAAGTTGCTAAATGAGCTTCCTGAACTGCACGCTGATAAAAACCCTCAAGGGCTACTACACAATTTTTGTCATCGTAGAGATATCGATGACTTTGCATCAGTTGCTCTGCGATGCTATTCCTCCATTGGGACTCAAGACCTAGCCTGACGGCAACTTCGAGATATTCTACTTCATTTTTAGCAATGGTTTCTGTCAGGCCGATCATTTTCAAAATAGCATAAGAATGACGACCGCGCATTAATTCCCCCGGACAGGTGACAACGGGTAAATTACAGGCGATCGCATCTAAGGTTGTATGACCTCCCGACCAACTAAATGTATCGAGAAAAATATCTGATAAAATATAAAGATTCCAATAAGCTTCCTGAGCTAGTCTAGGTAAGATCGCGGAGAAGTCTTCACTATTTAAACCATGCTGAGCAAAAGCTGACTGAAGACGACGTTGAAACTGTTTGCCAATCTCAGCATTCGGCCGGGAGATGAAGACAAATTGAGCTTGAGGAACTTGCCGTGCAATTTCAGCAAAAATGTAGTCGTGTTGAGGGAGGTACTTGCATAGAGTTTGGCAACATAAATACACGATTGCCTCATCCCGCAAGTTAAAATCAGCGCGAGTTTGAGTTGCCGCGGGAATAGTTGGTTCTGCGTAGGAAATTCCTAGATTCGGCAAGCGGATTAATTTCTCTGAATAATGCTCTGTGGCATTTTCCGGTTCCATCAAGTCGCTGGAGAGGAAATAATCAACCGTTGGCAATCCTGAAGTCACCGGATGCGCCCATGTTGTACACTGAATTGGAGCTAGGCGCAAGGATGCAAGCTGAGTCATTTGCGCTTGCAAGCCAATATCAATAAAAACGAGTATATGTAACTCATCAGCAATAATTTGGTTGCAAATTAGTTCTATGTCACCAGGTAGATAGTGAAAAGTATCGCTGTAGAGTCGGAATTGTTGAGTAAATTGGTCTTGGGTCTCATTAATTTGATAGCAATAAATTTCAAATTGGCTGCTGTCGTGATGTCGCAGCCAGCCTAAGCTGAGTTTACCAACTGTATGTCCCCACAGGCAACCTGAGATGTAGCCGATGCGAATTTTGCCGTTTTTGCTGAGGGGAGGAATTGGTAAAGGTTTTACCAACTGGGGATAATTAGCCGCCATTACTTGGTGTGCAAATTCGCCGTATTGCTGCTGGATATTTAAGTCATTATCACCTTGATAAGCTAAAAAGAAGTTGGTACGTTGACTGAGATTTTTTAAAGCTTTTTGCTTGCCTGAGTCTGTGTTAAGATTGGTTTGTTGAATTAATTGTTGGATTCCTTGAATGTAGCGCTTTCGGTAAATTTCAATTTCTTCTGGTGTTTCGTAGATTACAGGCAAAATCAACAATTGTCCGGGGTTAAAATAGGATTCATCGGGAAATAAGGTTGAGGCGTGAGTAGCGATCGCGATCGCTTCCTGAGTTTCTCCAGATTCTATCAAAACTGAAACTAAGTTACGATAAAAATTTACTGTGTTAGGATAAAGGTTAATGGCGTTGTGGTAAACTTGGATAGTTTCCTGATATTGTTCTAGTTCCCGGTAACAGTTTCCCAGGGACAAGTATAACTCTACATCGCCTCTTTGAAGTTCTAATAACTGGCGATAATAGGTAATAGCTTTTTGATATTCTCCTCGCTGATAGCAATCATTGCTGAAGTATAACGCTGCTTGAGCTTCGTCATTTTTGAGATTGCGGATAAATTCGAGGCTAGCAATAATTTCAGCGTCGCCCGATTTCAATTCTAAAGCTTTTTCGCAGGCGGTAATGGCAGGATCGAGCTGCTGTTGTGCTAGGAGGATGTTGGCGAGGTTAAGATAACTGCCATAATGGTTTGGGTTAGTTGCGATCGCTTGACGATAAATAGATTCAGCTTGACTGATTTGACCAACTTGAAATAGGAGATTTCCTAAATTATTATAAGCATCAACAGAGTTGGGATTGAGTGCGATCGCTTCTCGATAAGCTAAAATAGCCTGAGTAAAATCGCCCAGTTTCTCAAACACCAAACCTAAAGTATAATATGCGACTGATTCAGACGAATTAAGCTCTAAAGATTTGAGTAGAATATCCCGTGCATCTTGATAACGCTCTGTCAGATAATAGATGATACCAAGATTGTGCCAAGCTTCTATTCGATCTTGATTCCACTGTAAAGCTTGTTTAAATTTCTTTTCTGCTTCTGCAAAGCATCCAGCTTGCTGCATTGCTAAAGCATCGTTATAGAGATTGTCTGCAATTTTTTTCTTTTCTTCTAACTGTAAATCATAAATTGATTGGATCGCTTTTTCGTTGCGTATCTCCTGAAAACTCGACCATTCATAGTTATCGTTTCGAGTCGCATCCCAACTGAGAACCTGTAAGCCATTCCAAGTTTTACTCTGTTCAGATTTAGAGAAATCAAGTACTAGCTGACATTGAGGATGAGTTGCAATAAAATCCCAATTAGCTTGGCGTGTGGTATCCCAGTCGCTATTACTTAAAATAATAATAGCGTGGTCAGCTAGGAAAGGTTTTACTAAAAGTAATGCTAACAATTGAGAGCGATAATCGTGAGAGGCATCATAAAAATATACACCGACTTTATCCTCTGACTGTATCTCTCGTAAGTTCGAGAAAAATTCTTCAAAGTCTTGATGACAAAACAAAACTTGTTCTGTTAAATTAAAATTAGAGATATTTTCCACCAAGTTGTCAAAACTATCACCAAAAGTATCAAAATCAGAGAAGTTATCTACAGCATAAGCGGTGCGATCGCACTGATTTAGGATAGCAGAAATTAAACTGCCGCCTTGGAAACAGCCAATTTCACAGTAAACTTCATCTGCTGACATACATTCTACAGCCCAGTTGAGCAACTGCATCATATTTGCTGTACTTGTAGTTTCAACTTGGTTAAGTACCTGCTGAAATAGGTGATATTTGGGGTAAGCTTGTGGCTGTTCCCAGTTTTCGTATAAATCAGAGATGCGATCGATAAATAGTTGAATTTGCATATTTTAAATTAAAGAGTGAAACCATATTTACAAGCAATTTGCAAGTTACTTTCGCTAGAAATTTGCAATGCTTCAGCTACCTTTTCGTAATAATTGACCTGACATTGAAAATCTGCGTCGTGTTGCAGAAGTTTAAATTCAATAGAATGTTCCCATAAAAAATAAGTATTCCAATAAAGAGGACTAGAATTTAGCATTTCAACCATATTGTCTTCATCTTCTCCAAAATTAAGATATTCTAGCACTGGATATTTAGGAATAAAGGTTAAAACATTTTCATCATTCCAAACTAAATATCGATGGTGAATGTATCCACGCCAATGTGGTGAACCGCCATCTACTCCACGACAGCATTCTGCAACTGGCGA
>DATGYA010000170.1:0-1769 GCA_035298405.1 Kamptonema sp. | reverse complement strand
CTTCCCTGAGAAAAGAGGTTTACAACCCAAGAGCCTTCCTCCCTCACGCGGTCTTGCTCCGTCAGGCTTTCGCCCATTGCGGAAAATTCCCCACTGCTGCCTCCCGTAGGAGTCTGGGCCGTGTCTCAGTCCCAGTGTGGCCGATCGTCCTCTCAGACCGGCTACCGATCGTCGCCTTGGTAAGCCTTTACCTTACCAACTAGCTAATCGGCCGCGAGCTCATCAAAAGGCAATTAATCTTTCCCCCGAAGGTTTATCCGGTATTAGCAGCGGTTTCCCTCTGTTATCCCCGTCCTTTTGGCAGATTCTCACGTGTTACTCACCCGTCCGCCACTAACGTATTTCTACGTCCGTTCGACTTGCATGTGTTAAGCAGACCGCCAGCGTTCATCCTGAGCCAGGATCAAACTCTCCGTTTTGAAGTAGTCTGTTTTGGCTTACAAGAAAACTAGTCTCACTAATTTCCTCGCTTAATTAATTTCTTTAACGAGGTTTTGTGTTATTCTGGCTTTCAAACTATATTTTTTTCTAGGTTCGTGGCGGCTTCTTGAGGCGCTCGCTTTCGCGCTTGCTCTCTCTCGACCGCTTTACTAATCTAACAATCCTTCCATTGCTTGTCAAGCTTTTGGATAGTCTTTTTTTTGGGATAGCTGCAACCTTCTCACGGAAAGGGTTTTGAGTTATAGTAGCCAGCCAAGCCAGAAAATGTGAGGAAAATTTTTTGTGGAAATCCCTGTTGCTGTTTTGCCTTCGTGGATAGTCTTAGATCCGATCCTACAGAGTTGGTTATTAGAAGATATCGGTCGGGGCGATCGCACTACTGAAAGTTTGTACATTAGAGGGCAAGTCCAGATTGGGCGTGCCGAGTGGATTGCCAAGGAAATGGGAGTTGTAGCTGGTTTACCGATCGCGGCAAGAGTTTTTCAGCTTTTGCACCACCAAGTTACCTTTGTCCCTATCGTGCCTGAGGGATACCAATGTCAAAAAGGACAGGTAATTGCTAGAATTCATGGGCCTTTTGATGTGTTATTAACAGGGGAACGGGTAGCCCTCAATATAGCGATGCGGCTGAGTGGAATAGCCAGTTTTACCCATAAATATGTGGAAAAGATAGCTGATTTACCAACTAGATTGGTGGATACCCGCAAAACCACACCAGGACTAAGGCTGTTAGAAAAGTACGCTACCCAATTAGGAGGGGCGGTTAATCATCGTATGGGACTAGATGATGCGGTGATGATAAAAGATAACCACATTGAAGCAGCAGGTGGTATCGGTAAGGCGATCGCTCGCATTCGCGCCCAAATACCATATCCTCTTACTATTGAAGTAGAAACAGAAAGCCTAGACCAAGTGCAGGAAGCTATCGAACACGGTGCTGATATTATTATGCTGGACAATATGCCGATTGATGTGATGGGGCAAGCAGTTCGGAAGATTCGCCAGCAAAACGATCGCATTAAGATAGAAGCATCTGGCAACATTACGTTGGAAACTATCCGTGCGGTAGCCGAAACAGGCGTAGACTATATATCAAGCAGCGCTCCCATTACCCGTTCCACATGGCTGGATTTGAGTATGAAGCTAGACATGAGTACGATAGAAGAGAAAAGGACGCTACAAGAGTTTCCCAAAAAATCCTGATGAACCCTACCCTGGAACAACTAAAAAGTAAATTTGAAAAGGCGTTGATCGCATCTTTTGGCAGCGACTATGCTGGGGTAGACCCAATGCTGGTATCTGCTAGCAATCCTAAATTTGGTGATTAC
>DATGYA010000169.1:0-10122 GCA_035298405.1 Kamptonema sp. | reverse complement strand
AGTCGCTTGACCTCTACAACAACGAATTGAGGGAACTGCCAGAGGCACTCGCATCCCTCACCCAGTTGAAATTTCTTGACCTCTCTGAGAACCAATTAAGAGAACTGCCAGAGGCACTGGCAGCCCTCACCCAGTTGCAATCGCTTTACCTCGGCAATAACCCTCTCAACCCCGACATCGCTGCTGCCTACGAACAAGGCACTGAAGCTGTCATGCAATACCTGCGGGCAAAGAAAGAAGGAGAGGTGACGCTGAATGAAGCCAAGGTGATTTTGGTCGGTGAGGGAGAAGTGGGTAAAAGTTGTTTGTTGGGTGCGTTGCGAGGGGATGAATGGGTGGAAGGTCGCCCCACTACTCACGGAATAGAGATTAAGCCTGTCATTGTCACCGATTCAGCTAACGGTACAGAAATCACACTGAATGGCTGGGATTTTGGTGGACAGCGGGTGTATCGCCCTACGCATCAGTTGTTTTTCAGTGCGCCTGCGGTGTATCTGGTAGTTTGGAAGCCGCGAGAAGGGCCACAGCAGGGCTTTGTCAAAGAGTGGATTACCTTGATAAAACACCGGGAACCAGATGCTAAGGTGCTGGTAGTGGCAACGCATGGCGGCCCCGGACAACGACAGCCTGATATTGACCGCCAAGAACTAATTGACCTCTTTGGTAGCGATACCGTTGTTGGTTTCTTCCATATCGATAGCAAACCCAATGAGGAAAACCAGCGCTGTACCGAAATTGCCGAATTGCGAGAAGCAATTGCTAACATTGCAGCTACATTACCCGGCATGGGTCGAACTGTTCCCACCAAATGGCAACGCATTCGAGAAATCTTGCAAGAATCAGGTAAGACTCATTTGCCTTACAACGAGGTAATTGCAATCTGTGAGGAACAAGGTTTAGAAGGATTTGCTGCTGAACTATTTGTTAGGGTTTCTCATACGCTAGGGTATTTGATTCACTACCATTACGACCCCATCCTGCGCGATATTGTTATCCTCAAACCCGACTGGTTAGCCAAGGCAATCAGCTTTGTACTCGATGATGAAACCACTCGCCGCCATAATGGTCTAGTGGAGTTTGATCGCCTCAGCAACTTGTGGAGTAATCCGCCTTTTGCAGGCGAAACAGGCTACCCGAAAGAGCTTCATCCAGTGTTTCTGCGGCTGATGGAACGCTTCGATTTATCTTACAAAGTCGTCTTCGATCCCGCTGAAACTAGCAATACTAGCTTAATTGCTCAATTAGTCTCGGACAATCGCCCAGAACAATTACCTAATTGGGGCGAAGAACCAGAAGTAGGAGATAGACAGCAAGTACAAATCTGCCGTATTGTGGACGATCGCGGACAGTTTGCACCTGCTGAAGGATTGTTTTATCAACTTATTGTGCGCTTACATAAATACTCATTGGGACGTAACAACTACGAAAATAGCGTCCATTGGCAACGGGGTTTAATGCTTGATGATGACTACAATGGTCGGGCATTGCTAGAACACATTGGTACAGATGTAAAAATTACAGTCAGAGCTGCCTATCCCCAATACTTTCTCTACGAACTGACAAAAGATGTGAAATCGCTAGTCGAAAATTTTTGGGAAGGGCTACGTTGTAATGTGATGGTTCCATGTATTGAACCTTGTGGAAAGAATCAGCCAGGAACCGGACTTTTTGAAGTAGAGAAACTTATTGAAAGCAAAAAGAAGAATCGCCATGAGTTTCCCTGTTCAATATCAGGTTGTAATCAATGGCTAGACATTGATGAATTAATGCGAAATGCACCAACCTCTCGACAGGCTCCAGTGGAAAAGATGATTGAGCAATTAGGAAATAAATTAGTCAATAAATTAGACAATATTCAAACGGATATACGCATTATTAAGAGCCAAGCAGACGAACAATTTGCAGTGCTAATGCAAATGCTAACCGATGAAGCCAAAGATGGGCCGCGATTGTTTAGCTTTAAGCCCCTCGATCCAAAATTTTTCGATCGCCCCCAATGGCTCAGCGCTAAGTTTCAAATTACCCTTTGGTGCGAACATTCTCGCCAGCCTTTACCTGCTTTAAATCCACCCGGAAGTAAGCAGGGAATCTATGAATTGAATCTACCCCGTGAGTGGTTTGTTAAAGCAGCCCCTCTACTAAAAACTATGTCTGTCACCTTGGGGTTAATCTTGCCAATCGCAGGTTCCGCCACCAAATTTATACTAGACGATAACACCTACAAAGGAATTGAAGAACAACTAGATTTAGGGCAGAAAAGTGTAGAATTTGCCATGAAGGGAAGCGATCTTGCTGTTGATTGGCAATCTAAAACCGATACTCCCAATTTAGGACACGGTGACGCAATTCGCGCCCAAGGTTCCATGCTGCGAGAACTCCATGCTCTCCTCAAAGAAAAAGATCCTAGTTTTGGTGGACTGGTGCGAGTGCAAAACAATCGGCGCGAGTTTTTGTGGGTACATCCCCAGTTTGTGGATGAGTATTAAATTTTGATTGCAGCTAGTTTTGGCTAAGCTGTTAATTCAACTGCAAGTGTTCCACAGTATATAAAGTTAATTTAGTCACTACTACAATCAAATAAATCTCATGTTAACAGTTAAACCTAGATTTACAACCTTTGAAGAATACCTAGCATACAATGACAATTCCGATCGGGTATATGAGTTATTTAATGGAGAATTAATTGAAATGCCTCCAGAGTCAGGGTTAAATGTCCAAATTGCCAATCGTCTGTTTTTGATTTTTGCTTTAATCTTGGGAACCGATCGCGTCAGGGGACAAGGATTAGAACTAGAAGTCAGAGGCGAACCTAAAAACCGTTATCCCGATCTAACTATCATTCGAGAAGAACATATTCAACAATTATCAAATCGCAATACTATTCGCCTTTCAATGTCACCTCCTCTATTAGTCATTGAAGTAGTTAGCCCTGGAGAAATACAAAGAGATCGGGACTACATCGCCAAGAAAATGCAATATCAGGATTGTGGTATTCCTGAATACTGGATTGTCGATCCCCAAATTCAAACTATCCTAGTCTTAGAACTTAGGGAAAATACTTATATAGAAGTAGGTAGTTTTAGGAATGAAGATTTACTACAATCTCCCGGATTTAGGGAACTAAATTTAAAGGTTGCTGAAGTATTTAACCCAAATTAAAAAAAATTGCATCTTTGAGCTAAAATCTGAAAAGACACTAACTCAGAGCTAGCCCATGACTGTGGATAAACTGCGAAACTTACCTTTTTTCAGTCAGTTGCGGCAGCGGCTTGAAGCGATGCCTGCCCCCGTCACTGAGGAATCGATTCTGCTGCGGGTACTCGTGCAAGGATTGGTGGCTGTCGGGATTGTGGCGACAGATGTGGCGGCTGGTATCCCAGAAGATGGGGTGGCAATTAGTCTGTGGGCGATTCCTTTAAGTTTTGTGGGCGCGACTTGGAGTTGGTTTAGTCGGCGCGATCGCAATATCCCTGTTAAATTCTGTCTGGCAATGGGAATGTTGCTGGCTTTGTTTGCATTTTTAGTGAGTTTGGTAGGCGAGTTGAATGATACGCGCTTAGTTTTGGCTAAGCTGTTAATTCAACTGCAAGTGCTCCACAGTTTTGACTTGCCACAACGCAAAGATTTAGGCTATTCAATGGTGATTGGATTGATTTTGTTGGGAGTGGCGGGTACTCTCAGCCAAGAGTTGACATTTGGGCCGCTGTTGTTTCTATTTTTAGCGATCGCGATTCCGACTTTGGTACTAGATTATAAATCGCGTTTAGGAATTTTGAAGGTAGCCGCAACTGGAAAGACAGAAGCAGGCAGTAAGAAAAAACGAAATCTGTGGGAATTTGGCGAGGCTTTATCTCCGAAACGTTTCGGGTTAATGTTATTAGTAATTGTCGGCTTAGGATTAGGAATTTTTGCATTTTTACCCCGGTTTCCCGGCTATCAGTTGCGAACTTTTCCCGTGAGTGCTCCAATTCAATATCAGGGACAGTTTGACGGTCGGAGTATTTTGAATCCTGGCTATGTCAGAGGCGGTAATAAGGATGGTACTGGTGGAGGTAGCGGGCGGAATCCAGAGACAGGGCCAGGTCAATTAAATGATACTTTTTACTACGGTTTTAATACTAAAATTAACCAAAACTTGCGGGGAGAAATGAAACCGCAGGTGGTGATGAGAGTGCGATCGCAAGCCGCAGGTTTTTGGCGAGTGTTAGCCTTTGACCGCTACACTGGTCAGGGTTGGGAGATTTCTCGCAATGACAAGGCGCTAACTCTTACTAGACCTTCTTGGTCATATCAATTTTATCTAGCTTGGATGCGGACTCTGAATCGGACTAGAGAGGTAATTCAGAGTTATACGATGGTGTCTCAAATGCCTAACTTGATTCCAGCTTTGGATCAGCCGAAGGAGATTTACTTTCCGACGGAGGAAATAGCGGTTGACCCGGAGGGGACGTTGCGATCGCCTTTAGAATTGCGTCAAGGTTTGACTTATACGGTGATCTCCGAGGTTCCCTATCGCGATCGCAGCGTGTTAGGCCAAGCTAGTACAAATTACCCAAAAACAATTAAGGATCATTATCTGCAAGTTCCGCCGCAAATTCAGGATAAAGTGCGACGGGTGACTGAGGAAATATTAGCAGCTAGAACTAGAGTTGCTAAATCCGATAAGCCGATTGATTCAGTTTACGAAAAAGCCTTGTATTTAGCTCAATATTTGAAGCAAAATCCTAATTACAAGCTACAAAAACAACCTCCTTTTTTACGAGAGGATGAAGATTTAGTAGAGGCTTTTCTGTTTGGATATAAAGACAGTCCAGCGGGAAATAAAATCACGGGCGGCTACCCCGATCACTTTGCTAGTGTGATGACAATCATGTTGCGATCGGTGGGGATTCCGGCGCGAGTAGTAGGAGGTTTCGATCCCGGAGAATTCAATCCATTTACAGGTTTATATATTGTCAAAAACACTGATGCCTATTTAATGACTGAGGTTTATTTTCCGAAATATGGCTGGTTTCCGTTTAACCCAGTTCCCGGATATCCGCTTTATCCGCCATCGATTGAAGACAATCAAACTTTTAGCGCCCTGCAAGCTTTTTGGAAATGGGTAGCGGGTTGGTTGCCAACTCCTGTAACGGGTTTGTTAAATACCGTTATTGGTTTTGTGCTGGTCTGGATAGTGGGGGCAATTAGTTGGTTTTTAGGACTATTTGCTAAGGGTTGGGTTGGCTTATTCACAGGTTTGATTGTAGGGATTGGTTGTGGTTTTATCGGTTGGTTAATTTGGCAAGGTTGGCGGGTTTGGCGTTACCGTCGCTGGTTAGGGAAATTGCCACCAGTAGAGGGAATTTATCAGGAAATGTTAAAGGATTTAGGGAGGAAAGGTTTTGTTAAACGTCGAGCTCAAACGCCCTTGGAATATGCGCGAGATATGCGGCAACATTTTGGTGTTAATGAGGCGGAAGTGATTGAGGAGGTATCAGAGGCGTATGTGCGTTGGCGCTATGGTGGTGATGTTGGGAATGTAGATCAATTGCGGCAATTGGTAGAGAATTTGAGGCGGAGTTTTAAGTCGATTAAGTTGCGTGCGGGGCGATAATAGTAATAGGTGAAAATAGTGCGATCGTAAGGTAGCGAATTAGTAGATAGGAGACAAACTCTTAATCATGGTCAATTAACCAGACATGATAAAGGGTAATCCCCTTGTGTAGGCGTAGCCAACGTTAGAATGAGAACTAATACCACTTCTGGTAAAAGTTTGCTACAGTTTGGGTAGATACAAGTGGCGGGTTCGCGATCAAATTTGCCACCCACAAATAACATTAATAAACCCGCCCCAAGACTGTAGCATTAATTTAGAGAATTGGTATAACACCGAAATTCGTAGGCATCGCTATTGATAGAGGTAGGCACAAGGGCACTACCCCTAACAAATCTGTATAAATGATTTAGATGTGCTACATATAGCAACCGCCAAGACGGTTAGGACTATCTTGATTGCCGAAACCCTTGCTATTATTACCTCATCCTTCTTCCTTCTTCCTTCTTCGTTCTGCTATAATCAAAAATCGGGTGCAGTCAGCTATAGCACTGCATTCGCGCCGTACTAAAGAAAAAATACAAAAAATGACAGTTGCTATTAACAAAAAACCTGAACTTGCTTCGCGCTTAGTAAATGCCATACTTTCCATCAAACCTTTAGCTAACTTGGCAAAACACCAAGCACGCGAAATGATGATAAAACGAGCAGAAAAAATAGGCGTACATTGGCGAGAGGAAGCACAAGCACTTTTAGCCAGAAATTGGGACGCAGAAATGCAAACTGTTCAAAATCCTCAGCTTAATTATCCTGAATATTACCTCACATCATTTCATGCTTACGAACGAGGTAATATGAGCTGGGATGCAGCTACAGAAGTCGAAGTTGCAGCCCGTGCGGTTCACGCCGGAATTTGGCCAGAAGCAGGCGCACAAGGAGATGCAAAACTCCGCCAAAGTTACCATGATATTCTCAAAGCTCAAATTTTTAGTGAACCCCTTGATATTTTAGATTTGGGTTGTAGTGTAGGAATGAGTAGTTTTGCTCTGCAAAATATCTATCCCCAGGCAAAGATTACTGGACTAGATTTGTCTCCTTATTTCCTCGCAGTTGCTCAATATCAATCGCAACAAAAAAAACGCAAAATTAACTGGGTTCACGCTGCCGCAGAATCAACTGGTTTACCCTCAGCATCTTTTGATTTAGTTTCCATTTTTCTAGTCTGTCACGAATTGCCACAAACAGCAACAAAGCAAATATTTAGCGAAGCTAGACGACTATTAAGACCGAACGGATATTTGGGAATTATGGACATGAATCCTCAATCAGAAATTTATGCCAAAATGCCGCCTTATATCTTGACTTTGCTCAAAAGCACTGAGCCTTATTTGGATCAATATTTCAGCTTAGATATCAAGAAAGCTTTAGTAGAAGCTGGCTTTGCCACACCAACAATTACTTCCAATAGTCCTCGCCACCGCACTGTAATAGCAAAAGCCATATAGTTATGCTATTTTTAGCCGCTTCTATAATTTAATTTTTAGGTAAGTAGTTGGGCTTTAGCCCTCTTTATGTATACGAAAGAGGGCTAAAGCCCAACTACCTACCTTTATTTAATGTGACAGGGATACTTTTCAAAATTGGTCTTAACTATGTCTAATGGGAATTTCTATCCAAAACTCCGTACCAGCACTCTGTTCACTGATACATTTTAATTCGCCTTTATGTTGTTGTACAACAATTTGGTAGCTGATAGACAGTCCTAATCCTGTGCCATCGCCCACTGGTTTAGTAGTAAAAAACGGATCGAAAATCCGCATTCTTACAGCTTCGCTCATTCCCATTCCATTATCAGCAATTTTAATCAAAACGCGGTTATCATCCAAAACTTCTGTGTGAATTTTAATTGTAAGTTTGTAGTTGTTTTCAGCTTCAACTTTAAATTCTTCTCTAGAAAGCGGACAACTCAAACCTGATAATTCTAAAGCATCAATTGCATTGTTAAGAATATTTAAAAATGCTTGATTTAGTAAGCCAGCATAACACTCAACTAAAGGCAAATTACCATATTCTTTAATGATTTTAATATCAGGTCGTCCCTCACGAGCAGGCAAGCGATGCTGCAACATTAAAATGGTATTGTCTAGACCGATGTGAACGTCAACAGGCTGCCAACCAGAACGATCCGTGCGCGAGAAATCTTGGAGGGAAAGAACTATCTGCTGGATGCGTTCGCTCCCCGTTCGCATTGAACATAAAATCTTAAATAAGTCTTCCAGCAAGAAATCTAATTCTATCTCTTGCTGTTTTTGTAAGATTTCAAGACTGGGATTTTTTAATTCTTTTTGATACAATCGTAGTAAGTCAATTAAGTCTGAACCATAATTTTGAACGTGATTTAAGTTACTGTAGATGAACGTGATCGGGTTATTGATTTCGTGGGCTATGCCAGCTACTAATTGTCCCAAACTCGACATTTTTTCGCTCTGAACTAACTGAGTTTGAGTTTGCTGCAAGTCTTGTAGGGTTCGCTCTAATTGCTGCGTTAACCCTCGCAACCGCAGGCCAGCACGCACCCGCGCTAGTAACTCCTCTGTCTCTATTGGTTTAGAGAGGAAGTCATCAGCGCCATTGTCGAGTCCTTTTACTCTGTCGTCGAGTTCTTCTCGCGCTGTGAGGAGGATGAAGAAAACGGTGGCTAGTTCTGGGTTAGCTTTGAGTTGCCGACATACTTCTAACCCATCGATGTAAGGCATCATCCAGTCGCAAATTATCAAGTCAGGGGGGTGCTGCTGGGCTTGGGAGAGGCCATCTTTACCGTCGAGGGCGATCGCGACCTCGTGACCTTCACTCTCCAGTAAGTCTTGCAGAACGATCTGAACAGTTACGTCGTCGTCGATTACTAGAATTTTTGCCATACCTGTACCAGTTTCACATTATTTCTAGAATACAAAAAATTAAAAATTAAGAATTGGAAATGAAGCTAAGGACAGTTTAAACTGACATCTTGCCTGTTTTTGAGAATGTCACAAGATATCAATTTAAACTTTTTCTTTGTTTTTTTGGTTATTGCTTAGATTGCTTGCTGCCGAAAGAGTTTTCCCAAGTACCGCACGACAATCATAAAAAACCCTTAAAATTGCTTAATAGTGAGATTACAGATTTAGCAAACACAAGCCTTGATCCAAGCCGAAACCCTAGAACTATTGGAATGGCCGCGCCTGTGCCAACACTTGGCTACTTTTACAGCAACCAAACTCGGTGCTGTGGCGGCGCTTCACTTGCCAATCCCGGCAACTCCAACTGAGACGGTGCAGTTATTAGCTCAAACTCAGGAAGCTTACTTATTGGAGAGTCGCCTTGCCAGGGGTCTTAGTTTTGATGGCATTCAGGATATTGGCGATGCTTTAGAACGGGCACAAGTTCAAGGTGTTCTCAGTGGCGAGGAACTTTTGGCGATCGCGACTACTTTAGCAGGCACAAGGCAACTGCGGCGAGTAATTGACAATCAATCAGATGTTCCGGTACTCACAGAGTTGGTGGCCCAGTTGCGGACTTATCCCGAATTGGAGCAGGAAATTCACCGCTGCATTGATGAGCGTGGCAATGTCACAGATCGAGCAACACCCAAACTCGGCGGTATTCGCGACTCGATGCGACAGTTACGCGATCGCATCTATCAAGTATTGCAGGGCATCTTACAGCGTCAAGCTAATGCTTTACAGGAACAACTGATTACTCAAAGAAGCGATCGCTTTGTTCTCCCTGTGAAAGCTCCCCAAAAAGATGCCATTCCTGGTATCGTTCACGATACCTCAATGAGCGGCGCAACATTATACATTGAACCCCACAGAGTTGTCAATCTCAATAATCAAATGCGGCAACTACTGCGGCAAGAACAAGCTGAAGAAGAAGCAGTACGCCGGGCCTTGAGCGAACAAGTCGCAGAAGTCAAGCCAGATTTAGAGAGATTGCTAGCGATCGCCACTACCCTAGACTTAGCTTGCGCCAAAGCACGTTACAGCTTATGGCTAGAGGCAAATCCCCCTCAATTTATCGATTTTGCTGGAGGAGACGGGGGGACTGGGAGACGCGGAGATGGGGGGGAATTTTCTACTCTTAAAAGTCAAAACTTAAAGCTCAAAACTCAAAACTCTCCGATTACATTGCGCCAGTTGCGTCATCCCTTGTTGGTATGGCAACAACAGCACGAGCAAGGCGTACCAGTAGTACCAATCGACCTGATAATTCAGCCCCAAATTCGAGTAGTCGCCATTACGGGCCCCAATACTGGAGGCAAAACTGTCACCCTCAAAACCTTGGGATTAGCCGCGTTAATGGCAAAAGCAGGATTATTTGTACCAGCGCGGGAACCGGTAGAACTGCCTTGGTTTGACTATATTTTGGCGGATATCGGTGACGAACAATCTCTAGAACAAAGCTTATCCACCTTCTCCGGCCATATTCGCCGCATAAGTCGGATCTTAGAGGCAATAGGAGGAGATGGGGAAGGTGGGGAAGGTGGGGAAGGTGGGGAAGGTGGGGAAGGTAGGGAAGGTGGGGAAGGTAGGGAAGGTGGGGAAGGT
>DATGYA010000168.1:0-11762 GCA_035298405.1 Kamptonema sp. | reverse complement strand
AGTTAGAGCCAAGGAAACAGCGGGAGAAATCATATTAGTCTGTTTGCTTAGCTCTACTGTAAACCAGAAAGTCGAGCCTTTACCCAGCTCGCTTTCCACCCCAATTTCGCCTCCCATCCGTTCGGTCAACTGCTTGCAAATTGCTAATCCCAAACCCGTACCTCCGTACTCGCGAGTGGTAGAAGCGTCTACTTGAGAAAAGGATTGAAATAGCTTTTTCTGAGCTTCCGGGCAAATGCCAATGCCGGTATCTGTCACTGCAAAGCGGAGGAAAACTGATGTCGAAGTTTGATCGCGGACAGCGACTTGCACCATGACCTCGCCTTCTTCGGTGAACTTAATGGCATTAGCGACTAAATTTAAGAGGATTTGGCGTAAACGGCTCGGATCGCCTTTTAGCGATCGCGGCACTGCACTGTAAATTAAAATTGCTAGTTCCAGTCGTTTAATTTCCGCTTGAGCTGCTAGCAACTCGACGACTTCTTCAATGCAGGAGTTTAAGTCAAAGTCGATTTCCTCTAGCTGCATCTTTCCTGCTTCCAGCTTCGAGAAGTCAAGAATGTCGTTGATAACGCTGAGTAAGTGGTGGGCGCTACTGCGGATGATTTCGGCACAGTCTCGCTGTTTGGGTGCAAGATTTGTTTGTAACAATAACTGAGCCATTCCTAATACGCCGTTCATCGGTGTACGGATTTCGTGGCTCATATTAGCAAGGAAATGGGACTTGAGCTTGGCTGTTGCGATCGCCGCTTCTCTAGCTTCCACAAGTTCCCCAATTTGGTGAGTGACGATCGCAACGCCCCCGATTTCGCCGCTGGCATCATACCAGGGATGGATCGCCCAACGGACGTAAATTTTACTGCCGTCTTCCAATTCCAAGACATCCTCTGGAGAGGAGGCGATCTCTCCTTGTAGTGCAGAATCTAAAATTTTGCGCCAGCGTTCAGGCATATTGGGAAACAAATCGTACTGGCACATTCCAATTGCCGACTGAACTGGCAGGTTGCTATCAGTTACCCATTTCTGGCTGTGAGCGAGATAGCGCATTTGTGTATCGAACATTGCCATCGCTACGGGGGCGCAAGAGATAATCTGTTGTAGTTGTTGGCGTTCTTTCTCTAGTTCAACTTCGCGTAACTTGCGATCGCTAATATCCATCGTCAAGCCATCCCAGAGAATTTCCCCATTTTCTTGCCTTTCGGGTCGAGACGAGGCCCAAATCCACTTCAACTTGCCAGAAGGCGTGTTAATTCGATATTCCTGTGTCCAGGGTGTCAAATTTTCAGCAGAGATGGCGATCGAGTCCAATATGCTTTGGCTGTCGTCGGGATGTATCATGTCAATCAGCAGCGCCGCATCCTGCTTAAGTTCCTCTGCTTCGAGTTCGTAGATATCTCGGCAGCCGCAACTAACGAAGGGAAAGGAAATCGAGCCGTCTACTGAGAGGCGAAATTGGTAAATCATTCCTGGCACGTTGGCGGCCAATTTCTGAAAGCGTTCTTCACTTCGTCGCAAGGCACACTCAGCTTGCCGACGCTCGATTATTTCTTGCTGCATCAGCTCGTTGAGCTTAGTCAGCTCTGCTGTGCGCTCTTCTACCATCATTTCTAGATGTTTTTTATACTGCCGTAACTCTGCTTCTGTCCGGCGGTGAGCTGTGATGTCGCGCCCTTCGATGATGATCGGGTTAACTTGCCTGGTGCGATCGAATGCAGGTTTGAAGGAGGCATCAAAGGTAACGATCGTGCCATCGATACAAGGTATGTCAAATTCTGTGCGAATTAGTTGACCGTTAGCGGCGGCGGCGATCGCTTTTTGCAAGCGTTTTTGATTAGGGTTTTGAGTCGGATTTTCTAAAGTTTTAAGTTTGGCAACGGAGAGGTCTATTTCTCTATTTTCTCTCTCTATTTCTTCTTCCTTCTCCCCTCTTCCTTCTTCCTTCTTCCTTCTTCCTTCTTCCTTCTCCCCTCTTCCTTCTTCCTTCTCCCCATTCCACCAAGGCGTTTCCCAGAAACGCTTACCGATGACAGCATCGCGGGCAATACCTTTGAAGTCAAGGGCCGTTTGGTTGACTTCGCAAACGATGCCATCTGGGGTGACTAGAGCGATCATTTGGAAAGCTTGGTCAAATATTGCGCGAAAACGTTGTTCGCTAGCGGTTAGGGCGGCAATGGTAGCTTTGCGATCGCTAATTTCTGCTTCTAATTCGGCGAAACTCGGCGTAGTTAAGGCTTTCGGGAGTGCTACGGCTGCCAGCATCGCTGTCAATATCGAGATCGCGGCTGCGATCGCCTGCGTAAATGCCCCAAGCCCATAGCTGGGATGCCACAGCGCCCACAGATCCACAACACTAATCGTCCCCCAACAGGCGATCGTAGCAGCCAAGTAACCAAAAATTCCCGCAAACTTTACATCTGGTCGCTTTTTAATGAAGTACACCACCATCGCTACTATTGAGTAGCAAGCCAAAGCTATTGCCAAGTCTGAGCCGGCCTGCAACCACAACTCCGGTTTCCCAAGGTAGTAATCTGCCTGTAGAATAAACGATCCCGAAGCAATTAATTTGCCTTCTATAAATTTTGTCCAGATTTCCAGCATCGCCACTACTTTTAAACAACACATTCTCTAAATCAATGCCAGTCAAACCCGCTTCTAGATGCTAAACAAGATAGATGATCCGGGGTCTAAGAAACGCTAACAGTTTTTAGAATTATCAAAATCTACAGCAATTGTATCAATAATCACAAACATAACCAAGTTAAGCTGCTTTAATTCTAGTTCATCATTCCCACAAAATAGAAAAGTTTGCGGAGAGAAGTAGCAATAGTGACCACTAAACATTCCTTAATATTAAGTCGTCGTCAGGTAGTGCGCGGTTTGTTGTCCGCAGGAGCTTTTGGACTTACTTTGCGTCTGGGAACTGGATGTACGCCAACACCACCCTCCCAACAAAGCCAAAGTCCAACAGGTCAGTCACCATCTCCAGGCACAGGGACAAAAACAATAACAATGGGCTTTATCTACGTTGGCGCTAAAGATGATTATGGCTGGAATCAAGCCCACGCGCTAGGGAAAGAAGGAGTTTCCAAACTCCCTGGAGTGAAAACAGTCGAAGAAGCGAGCGTTCCTGAAACAAATGCCGCTGAAGAGACAATGCTAAATATGATTAATCAGGACGGTGTAAATGTCCTGTTCCCTACTTCTTTTGGCTATTTCGATCCGCATATTATCAAAGTAGCAAAAGACAATCCTACCATTCAATTTTTACACGCGGGTGGGCTTTACGATGCAACCAAGCACCCCCCAAATATAGGCAGCTATTATGGGTATATTGATGAAGCCCAATATGTAGCTGGAATTGTAGCAGCTCATACTTCTAAAAGTGGGAAATTGGGGTTTGTTGCAGCTAAACCTATTCCCCAAGTAGTGCGAAATATTAACAGTTTTACCCTGGGAGCACGGAGCATTAAACCGCAAATCACGACGCAAGTAATTTTTACAGGCGATTGGTCTTTGCCAGTGAAAGAAGCTGAAGCTACTAACAGTATGGTCGATCAAGGCATTGACGTTATTACTTGTCACGTAGACAGCCCTAAAGTGATAATGGAAACTGCGGAAAAACGAGGTATTTTCTGTACAGGATACCACACGAATCAAGCAGCGTTAGCTCCTAAAGGATATCTTACTGGTGCTGAGTGGGACTGGGCTAAAATTTACTCAGAATATGCCGAGATGCTGCTGGCAGGGAAAACCCTAATGGATGGGGGAGTTCCTCACTTGGTACGGGGTGGTTTGAAGGAAGGTTTTTGTAAGTTATCACCCTATGGTGCAGTGGTGAGCGAACAAGCGAAAAAGGACGCTGACGCAGCGAAGGCTAAGCTATTAGACGGCACTTTATTGATTTATAAGGGGGAAATGAAGGATAATACTGGCAAGGTTGTAATTCCTGCGGGCAAGACATTTACACAACAAGAACCGGAACTAGAAAAGATGAATTGGTTGGTGGAAGGCGTGCTGGGAAGCACCTAAAGAATTAAAAATTAAAAATTAGAAATTAAAAATGGAGGAAGGAAAGAATTACAAATTAAGAATGAAGGAAGGAAAGAATTACAAATGGGAGGAAGGGAAAAATTAAAAATTAAAAATGTGAGGAATGTAGGTTGGTAGGGAATAATCAAAGATTAAAAAATTACCAATTAACTCTATGACTGCTCAAGTTATCTCAAGAAATCCCTCATCTATAAACTGGCGACCGATTCTAGAAGCGGTTGCGATTCCAGTGGCTGCTTTGATATTTTCCCTAATATTATTTGGGGGATTTTGTGCGGCGGCGGGTGCTAATCCTTTGGCGGTATATGGCTCGATTTATAAGGCTGCTTTTGGCAGTTGGTTTTCGTTCCAAAATAGCTTAATTCGTGCTGCGCCTTTGATGTTGAGTTGTCTCTGTACGGTGTTACCTGCTCGGTTGGGTTTGGTGATTATTGGTAATGAGGGAGCGATTGTCATCGGGGGACTGGGTGCGATCGCAACTGGTTTAGCCTTGAACAGTGCACCACCAATTATTGTGCAGTTGGGAATGGCGATCGCGGGAATTATTGCTGGTGGTTTGTGGATCGGTTTAGCGGGGGCGCTGCGCTATTACCGAGGTGTGAATGAAACAATTAGTAGTTTGTTGCTCAATTATATTGCGATCGCGCTGTTAAATCATTTAGTCGGCGGCCCCATGCGCGATCCGAGTTCCCTAAACAAACCTTCTAGCTATCCCCTAGCTGATGTCAATATGCTGGGAACTTTGCCGGGAACGCGAGTTCACTACGGCTTGCTGTTTGGGTTGATTGTGTGCGCGATCGCCTATTTCTTAATTCAGCGAACCACCTTCGGATTTGCTGTTAGGACAACAGGTGGCAACGTTCGAGCCGCGCGAATGGCAGGATTACCTGTAGGCAAATTAACATTAATTATCTGTTTTCTGGGAGGTGCTTGTGCAGGTTTGGCGGGGATGATAGAAGTGGCAGCAGTACACGGCAAGGCGAATGAATCTTTGAATGCAGGTTACGGTTACAGCGGCATTTTAGTTGCGTTCATTGCCAGACAAAATCCTTTAGCTGCCGTTCTCATTTCAATTTTGTTAGGAGGAATTTTAGCAAGTGGGGGAATATTGCAGCGATCGCACAACCTGCCAGACGCTACAGTTTTAGTTTTTCAAGGATTAGTTTTCTTAGTGATTCTATTTAGTGAATCGCTTTACGGAAAACTGCCATTTTTCAAGCAGCAAAGCAGATAAACGAGAGATAACGTAGCGTGGGCGCTCGCCGCCAAAAGTTTGTAACTTATAGCTTAAGATTGTTCCGGCGAACTCCCACCTTACAAGTTGTTGAGTGAACCAATAACCAACAACTAACAACTAACAACTAACAACTAACCAATTATGTCAACAGAAACTTTAGGTTGGTGGGGAGTACCGATCGCGATCGCAGCAGGAACCCTCCGAGGCAGCGCCCCCTTTCTATTCGTTAGTCTCGGTGAATGTCTTACCGAAAAAAGCGGAAAAATTAACCTTGGTTTAGAAGGCACTTTATTAATGGGTGCGATGACAGCCTATGCCGTATCCTATTTAACTCAATCACCTTGGTTAGGTGTATTGGCAGCAGGAATTTCTGGGATGGTATTAGGTGCAATTCACGCTTGGCTATCCCAACGCCCAAAAGTTAACGATGTCGCAGTTGGCATCGCTATGATTATCTTCGGAAGCGGCCTTGCTTTCTTTTTTGGCAAACCTTTCATCCAACCAGTTGCCCCCCAATTACCCACGATTCAATTAGGTGCTTGGATCGATCAGCCAGCCATCCAGTCAGCATTAAAAATTAGCCCTTTATTTATCATTGGCGTTGCCATAGCACCAGTAATGCAGTGGTTTTTTCAATCCACGCGCTGGGGGTTATTTATCCGTGCCGTTGGTGACAATCCTGCTGCTGCTAGAGCCATGGGAATTCCTGTAAAATTGGTGCGAACTGCTTGCATTATGGCAGGGAGTTTCTTAGCAGGAATTGGCGGAGCTTACCTATCTCTTTACTATCCAGGAAGTTGGACAGAAAGAATTTCTAGCGGTCAAGGATTAATGGCAGTAGCCTTAGTAATTTTTGCTCGGTGGAATCCCGTGCAGTGTTTGTATGCAGCTTTATTATTTGGAGGAGCGCAATCTATCGGCCCCGCTTTGCAATCAGTAGGCGTAGATTCCTACTACTACTTATTTAACGCTTTGCCTTACATCTTAACTTTAGCGGTAATGGTTATTACCTGTTCCCCAAGCCGCACTGCTATCGGTGCTCCCGGTGCTTTAGGTACTGATAATGATTAAAAATTATCTTATAAAATCTAAAATCGCTTATGAAACAATTTGTTGAATCAGACCCCTATCCCTATCCGTTTAACGGCGATCTTCGCCCAGAAAATACAGTGCTGCTAATTATTGATATGCAGATAGATTTCTGCGGAGTTGGCGGCTATGTCGATAAAATGGGTTATGACTTGTCGCTGACACGCGCACCGATTGAACCGATAAAAAAGGTATTAAAAATAATGCGCGATCGCGGCTTTCATGTCATGCACACCCGCGAAGGACACCGACCAGATTTGTCCGATTTGCCAGCAAATAAACATTGGCGCAGCCAAAAAATTGGCGCAGGAATTGGCGACATTGGCCCCTGCGGTAAAATTTTAATTCGCGGCGAATCGGGATGGGAAATTATCCCCGAACTTGCTCCCTTACCGGGAGAACCGGTGATAGATAAACCTGTAAAAGGTTCTTTTTACGCGACAGATTTAGATTTGTTGCTCAGGCTTAAAGGCATCCAAAATATCATTTTGGCAGGAATCACAACCGATGTTTGCGTGCACACTACTATGAGGGATGCTAATGACAGAGGTTACGAATGTTTATTACTTTCTGACTGTACGGGTGCAACAGATTATGGTAATCATCTAGCCGCACTCAACATGATTAAAATGCAAGGCGGTGTCTTTGGTGCCGTCGCTGATTCACAAGCGTTGATTAGCGCTATCAAAGAATAGTTATTTCAAAAAATACATTGTTTTAATTCAAGGAGCAAAACCATGCTAGAAATTCAAAACCCAGAAGTCAAAACTCAAAGCTCAAAACTACCTCAACCACCAGATATTGAATTGGTGAACATCACCAAGAGGTTTGGTTCGCTGTTAGCACTTGATAACGTTTCAACGCGGTTGAAGCCAGGAACCTTTCATGCTTTATTAGGTGAAAATGGAGCAGGGAAAAGTACATTAGTTAAATGTATTATGGGCTTCTACACTGCTGACAGTGGAGAGATTATAATTGATGGGGAACCGCGCATCATTCATAGTCCCTACGATGCCTATCAATATAGCATTGGTATGGTCTATCAGCATTTTACTCTCATTCCTTCGATGACTGTAGCAGAAAATTTAGTGCTGACGCGACCGGATACCCCTAATGTGATTAACTGGAAAGCTGAATACGAACAATTAACAGCTTTTCTAGAAACTGCACCGTTCAAAGTTGACTTGTTTAAACCAGCAAATCAACTCGCAGCAGGCGAAAAACAAAAGGTAGAAATCCTCAAACAAATCTATCTCAAAAATCGGTTTCTGATCTTAGATGAACCCACATCTGTACTCACCCCAGATGAAGCTGACGAAGTGTTAGGTTTACTTAAACAAGAAGTCAGCGCGGGACGTTTAAGCGTGTTACTAATTACCCATAAATTCCGGGAAGTAACATCATTTGCCGATGAAGTTACAGTTTTGCGACGCGGCAAATTTGCAGGTAGTGGCTCAGTTCAAGACTTATCAACTTCAGAAATGGCTAAGATGATGTTGGGTGAAGAACGCAATGCCATTCAAATAGAAAAACTTGCGGAACCTCCAGGATCGCCTGTGGTGACAATTGAAAATATTCACGCTAATGGTGACAACGGACTGGAAGCAGTCAAAGGTGTAAACTTGAAAGTTCACAGTGGTGAAATTGTCGGCATTGCTGGCGTTTCTGGTAATGGTCAGCGAGAATTGGTGGAGGTGTTAGCTGGACAGAGAATTGCTACATCTGGACAGTTAATTGTGAATGGGGAAATTTACACAGCAACTCGCCAAGAAATAGTAAAACATCGCGTTTTCTGTTTGCCAGAAGAACCGCTGCGAAATGCTTGCGTTCCCCAGATGAGTGTAGGGGAAAATATGGCTTTGCGGAAGTTCGATCGGACACCGATGGCTAAGGGTGGTTTGTGGCTAATTTTAAAGGAAATTCGATCGGCTGCAAAAGCTTTAATTGAAAAGTTTTCTGTGAAAACTCCTTCGGTAGATACGCCTATTAGTCATCTTTCTGGTGGCAATGTGCAACGAGCTGTGCTGGCAAGGGAATTGTCAAATCATAACATTAATATGCTGATTGCGGCTAATCCTTGTTTTGGGCTAGATTTTGCGGCGGTTGATTATATTCACTCGCAGTTAGTGGAGGCTCGGAATGAGGGTGTTGCTGTATTATTGGTGAGTGAAGATTTGGATGAGTTGTTGAAGTTAGCTGACAGGCTTGTGGTGATGTCTGGCGGGAAGCTGGTTTATGAAAGCGCGATCGCAAATGCTGATATTCACGAAATAGGTCACTATATGGCTGGACATTAGTCTTGTCATAACTTACGCAACGCACACAATTAGTAGGGTGCGTCAGTAGCAGAACCCCAGTCTTCTCGCTAAAACCTTGGGTCTGACGCACCCTACAATCTATACACCTCGATCTTCTTCTTTCTTCCTTCGGCTATAAAACTAGAGGTAAAAAAATGATTTCTATCCCGGCTCAACCCTATAACTATGAATTGCCTAATATAAATAGCACTGCATTAATTATAATTGATATGCAACGGGATTTTTTGGAACCAGGAGGTTTCGGTGATATCTTGGGAAATGATGTCAGTCGCTTGCAATCAATTGTACCAACAGTTAAGCAATTATTAGATAAATTTCGCCAGCTTAACCTCCCTATTTTTCATACTATAGAAGGTCATCAGCAAGATTTATCTGATTGTCCCATGTCTAAAATTAAACGGGGTAAAGGTAAGTTAACTATTGGGGATGTTGGCCCAATGGGTCGGATTTTGGTGTTGGGTGAAGCGGGAAATGCGATCGTACCAGAATTAGCACCACTGCCAGGAGAATTTGCGATCGCAAAACCAGGTAAAGGTGCTTTTTATGCTACGAATTTACAATCTATATTGCAAGACAAAGGCATTACTCATGTGATTTTTGCGGGTGTGACAACAGAAGTCTGCGTGCAGACAACTATGCGAGAAGCTAACGATCGAGGATATGAATGTTTGTTGATAGAAGATGCTACTGCTAGTTATTTTCCAGAATTTAAACAAGCTACTTTGGAGATGATTCGCGCTCAAGGTGGAATCGTTGGGTGGACGACAACGGCGGCGAATTTATTGCAAGTTTTATAAGGGTGAGGAGTGGGGAAAGAAGGCAGAGACTAAATAGATAATATTAAAGATAATATAGCCTTTCTCAGGTAGATGAGGTATGAGTATTAATTGGTAATGGGAGTTGTTAGGTGCTTACCTCAGTTAGCTACATAAACAATTAAGAGGGCTAAAGCCCAACTACGTACCTCATTTACTTGAGAACCACTATATTAATTAATTTAATTGTCTTCAATTTTTAATTTTTAATTTTTAATTTTTAATTCTTAAATACTCCCGCCATCCGCCCCATTCTGTAATCTCACGCTTGCCTTCACATAGAATAGGTTCGCCTAAAACTCCGAGAACTTCTTCACCATCGGCTAAACGCACTTTGCCGATACAGAGTCCAGGGGGTTCTTTTAATAATATCTGACTGATGGCTGGAGCTGGTATGGCCCAAACTTCAACGGCGATCGCAACTCCTCCCTTACCAACCCGTACCATAGCAGGATAACAGTCATCAATTGACCAGAGCCGATAATTCGGTTCTGTCACAGCATCGCGCACAAAGCTAGCGCCAACTGCCAGCAAGTTAGGATTTAACTCTAATCCCCGCATTAAAGTACCATTAACAGCAAGATATACAGTTTCGATCATTTTAACAAAAACTTCCGTATAAGCGTCCGAGATCGTATCTATTTTACAACAAAGTGAGACTATCTCTATTAATTGTTGATTGTTAGTTGTTAGTTGTTAGTTGTTAGTTTCTAATTGTTAGTTTCTAATTGTTAGTTGCTAATTGTTAATTAAAAGCAGTCCCAACGTAATTGATAACTGCTATGTATGTGTTTATTTATGATAAACTATCTTTACCACTTCGATTTCTAATCACCAATATATACATATATGGAAAAAGAGACTTTACCTACAGAGGTTATACTGACTCATCCACGCCAATCTTTGGGAAGTGTACAGCTTGATTGGATGCCGCAACCGGGCAATTATTTGGATTTAGAAGGCAAAACTTATGCTGTTTTAGAACGCCGTCACCGCTATCAATTGAGAGCCGGGCGCTATCGATTACAGAAAATAGACTTGTATGTGCAGTCTGCTGTTCGGCCCACAGAAAAGAGTTTGGTAGATGGTCGTTGGGTTATAGGCGATGCGAGTTGTTGCTACAGTGCGCGATCGGAGATGATTCGCTGTGCGGTAAATCCAGAGGGGCCCTGCGCTAGCTGCGGCTTTTATGAAAAGTTGTGAGCAGTGCGATCGCTAGGAAAATATACTAGAGTTTGGAGGCGATCGCGTCTCCTCTGATTCTTAAGTTACTTCTAACTCTCGCAAGTTAAAACTATTCTAAAAATTTATGCAATAATAACAAAAAGTTACCTGTTCTCTGTTCCCTTTTCCCTAGCTATATTTGTGGTATAAAATTGCAACTAATCTGTAAATAATTACCGCTAAAAATGCGTAGATTTATAGCCTATGTCTGAAAATAGTTCTCCGAGTGCGATCGCGATAATAGGTGGCGGATTCAGTGGGGTAATGGTCGCCGTTCACCTACTAAAACTTGCTCAGAACCCTCTAGAAATCAAACTGATCGAACGCCAGCCCTTGATGGGACGAGGGAGAGCTTACAGCGGTGATTCTGCTAGCTATTTGCTCAATGTCCCCGCAGGTAAAATGAGCGCCTTTGCCGATCGACCAGACCACTTTCTAAACTGGTTAAAAACTCAGCCACAGCTAACTCACAATTTAGCAGGTGGTGTTAAAGCTGAAACTTTTATCCCGCGCCACATTTACGGCAAATACATTGAAGCTATTTTAGAAACAGCAGCGATCGCGTCTCAATGCGGTCATCTAGAAAGAATCTGCGACGAAGCGATATCGATTCGTCCCGACACAGAAGGCGCAACTATTTACTTAAGTAGCGATCGCACCCTCCAAGCCCAGAAGGTTGTGCTCGCTCTAGGCAATTTTCTGCCCAGTGACCCGCCTGTAGCAGATCCTTCTTTCTACAACAGCCCCCGCTACATCAGAGATGCAAGGTCAGATGCAGCCTTGGCAGAACTATCTCCCGACGACTCAATTTTACTGGTGGGATCTGGCTTAACAGCCGTCGATATCGCGATCGCGCTTCGAGACAGCAACCACAAAGGTAAAATTCACGCCGTGTCTCGCCGAGGCTTGCTTTCCCAAGCCCATAAACTTGCCCCACCCGCTTCTGTCTTCCTCAGTCCCGACACTGCCCCCAAAAATATCCGCAGCTTACTCAAACTGATACGCCAAGAAGTCCGGGCAGCAAACTCT
>DATGYA010000167.1:0-14499 GCA_035298405.1 Kamptonema sp. | reverse complement strand
ACAGGTGCGAGTTCGGCGAGTTCGGCGAGGAATGTGCCGTTAGCGTCGAAGAGTTCTTCGGGTTTGTAGCTTTTCATCCAGTCTTCGAGGAGTTGGACGTGCCCCGGTTTGCTGGCCATTTCTGACAGGGGGACTTGGTGCGATCGCCAGAAATCTTCGGTTTTTTTGCCGTCTACTTCTTTGGGCCCCGTCCAACCTTTGGGCGATCGCAGAATAATCATCGGCCACCGAGGGCGTTTGCTGAAGCCTTTAGTCCGGGCCTCTTGTTGAATGGCTTTGATTTCTGCGATCGCGCTATCCATCGTCGCCGCCATCAACTGGTGCATCATTTCTGGGTCTGAACCTTCCACGAAGTAAGGTTTGTAGCCATAACCCACAAACAAACTTTCTAATTCTTCATGGCTAATTCGTGCCAACACCGTCGGGTTAGCAATTTTATAACCATTGAGGTGTAGAATTGGTAATACTGCGCCGTCATGAATCGGGTTCAGAAACTTATTAGAATGCCAAGCAGTGGCTAAGGGGCCCGTTTCGGCTTCCCCGTCCCCAACAACGCAAGCCACAATTAAGTCAGGGTTATCAAAAGCCGCCCCGTAAGCGTGGGAAACAGCATAACCGAGTTCGCCACCTTCGTGGATCGAACCGGGAGTTTCTGGCGCGACGTGGCTGGGAATTCCGCGTGGGAAGGAGAACTGTTTAAACAGACGCTTCATCCCTTCAGCATCTTGGGAAACGTTAGGGTAATATTCGCTATAAGTGCCTTCTAAGTAAGTGTTGGCAACTAAGCCAGGGCCACCATGACCGGGGCCGGCAATGTATATTACATTCAGGTCTTGAGCTTTAATTAGGCGGTTGAGATGGGCGTAAATGAAGTTCAAACCGGGAGTAGTACCCCAGTGTCCTAACAGCCTCGGTTTGACGTGCTCTAGCTTCAGGGGTTCTTTGAGAAGGGGGTTGTCTAGCAAATAAATTTGTCCTACAGACAAATAGTTTGCTGCCCGCCAGTAAGCGTGGATTTTATCCAGTTCTGATGGGGAAAGGGGTTTTTTTTGTTGTACCGGAGTTGTTGCTACCATACTGATTTAGGCGATCGTAGATCGTGATATTTTATTCAATGCTTTGCTTACATTTCCCACGCTAAAAGCATTGGGGTGGCGATAAATCTTATGAAGTTTTCCTGCAAAATTTATCTCTCGCGCGACGGAGCTTTTGTGGTGTTAACTTGCTACTCCTTAGATTTTCAAGCTAAACTTCATCATTTGAGTATCGGAACTTGATTGTATATTACCTCGTTTTCCAGCTCAGAAATCTTAAATTAAGGTTAATATCTGACGAAAATGCTGTTTAAATCCAGCCGGGAAATTCTCGAATCAGCCGCTACACTAGGCTTGGATTGTGTGGTCTCCTACTTGAGTACTTTTAATCGGCTAGCATTCTTCGCCCAGGTATTCCTTTCTTAGATTAGTAGGACTTCTTACGTAATTCTGTCATTGTGACCGTCAGGGAAGCAATCTCAGACCCTAGTTTTTGGTACAGAGTGCATAATTCCTGATTAAGCAAAAGTTAGTAAAAAAAAGTATACTAGCTAACATAGAAGTTGCCAAATTTTAGTGTAATCTAAAAATTAATTTATGCAAAACTGACTGGTCAAGAGAAAGCAGAGTTTACCCCCACCCCTCGACCGACAGCACTAGGGTGCAAAACTGTAACTTTTGTTACAGTATTCGTCCATTTTCTATTAATTCATGACCCCTCCAGCTCTCGACCGTCCCCACTCAAAAAAAGGACGTTTATTGCCACTTCGCTTCATCTTAGTGGTGCCATTTCTCCTGCAAATTTTTGCAGCAGTTGGGTTAACTGGATGGCTGTCACTCCGTAACGGACAACAATCAGTTAATGACTTAGCTGCACAGTTATACGGAGAAATCACAGCTCGTATTCAGCAACACCTGAATACCTATTTAGAAACACCTCATTTAATCAATCAAATTAATGCTGACGCTATCCGCCTCGGTCAATTAAATCCCAAAGACTTCCATAGCATGGAGCATTACTTTTGGCAACAAAGTCAGCGATTCCATTCAGTAAATTACATCTACTATATAAACGATGAGGGAGATTTTATAGGTGCGGAGCATAGGTCAGATGGTAGTTTTAATATTGGTGCGATCGAAAAGGCTAGAGGTGGGCAATTCAGCTTTAATAACTATGCTACCAATAATCAAGGCGATCGCACCGAGCTATTGTCATCAGTTCCCAACTACCAAATTCAAAAGGAAGTTTATTATCAGTCAGCTTTAGCCGCAAAAAAAGCAATTTGGACTCCAATATATGTATGGCTTGCACCCCGCCCCGAAGTCAGCACAGATGCCATACTTCCTGTCTATAACAAATCTGGAAAACCCGTAGGATATGTAGGAGTATCCTTAGTAGTTTCCGAAATTAGTAAATTTCTTCACAGTTTAAAAATCAGTCATTCAGGTATCGCTTTTATTGTAGAACCATCCGGAGAAATAGTTGCTTCTTCAACTCAGGAAAAAGCTTTTATACAAAGCAGCGACGGCTCCCAAATTAAAAGACTCAAAGCAGCAGAAAGCAGCGAAACTTTAATTAGCACTACAATGCAGCACTTATTGGCAAAAAAAAGTAGCGGTCAGACCCAACTCAATAAAGCTAAACAACTAGACATTTTTGAAATTAATGGAAGTAGGCATTTTTTACAAGTAACGCCCATCTCCGATCCCCATGGTCTTGAATTCCTAATAGTCATAGTTGCCCCCGAACATGACTTTATGGAGCGTATGAATGTTAATACTAGGATTACTATTTTTTTCTGTATATTAGCCTTAGCAATAGCCAGTATTATTGGAATATTGACATCGGGTTGGATTACACGGTCGATCCTAAAGCTATCCGAGGCTAGCAAGCAGATAGCCAGCGGAGAACTAAACCAAACAATAGAAATCATAAACATCGCTGAATTCGATACATTTGCCAGCGCTTTCAACCTGATGGCAAAACAATTGCAAGCATCTTTTACTGCATTAGAAACCGCAAATAGCGACTTAGAAACTAAAGTTGAGTTGCGGACGGCAGAATTAAAAGAAGCAAAAATAGCCGCCGATTCCGCGAACCGCGCTAAAAGCGAATTTATTGCTAATATAAGCCATGAGCTTCGTACTCCCCTTAATGGTATTTTAGGTTATGCCCAAATTTTGCAACGTTCAAATCTCACAGACGATAAAGTTAAAGATGGTCTCCGTATCATTTATCAGTGTGGTTCCCACTTGCTTACTTTAATCAATGACATTTTAGATATTTCCAAAATAGAAGCTCAGAAAATGGAACTTCAGACAAATGATTTTCATTTTCAGTCTTTTCTGAGCTGCGTATTAGATATCTGCCGTGTTAAAGCAGAACAAAAGGGAATTGCATTTATTTACCAACCTGCGATCGCGCTTCCTGTCGTCATCCGCGCTGACGAGAAACGCCTACGGCAACTACTAATTAACTTACTCAGCAATGCTATTAAATTTACAGACTCTGGTAGCGTAACTTTCCAAGTAAAAGTAGTAGAAAATGACAAGGAGCAAGGGGGGGAGCGCCAATTTCCCATACCAAGTACAAAAATTCGCTTTCAAATTGAAGACACAGGCATTGGCATTAGCTACGATCAATTAGATAATATATTTTTACCCTTTGAGCAGGTTAACAAAACCTCTGGAAACAGGGAAGGTAGCGGATTAGGACTAGCAATCAGCCAGAAAATAGCCCAAATGATGGGCAGCACCATCAATGTCAAAAGTCAGGAGGGAGTGGGGAGCATTTTTATGGTAGATTTAAACTTACTTGAAATTCCCGAATTAGCGGGATTTTACCCAACCCCCATAAACCATAAAAATATCGTAGGTCTTACTGGGAAAAAGCCGACAATTTTAATAGTAGACGACAAGTGGGAAAATCGATCGGTTCTCACGAATCTACTCTTGCCAATCGGTTTTCAAATTATAGAAGCAACAAATGGTCAAGAAGGTTTGGAAAAAGCCAAGTGCCAACCAGATTTAATTATCACTGACTTAGTAATGCCAGTGGTAGACGGTTTTGAAATGATCCGGCGCATTCGTGCCAACGACGAGTTTAAAAATATAGTAATAATAGTCACATCAGCTAGTGTATTTGAAGCAGACAAATCCCAAAGTTTACAAGCTGGATGCGACGATTTTATACCCAAGCCAGTACAAGTAGAGATTTTGTTTGAGAAATTAGAGAAACATTTACAAATAAAATGGAATTATGAAAAAGAAATAGCAACCTTTAATTCTGTATCTTTGCCTGCACCTTACCTGGCAGCTCCCCCGCAACCCGAAATAGAAGTTTTATACGACCTAGCAATGAAAGGACACATCCAAGGAATTATCAAGCGAGCAGCAAACATAGAACAAATAGATCCAAGATTCGTACCTTTTGCTAACAAGCTACGGGAATTATCTAAAGGCTTTCAAGAAAAAGCACTGAAAGAATTCATTAACCAATATAGGGAGCAAAATAATGAGCCTTGCATTTGACAAAAAAAATATAGTTTTGATTGTAGATGACCACCCCATTAATTTAGCAGTACTCTCTGATTATTTAGAGCAGGTTGGATTTGAAGTTTGGGTAGCAGCAGATGGAGAAAGTGCTTTGCAAAAAGTCGAATATGGAGTCCCGGATATCATTTTATTAGATATAATGATGCCATTACTGGATGGATTTGAAACTTGCAGCCTGCTGAAAGCAAATCCTGCAACAAAGGACATACCTGTAATTTTTATGAGCGCCCTTTCCGAAACAGTTGATAAAGTCAGAGGTTTATCTTTAGGTGCTGTTGATTACATCATTAAGCCATTTCAGCAGGAAGAAATCTTAGTCAGACTGAAGCTGCACTTAAAAATGAGTGGTTTGACAAAAACAATGGAAGAAAAAAACTCGCTGTTGAGCGATTTGACTTCTCAGTTAGAACAGCGAGTAGAGAAACGGACTACTGAACTAAAAAGTGCGTTACATGAATTGCAAGGAGCTTATTTAGAGTTGTTAGCAAAAGAAGACAAGTTGCGCTATGATGCTTTTCACGATTCTCTAACAGGTCTAGCTAATCGAGCTTGTTTTATCCAGCGCCTAAATCGTGTAATTGAGATTGCTAAATTGAACTCTGACTACTTATATGCAGTGTTGTTTATCGACCTAGACCGTTTTAAAGTCGTTAATGACAGCTTAGGACATTTAGTAGGAGATGAATTGCTAAAAAGTGCCTCTCAAAGGCTGCAATCTTGCCTATCAGAAACCGATATAGTTGCCCGTTTAGGAGGCGATGAGTTTATCATATTGCTCGAAAATATTAGGGATATTAACGATGCAATAAGTACAGCTAATCGCATCCTAGAAGACTTAAGAAAGCCCTTTACCATTGACAACTATGAAATATTCACAGGCGCGAGTATTGGCATCACTTTCAGTAGAATGGGTTACGATCGCGCCAGTGATGTGCTAAAAGATGCTGATGTCGCCATGTATCAAGCTAAAGTTCAAGGCAAAGGACGCTATGAAATATTGACCAAAGCGCTGCAAACTCAGGCGGCAATGCGTTTGCAGCTAGAAAACGATCTGCGGAAAGCAATAGAATTAGAGGAGTTTTGCCTTTACTACCAGCCGATTTTCTCGCTCTCTACAGGTCATCTTGTAGGCTTTGAAGCCTTGGTGCGTTGGCATCGCGCTTCTGGTGAATTAGTGCCTCCTGGGAAATTTATCCCCCTTGCAGAAGAAATTGGAGCGATCAATTCTATTGGCTGGTGGGTTTTTCAGGAGGCTTGCAGTCAACTGCACTTATGGCAACAGCAATTTCCCCACGCTGGGAATTTGATCATGAATGTAAATGTTTCCCCAATTCAGTTAAAGCAAGTTAATCTAGTGGAGAGGATGCAGGAAATTGTCACAAACATTGGCGTTTCAAGTTCATGCTTGAAACTAGAAATTACTGAAAGTTGCTTTTTAGAAGCATCTACTTATGAAGCAAGAATGTTGATACAACTAAAAAATCAGGGTATTAAGTTGTGCATCGACGATTTTGGGACAGGTTATTCCTCTTTAAGCCGTCTGCATGAGTTTCCTATTGATAGTTTAAAGATTGACCGCTCTTTTATCAGCCGTATCAGTGGTGGGAAAGGCGATGAAATTGTGGAAACAATTGTTACTCTTGCTCACAGCTTCGGTATGGATGTAGTTGCAGAGGGGATAGAAACGTTAGAACAGTTGGAAAAAATACGTTCTCTTGGGTGCGAATGCGGTCAGGGTTATCTATTCTCTAAGCCTGTAGACAGCCAAACAGCAACACAACTATTGCTAAATAATGCTAAAATGTTGCCTACCAGGTTCTTACCATCATTAACTGCTTAATGTTAAAACTTACTGAATCCTGTTCTTAATGAGTTGATATAGGAGTGACCATAAATGAGCGCCGATCCTGAAAAGAAAGATATTGTTTTAATCGTCGATGACAACTCTAATAACTTAGGAGTACTTTATACTTTGTTAGATGATGCGTCCTTTGAGGTTTGGGTGGCGCAAGATGGGGAAAGTGCTATTGAAAAGGTGGGCTATGCACTCCCAGATTTAATTTTATTAGACATAATGATGCCAGGTATAGATGGGTTTGAAACTTGCGATCGCCTCAAAGCAAATCCATTGACTGCCGACATTCCCGTAATTTTTATGAGCGCTCTCTCTGAGGTCGTGGATAAGGTTAAAGGTCTATCTTTAGGAGCAGTAGATTACATTACTAAGCCGTTTCAACAAGAAGAAGTACTAGCTAGAGTTAAACTTCATCTAAAACTGTATTACTTGACCAAGAAAATAGAAAAGCAAAATCAGGAATTAGAGCATCGCGTAAAAGAGAGAACGGCTGAACTATCCCACGCTTTGCATGATTTAAAGCAAGCTCAAGTCCAGTTAGTGCAAACTGAAAAAATGTCTAGTCTGGGTGAGTTGGTGGCTGGTGTTGCTCACGAAATTAACAACCCAGTTAGTTTTATTTTCGGCAATCTCAATCACGCTTCTGAATATCTCAAAAATTTGATCGACCATTTAGAAGTTTATCAGAAAAATTATCCTAATCCCGTTCCTCAAATTTCTGCTCATGCTGAAGAAATTGAGCTGGATTACTTGTTAGAAGACCTACCAAATATGATTGCTTCTATGAAGGTAGGAGCAGAGAGAATTAGCAATATTAGTGTCTCTTTGCGAAATTTTTCTAGAATGGATACGTCTAGTAAGGTAGCTGTAAATATTCACGAAGGCCTAGACAGTACTCTTTTAATTTTGCGCCATCGGCTGAAGGCAAGTGGCGATCGCCCAGAAATTCATGTGATTAAAGAATATGGAAATTTACCGCCAGTAGAATGCTATCCCGGACAGCTCAATCAAGTTTTTATGAATTTAATTGCCAATGCAATTGATGCCTTAGAAGATAAAATAGTAAATTCCCAATCCCCAAAATCTGCTAGTTATAAAATTATAATTAGTACAGAAGTAGTCAAGGACAATTCAGTAAAAATCCACATTGCTGATAACGGTACTGGTATTGAAGAGACAGTAGCTTCTAAACTGTTTGAAGCTTTCTTTACAACCAAACCCGCAGGTAAAGGTACAGGCTTGGGATTAAGCATTAGTTATCAAATTGTGGTAGAAAAACATGGCGGTCAACTAACTTGTACTTCAGCACTTGGTCAGGGTACGAAGTTCACTGTAGAAATTCCAATACAGCAGCCATAATTACGAATTGTGAACAAAAAGAAAGTACATATTTTATGCTTTTGTCAAAGTATGAGATAACATAACCTACACAATGGTTGGTATTCTATTATGCGCTCAACCGTTTCTAGCTCCAGAAAACTACCTCTGCGCCTCGTTTTAGTTGGGCCATTTTTACTACAAATCTTTGCGGCTGTAGGGTTAACAGGATGGCTTTCTTTACGCAACGGGCAGAAAGCTGTTAACGATGTTGCTGCTCAGTTACGGGGTGAGATTAGCGATCGCATTGAGCAGAACTTGAGAACTTACCTTGCTAGCGCTCATCAAGTCAATCAAAGCCTCGCAGCTACTATTAATATTAACTTGTTGGACGTGAAGAATCAGAGTAGCTTGGAGCATCATTTTTGGCATCAGCTTCAAGTATTTGAATCAGTAAATGCCATTTATTTTGGCAATCCTCTCGGAGGAATCGCTTTAGTTCAGCGTCTAGAAGATGGCACATTATATATTCGCGGAACAGAAGGGTTTGTTAAGGGTAAGTTTTTCTGGTACTCTACAGATAGCTTTGGTAATCGCAAAAAACTGGAAAAAATCGTCCCTGTTTTTGACGCGCGGACTCGACCCTGGTATAAAGCAGCACTTGCAGCAGGAAAACCCACATGGAGCGATCCTTTTCTTGTATTCGGCAGGCAGAATCTTGGAATTACTGCTAGTCAGCCAGTATACGATTCAACTGGTAATTTGATAGGAGTTTTAGGTACGCAGCTACTTGATAGTGAAACTCGCGATTTCCTACAAAGTTTAAAAATTGGTCAGTCTGGAAAGACATTTATTATGGAACGCTCTGGACTGATTGTAGCTTCTTCAACCTTGGAAAAGCCATTTGTAGTTACTAAAGATGGCAAGCTTGATAGGATGAAAGCGACTGAAAGTCGCGTACCGTTGATTCGCCTTTCATCCCAATATTTGCTCGATAACTTTGGCGACTTGAGCAAAATTAATACAAACCAGCAACTCACGTTTTACTTAGACGGCAAGCAGCAATTTCTACAGGTAACACCATTTAAAGATGGTCGGGGTATTGATTGGTTAATTGTAGTGGCTGTACCCGAAGCGGACTTCATGGATCAAATCAATGCTAACACCCGTACTACCATTTTGCTGTGCATTTTATCATTACTGATAGCTACTTTCCTGGGAATTTTCACTTCTGGCTGGATAGCCAAGCCGATTCTACGTTTAAGGGATGCAAGTAGAGCGATCGCGAGTGGAAACTTAAACCAAAAACTAGAGGTTGAACCGATTGGCGAACTAGATATTTTAACTCGGTCATTTAATCAAATGGCACAGCAATTACAAGAGTCTTTTACTGCCCTAGAAAAAACCAACGAAGAGTTAGAACAGCGAGTTGATGAACGGACTGCCGCACTGCGAGAAAGTGAGGCACTTCTCAACCAAACCCAGCTAATAGCAAGAGTCGGCGGCTGGGAAATGAATCTAGAAACTCAAGAATTTACTTGGACGGAGGAAGTTTACCGCATTTATGAAGTTGATTTAGATTTCCAGTTAACTGTTGCAGCGATAACGGCGTTCTATCCATCTGAGTCCCTACAAATTTTGGAACAAGCTAGCTTGCAAGCGATCGCAAATAAAGAACCTTTTGACGTAGAGTTGCAGTTCGTTACAGCTAAAAATAATCAGCGCTGGGTTCACGTCCTCGGCCAACCTCACTACAGAAATGATGTTCCTGTCAAATTGAAAGGAACTTTTCAAGATATTACAGACCGCAAAATAGCAGAAGTTGCACTGCAAGAAGCTAAAGTTGCCGCTGATGCTGCCAATCAAGCTAAAAGCGAATTTCTTGCTAACATGAGCCACGAACTAAGAACACCTCTCAATGGTATTTTAGGTTATGCTCAAATCCTACAGCGAGATAGCGGCTTTACTCCCAAACAACTTGCAGAGATTAACATTATTTACCAGTGTGGTTCGCACTTACTTACTCTGATTAACGATATTTTAGACCTCTCCAAAATTGAATCTAGAAAAATGGAACTTTATCCCACAAATTTCTATTTTCTATCATTTCTTCAGGTAGTCAGCGAAATCTGCCAGATTAAAGCTGAACAGAAAGGTATTTCTTTAGAATGCCAATTTGATACTGCACTACCCAATATGGTTGAGGCTGACGAAAAACGCTTACGGCAAGTGCTGATCAATCTTCTCGGCAATGCTGTTAAATTTACCGATGCAGGCGGTGTTACGTTTAAAGTCTGGATAGTAGAAGCGGTAAATGTTGAATCAAGTGCGATCGCACAGACAAGTATCAACAAAATTCGCTTTCAAATAGAAGATACTGGTGTTGGCATGACCAGCGAACAAATGCAGAAAATATTTCAGCCCTTTGAACAGGTAGGTGATACTCGCCGCATGGCAGAAGGCACTGGCTTAGGATTAGCAATTAGTTTAAAAATTATTGAAATGATGGGCAGCAGCATTAAAGTTACCAGTAAGTCGCAAGCTGGTAGTCAGTTTTGGTTTGATTTAATCTTGCCTTCTACTAGCGAAGTAAAGATTTCACCAAAAATACAGCGAACAGAAAAAATAGTTGGCTTTACAGGCGACAAGCGCAAAGTTTTAATAGTAGACGATCGCTGGGAAAATCGCTCTGTAATTGTCAATTTGCTAACGCCAATTGGGTTTATAGTTGCTGAAGCTGCTAATGGAATTGAAGGTTTAGATCGAGTTAGCGACTTAATCCCAGACGTAATAATCACCGACTTAGTGATGCCAAAAATGGATGGTTTTCAATTAGTGCGGCGCTTGCGCGAATTGCCGGAACTTAAAGATATAATTGTAATTGTTTCTTCAGCTTCAGTATTTGAAACTGACCAATACAATAGTTTGGATGCTGGGGCTGATGCTTTTCTTCCTAAACCTGTAGAAGCTGGTGATTTGTTTCGATTGTTGCAGCGGCTTTTAGGAATATCCTGGCTGTATAAAGATTCAGTTGAATTTCCCTCTCCCCCCAAAACGATTAAACGAGATATTGCCCTGTCTCAGGGTGCGGCTATAGTGCCTCCGCCCCCAGAAGAAATTGAGATTTTCTATGATTTAATTATGAAAGGCAATTTGAAAGCGGTTATCAAACAAGCAGAACATTTAAAGACTTTGGATGCTAATTTTACTCCTTTTGCTGAGCAGTTGTGTGCATTTGCTAAAAATTTCCAAGAAAAACAGCTAAAGTCTTTTATTATTCAATACAAGCAAAAGGATTAGTTACGCTTTTCTGTCACTCTCAGCAGGCGATCGCACGTTTTAAATCATACCCAAGTCGCGATCGCTCTTTCACAAAAACTGGATGATTGAGAGAACTTTAATCTCTTTGCAGAATCACAGCCAAGGGCTACTCCCGATCTGTTAAGATTGTTGGATGATAGGATTGTTAGTATCTCAGACCGGGTTCCCGCTTTGGAACGCAGTACACAGGAAATAAAAGCTGATTGGAATTTATTATGAATGAAACACCCTTTTTAGTCAATCCAGAACAGGTAAAGCAGACTCTAGCAAAGGCGCATCGTGCTTGTCAAGATATGGAGTTAGCAGGTTTGGAGTTACAAGAGGTGATTGAAATGTTAGAACGTAATATTAGAGAACAACGTCTCAAGCGCTTAAAGCAGGTTTCTTAGGTGAAGAAAGAGCGATCGCACGTTTTAAATCATACCCAAGTCGCGATCGCCACCAATCTCATTTACTAAGCACTTGTCATTTCCGCAAGAATGTTCCTAATATTTTCACCCGCATACCCAACTTCTAGCTGAGATTTTTCTTGTAGAGTTGAGGCAACTTTCGCCAGAATATTTAGCGACTCTTCCGAACCAGTAGTTTGCATAAACAGAGCTTGCAAGCTATTTTTAACCATAATTAGAACAGAACGAGTTAGATTAGCTTTCCCGCCTTTCCCTTTGGCTGTACCTTTACCAAAATAATGAGTTTTTAACAAGCGCATTTTTTCGGTTCCTTGAGTCTTGATTGCTTCTAAAATTTCGGTTCTCAACTGCTCAGCTACATCTTCTGCTACGTATTTCATAATCAAAGGTTGGAGTGTGAAAAATATTTCTCCACCTTCATTAATTTTTTCTATCAACGATCGGCGGCCCAAAGATTCGAGATTTTTTAGCAAATCTGATAGAGATGACTTGACTAAAATATCTTCTCGCAATTTCGTTAGCGATACTGGATTTTGAGCAATAGCCAGCCAGTACATAATCTCTTGTTCAGAATTTGACAACCGCTCGAATTGCTGAGCTAGCAAATTGCTAATATGATCCTCAATAAATAGTCCAGTCGCCTCCAAAAATTTGAAAATATTGCCCTCAAAGAAATCTTGGATAATTGCCGCCACTATTTTCAAAGCTAAGAGATTGCCTCCGTAGCGGCTCATTAAAACTTTCCAGTCTTTCTCTTTAGCAGATAAACCTTTTTCAGCGAACAACTCCCGCGCAATTTCTTCAGAAGCTAGGGGTTTTAGCGATCGCACTTTTTCCCCAGACATTAAAGCAAGTTCTGTCGGTTCTTCTGAACTGAGCAAAATCAAACAGCTATTGTGGTTAACTTCTCCCAGTCGCACAATTAACTCTCGATAGCTTTCTAGTCCTGGTCGATAGTGTCCTGCCAACTCTCCAGTGCTGAGAACCATCTCAAAATCATCTAAAATTAGCAGGCAGCGGTGCTTCCGCAAATATTCAACTAGCCGAGAAATTTTGGCGTTTAAATCTAAGGGTAAATCTGATTTTGAGTGATTGGAGAAAATTGAAATTAAGTTACCTAGAAGGTCTTCGGTAGATGGGGCCGCCCGTAGCGATCGCCAAATGATAAAGTCAAACTCATCCTGTACAAGTTTTGCCGCCTTCACCGCCAGAGTTGTTTTGCCACTGCCTCCCAAACCAAGCAGTGCCACTAAGCGACAGCCATCTGACACAATCCACTGCTTAATAGCTGCTAATTCTTCAGTGCGATCGTAGAAAACAGAGACATCGGGGGCTTCACCCCAATCTTCATACCGGTGAGCGATCGCTACCGCCGACGCAGTTGCTCTACCCGCAGGAATCAATTGACCCGGAGTTTGACCTGCTTGGTATAAAAACAGCAGTTGATGCCTTAATTCAGCCAACTTTCCAGGACCGCTACCGCCAATTTTAAATTTTTTGTAGACCTCACCGAGCCTTTTGCGGACGGCAATATCGCTAATGCCCAGTCTGGTGGCGATTGCGGCAGTTGGTTGACCGTTTAGGGCCATAAACACAGTTTCTAGTTCGGCATCTGTCACACCGCGCTCTTTTGCGATCGCTTGCACAAAGTCTTGAGGAATCTGAGTAGTCAAGGTAGGAATCTCGCTTTTGCTAATCATCTAATTTCTATTATATTCTGTGAGTATTAGCCATCAAACCCTTGATTTATCTAAAGTTCAGCTTGCTTTGCCCTTTTAGCTATTTCTACTTTTACTTATCACTTGTGAGTGATAAATATCACAAGTCATACTTACGTAAATTGCTAATTGCTAATTGAATCCCATCTCCCCCATCTCCCCAGCAGGGCTGTTTCATTCTCACCCCCAAAATTTAGGGGTAGTAGTTTGAAAGTCTCTTCCAGTCAAGCGATCGCCTTTTTTTCTGAGGATTTTGGGTAAACTTCGGAAAAAAAGGGTAAAACTCACATCTGTTAAGGGATTCCGCGATCGCCAAACATGAGAATGAAACAGCCCTGGCAATTTATTGAGGACTTGCCAGATCGTCAAGCGGCTGAAGCTGTCCGTAGTAGGATTGATTGGAAATATGTTTTGGGGTTGGAATTGACTGACCCAGGGTTTGATTTCTCTGTATTAAGTGGCCGGACAAAAGTAAACAACGCTGTATTAATAAATATTAACAAGCCTGAAACCTTTACTGTTCGCCGTTCCCCCTTCGCTCTTCCCTATTCCTCATAGTTAACTTTATTTTTGTCCGACTACTTATGTGAATTTCGCACCCGATTGATAAGCTACGGTCGTGCCGTAGAAGAGTATCGCCTACCCAAAGGCATTGCTGCTCGTAAAGAATATGCTGAGATGATTGGCACAGATGGTATGCAATTACTGATAACTGTGTGGTCACAAGATGTCCCAAATTGGCTGAGGCTTGTGCCAGCCGTCGAAATTTTGCGACAGACTTGGGTACATCAATATTATGTGGAGAATGAGCAAGTAAGATTGCGGGCTGCCAGCGACTTAGCTCCTTCTGGTAGTCGTTTTGACTCTCCTTATGACATCGATGCTCGCTTTGGTAACAAACGCAGCGTGACTTGGACTGGGTATAAAGTGCATCTAACCGAAACTTGCGATCAGAACCAAGTCCATTTAATCACTCATGCTATTACCACTCAAGCTCAAGTTTCAGATGTTACCCAGACTGCACTTATCCACGAGGCATTGGCCGCCAAAGACCTGCTCCCCAGTCAACACATTGTTGATGCTGGCTATGTCGATAGTAATCTGATCGTCACCAGTCATAAGCGTTATGGAATAGATTTAGTTGGGCCTGTTCGCCCCAATGTTAGTTGGCAAGCTAAAACACCTGGTGGTTATGACATCAGCCAGTTCACAGTGAACTGGAATAACGTGAGTTCGATGGAATTTTTAAGCGTATTGGGTGGTCACAATTCACGGAAAAGCGATCGCCT
>DATGYA010000166.1:0-7830 GCA_035298405.1 Kamptonema sp. | reverse complement strand
GCTATAGCAGAAGGAAGAAGGAAGAAGGAAGAAGGATGAGGTAAGAATAGCAAGGGTTTCTGAATCAAGATAGTCATAACCGTCTTGACGGTTGCTATAATTGCTAATGGCCAAGGCGCTTAGGGCAAATCTAACTCTTACCTCTGGTTCATAATCCCTTAGTTCGTAAGTTGTTCCCTGTTCCCTGTTCCCTCTTCCCTAGCTATAATTGCTAATTGCTAATAAAATGATGAAAAAGAGTATTAATTAAATAACCTAATGACTGATTCTTTATTTAGCAATTTTTTGCCGCTAGCTGCGATCGCAACTACTCCCACCGCCGCTAAGCGACTACAACCATTCTGTCAGTCAGTTGGTGCATCTCTCTGGTTGCCGGAATCCTTAACTGGAATTAAAGGAACCCAAGTTTATAGCGGTTCTCTTAAAGAACATCTAGGAACTATTTGGCAAAGTCATCGTGCATTTATTTTCTGTTTGGCAACAGGGGCCGTTGTACGCTCGATAGCTCCTTTGCTTGAACATAAATCCTGCGATCCTGCTATAATTGTAATTGATGAAGCGGGTAAGTTTGTAATTAGTTTGTGCAGCGGTCATCAAGGTGGTGCTGACCAATTGGCAAGGGCGATCGCACTTGAATTAAATGCTACTGCTGTTTTAACTGGTTCATCAGTAGGATTGGGATTGCCTGCTGTGGATATGTTGGGAATTCCCTTTGGTTGGAGTCGCGGAGATGGCAATTGGACTGGGGTGGCGGCGGCTATTTCTAGGGGCGAAAATGTTGAGGTGATTCAAGAAGTTGGTTCTACTTTGTGGCAAGAAAACTTACCAGAAGGACATCCATTTTATTTAGGATTAGATGTTAAAGAAGACGGAAATAAAGAAGATTTATCTATTGAGAAATCGCCAATTACAAAAGCTAGAATTTGGATTAGTTTTACGCAGAGGCGATTCTCGCCTGATTCAGAATTGCCAAAAGTTCAATGGCATCCGAAAGTATTATGGGTAGGCATAGGTTGCGAACGAGGAACTTCTCAAGAATTGATAGAACTTGCTATTAGCCAAGTATGTCGTAATTATCATTTAGCAGTAGGCGCGATCGCGGGTATTGCTACGATTGATATTAAATCAGATGAAATCGGATTAATTGAACTTTGTCAAAGACAAAATTGGCCGTTAAAAACTTTCTCTGCTGAGATTTTACGCTCAATTCCCGTTCCCAATCCTTCAAATATTGTTGCCGCAGAAGTCGGAACTCCTAGCGTCGCGGAATCGGCAGCATTAGTAGCAGCTTGTGGTACAAATATCTCGCCTGGATCGTTGTTAGTATCTAAGCAAATCTTTAGATTAGAAGACCAACCTGGTGCAGTGACAGTTGCGATCGCGCTAGCAGAAAAAGAATATACTGGTCGCACTGGTAAACTGTTACTAATTGGCACTGGGCCAGGACAATTAAGCCAAATGACTCCAGCCGCTCAAAGTGCGATCGCGCTAGCTGATGTGGTTATCGGTTACACTTTATATATGGAGTTGATCTCCTCCTTATTGCGTCCGGGACAAATTGTAGAATCGAGTCCTATTACCCAAGAACGCCAACGTGCAGAAAGAGCAATTTCTTTGGCAAATTGGGGTTTAACTGTTGCGGTTATTTCATCGGGAGACTGCGGTATTTATGGGATGGCGGGATTAGTTTTGGAGGAATTGCGATCGCAGGGTTGGGATGGCAAAACACCAGCAGTCCAAGTATTTCCGGGAATTACGGCTTTACAAGCAGCAGCTAGTCGAGTTGGTGCGCCTTTAATGCACGATTTCTGCGCTATTAGTTTAAGCGATTTACTGACACCCTGGGAAGTCATAGAAAAGCGGCTGAATGCGGCGGCGATCGCGGATTTTGTGGTAGCTTTATATAATCCGCGATCGCAAACTCGCATTCAACAGCTAGCTCAAGCTCAAGCAATTTTCCGACAACACCGCGATGGTAATACTCCCGTCGCGATCGCGCGTTCAGTTTATCGAGAGGACGAACAAATTACCCTCACTACCCTTGACAAATTGCTCGATTTGCCAGTGGATATGTTAACAGTCATTATCATTGGCAATCAAAGCACTCGCAGCCACGCAGATTGGATGATTACGCCGCGCGGCTACCTTGGCTTTAATTAGTAGAATCTATAATTAGTAGAATCTACTCGATCGCACTGCGATCTAAGTTGACAAAACGACCGATCAATCCTGATACAAAAGATAAAACGATCGCACCGAAAAAGGCAGGCCAGAAACCGCCAACCTTAAAGCCGATGTCAAACACTCCCGCTAGCCATCCCGCCAGCGACAGCGATATCGCATTCACAACCAGCAAAAACAAACCCAGGGAAAGAATTGTCAGAGGCAACGTCAGAAGTGTGATAATTGGTCTGGCGATCGCATTCACAAACCCAACCAAAACCGCAGCCACCATAGCAGCAGGAAAACTACTAACCGTAATCCCTGGTACGACATTGGCAGTAATCACCAGCGAAACCGCTGCAACTAGCCAAGTTAAAGCAAAATTTAGCATAGCCTTTTAGAAATTTACCATTACTATTTATGATTTTACCCCTTTTTGCCCTTAAGCCCAGTTCGGTATACACTACCCAAATCTCTACTTACAAGGACATCGCACTGATAATTTTTAGGCAACTGGTTGCATTTCTAGTCGCACTCTTCATCTTTAGTTTGGCACTACCAGCACAAGCTCAATCTAAATATTATCCACCTCCATTATCTTATAGCAATGCCGAACTGACGCACCGTGACTTTTCAGGTCAAAATTTGCGAACCGCCGAATTTTCCAATGCCAATATGGAGTTGAGTAATTTTAGTAATGCCGATTTACGAGGCGCAATTATGAGTGCTTCTGTGATGGTGAAAGCAAATTTACACGGTGCAGATTTAACTAATGCAATGGCAGATCAGGTAAGATTTACTAATGCCGATCTCAGTGATGCCGTGTTAGTAGAAGCGATTTTACTAAGGTCAATATTTGATGGTGTTGATATCACTGGTGCGGATTTCACAGACGCAATTCTTGATGGTTTTCAAGTCAAAGAATTGTGTAAAACTGCCGTAGGTGTTAATTCTAAAACAGGGATTGCTACTCGCGATTCTTTGGGATGTAAATAAGGCGCGATGCCTGCGGCTGGCTAAGGCGATCGCACTTCATAGCGGGCCGAAGTAAAAAGTATCCGTATTTGGATCGGCCACAAATCGGATTCTTTCTAAAAATCCAGTTAAACCTAAGAAAGAAGGAAAATTGCCCCAGTATTCCTCAATATCAGGCATGAAAGCAGTAGCATCTACATATAAACTGTCACCTTCTTTTCCAAGTAACTTAATAGTTACCCGAATAAAACCCCCTTCTAAACGCATACCTCTAACTAGCATTATTGTCCTTTCAAAAGTATCAGCAGGAGTGAAACCTGCAAGTCTAGCAAGTCGCGGCGACCATATTACGTAAGGCGCACCCGTATCGACCACAGCCTCAGTAAGCCTTCCTTCAATTTCTACTGATAAAACGATCCGATTTGTAGTTTCGCTTTCAGTGGCGGGACGATACTCGTAAGGACTAGCACCAGTGGCAAAAGTATCCCCGTTTGGAAAAAACAGTACCATTAATAAATCGCTGTCACAAATATACGTTGTTCCTTTATATCACCTACTTGCTCCGCTAATTCATCAACATTTTTTCCGATTGCCAAAAGTTTACCATCCTTAAGTGCCACCCAGTTTCCCCGATACTGCATCCGGTTCTGCTTAATCCACTCTTGATTGAGCCAGATTTTAGGATCGGTCGGCTCTTTAATGACTCTAACTAATGATGGTGCTAAAATGCGAGCGATCTTTTTAATTTCGGCATGATCGGGGTAATGTTCAACTGCTTTAAAGGATAGCTGCTGTGCTCCCGCGAAATCGCCACTATTTAAAATAGTTCGCATGGCTTCGATGTATTCTTCTGGTGAGTTGTAAGTCATAGATTAACCTCTGTATTTATTGCTATTGTAGCTTAACGTAAACATTGAGTCCGACAGGGGTTAAAACCCCTGTCTCAAAGCTTAAGTCCTCTTAAGAGGACTAATTCAAATGTGGTAAAAACTCGCTTGCGATCGCGCATCTTGCCCAAATTTCATGCTTTTTTATACAAGCATAATTGTAAGGTGGGCGCTCGCCGAAACCATCTCTAGCTATGAGTTACAGAGTTGTGGCGGCGAGCGCCCACCCTACGTTTAATTATGTCCGACTACTTAAAACCCAGGGCGGGATTAAGGTTTAGTTGGTTGTTGCTTCGCTGCATTATGCTGTGCTATCAACTGATTTATTTCAGGATTGTAAATCCTTAAATAATTCCAGTAATTCTCAAACACAGACTTTACATATCCCTGAGTTTCATCGTAGGGGATTTTATTCACAAAAACATCTGGATCGCTGAAGCCAAATCTCTGTAACCAATCTCCGACTGCACCAGGGCCAGCATTGTAACTGGCTACTGCTAACATTGAATTATTCTTGTACTCGTCGTGGGTGTGATCGAGATACCAAGTGCCAAGTTTAATGTTGTCGTCTACATTCTCTAAAGAATAGTTTTTTAGTTGAATTTGCTTGGCAATCCAAGCGCCAGTCTCAGGCATTACCTGCATTAAACCAGTTGCACCAACGGCGGATTTTATAGATGGCATAAATCGCGATTCTTGCCGAATTAATGCTGTAACTAAAACTGGGTTTAGCCGCCGTTCTCCCGACCACTTGACAATTGTTTCTAAGTAGGGAAAGGGATATAGTGCTTGCCAGTAAGCAGGTTGCTGTCTGAGAGATAAATATTGCGCTTTTTCCCCTGGTTCATCTCGCTTTCTTAAACTCGAAATCATCCATAATCCGTCTAAATTATCACCTATTCCTATTCGCATTAAACCGTCAGTAAACTGTTCTGGTACTGAGGGTTTCATGGCATTTTTAAACTCAACTTGCCATAGCGTCCAAGCTGAACGATCTTGACCTAATTGATAGAGTTCTTTCAATGCTTCAGAACCCGCTGGTGGTTCTGGTCGTTGATTTTGGGGTACTACATTGGGAGATAAGCTGCGTACTGTGGTAAAATCTCCTACAGGCCAACCAAGAAATACGGCCGATCGCCAGGCAAAATAAGATTCTGGATAGCGAGCGATCGCATACTCAAATGCTTTCTGTGCATCCTCCTGTCGCCCGATTTGCTGCGCCCATTTCCCTACCCAAAAGGCAGCCTCTGGTGCTAATTCGCTGTCGGGGTTATTATTAGTTATATCCCTCGCCTGTTGCCAAGCGATTTTTAAATCTCCCGCCTTCGCAGCTTGTTGGGCGATAGTCCAACGTAATTGGGCGGCGGCCTCAGAATTGCTGTATTTTTGCAGCAATAGTTGTCGAGTTTGAGATGCAGATTTTTCGCTTCCTTGTTTGTCAAGAATTTTGGATTTATCTAACAGCGCTTCGGGTGCATGGTTAGGAAAGTTGCTAATCGCGCGATCGAGGTAAATTAAAGCTTCTTTGGGTTCGGAAATTCGCGACAAGCGGATTAATCCTAAACCTGTGTCATCGCCTCCTTCTGGAAACTGAGTTATTAGTTGTTGATAAGCAATTCTCGACTCTGGAATTTTCCCAGCTAACCACAAACCTCGTGCTTTGCGGTAAAGATTTCTGGGTGTGCGGGGCGCTTTAGCGTAGGCGATCGCAGCTTTGCCATAATCCTGTTTTTCCCAGTAGCCAAACGCGACTGCTTCCCAATCTTCTGGTTTCAAGAAAGCAGCATATTTCTGCACCAAATTTTCCACTATGGAACCGTAATCTTTTAGGTACAAACCGTGTTTAGCGATTAGTAATAGCAACTCCGGCTGATTTGGATTTGCCTGAAGCCGCGATCGCGCAATATCCATAGTGCGGGGGTGAGACGGGAATTGCGCGATCGCCCGATCCCAATATTCCGGCTTCTCCTTCCCCAAAGTATATAAAGCTTCCGCAGCCACCGGTTCGCTTGCATATCCCCTCAGTAAATCCTGCCAAGCGCCATCGGCTTTACCCTCATCACCCGCCAACTGATAAGCTTGTGCTCGCAGCAATATAATGTGGGCAGCTAAAACCGGATAATCTCGCTCTAATCCATCCAACAAAGCGATCGCCTTAGCAGCCTGACCTTGTTCCGTCAAATCCTTAGCTAACAGATAGCGGGCGCGGCTGCGGGCCAAAGATTGCTGCTGTTGCGCGATCGCTTCCAACTGCTGCGATCGCGCTGCCGCTGGTAATGCCGCCAACATCCTAACTTCCGCCTCAGCACTAGCAGTCTCCTGTGTTTGCACCGGCTTCTGAGACGAGCCAAAATTCATCCACTTCGCCACTGGCACAAAAGTTCCAATCGCCAGAGCACAAACTGAAACACCTATCAACAGAGGAATACGGGTTTTGCGTCGCTTTAGCATACAGAATTAAGCAATAACAATAAACGACAAACCACCAACTACCAAGTACAATCTAAAATCTAAAAATCTAAAACTAAAATCAGAACATGGAATTCAAACCCACCGACACATCCCGCTTGGAATGGGCGGGAGATGCCCTAGCTATAGGTTTATTTGAGGATAACGTAGAGTTAAACGACGAGCTCGTACAACTCAACGAAAAGCTAGCAGGCACATTAAAAGAGCTGATTGACGAAGCCGAATTTAAAGGCAAAACTGGTAGCAGTGCCCTCGCGCGTGTTGGTAGCGGCAGCCACATCCGCAAAATCATCCTAATAGGTTTAGGCAAACCAGACGAGTTCAAATTGGAAACCTTGCGCCGCGCAGCAGCCACCAGCGCTAGATTAGCCAAAAAGGAAAAATGCAAAACCTTGGGAATTAGCTTTCCCCTATGGCGGGATGCACCAGAAACTACAGCACAGGCGATCGCAGAAGGCATAGAACTCGCTCTCTATCAAGATAACCGATTCAAGTCAGAACCCGACGACAAAAAGCCGATTGTCGAACAAGTAGACTTTCTAGGTTTAGGCGGCACTGAAGCTGCGATCGCCACTGCTCATAAAATCTGTGCCGGAGTAATTCTAGCACGGGAATTAGTAGCCGCACCTGCTAATACCGTCACATCGATCGAAATGGCCGAAACTGCCCAATCTCTTGCCTCAGAATGCGGCTTAGCCTTAGAAATATTAGAGCGAGAAGACTGCGAAAAATTAGGCATGGGCGCATTTTTAGCAGTAGCCCAAGGCTCCGACTTGCCGCCTAAATTCATTCACATGATTTACAAACCAGAAGGAACTCCTCGCCGGAAATTAGGCATTATTGGTAAAGGATTGACCTTCGATTCTGGTGGCTTGAATATTAAAGCTGCTGGCGGTATTGAGATGATGAAAGTAGACATGGGCGGTGCTGCGGCTACTTTAGGTGCGGCAAAAGCGATCGGACATTTAAAGCCAGATGTCGAAGTACACTTCATCAGCGCTGTCACTGAAAACATGATCAGCGGCAAAGCCATGCACCCTGGAGATATCTTGACAGCTTCAAATGGCAAGACAATTGAAGTCAACAATACCGATGCTGAAGGGCGTTTGACTTTGGCAGACGCTTTAGTATTTGCTGATAAGTTGGGATTAGATGCGATCGTCGATCTTGCAACTTTAACTGGTGCTTGTGTGATTGCTTTAGGCGATGACATTGCTGGTTTATGGACTCCCGATGACAGCGTTGCTGCTCAGTTTGCTACTGCCTCTGAACTTTCGGGAGAAAAATTCTGGCGGATGCCTTTAGAACAAAAGTATTTTGAAGGATTGAAAGCTTT
>DATGYA010000165.1:0-12426 GCA_035298405.1 Kamptonema sp. | reverse complement strand
CAACTAACAACTAACAACTAACAACTAACAACTAACAACTAACAACTAACAACTAACAATTATAAAAAATAATGAAAAAGTGGCAGAGCATTCTTCTATATCTGGGTGTAGCTTACATAATTTTGCTGTTAGGGCCGATTGCCGGATTGGATTTACCCCGGATTGTTGTAGAAATAGTTCGCAGTCCTCAAGTTTTAATTCAACAACTGCTAGTTGGTCTCGTTAATGGTGCTCTGCTCGCTATTATTGCCCTGGGTTATACGATGGTTTATGGCATTATTGAGCTGATCAATTTTGCTCATGGAGACTTATATATGTTGGGCGGTTTTGCTGCTTTAACAGTGATGGGTAGTTTAGGCATTCAGGATGGTGCACCGCTAGGAGTTGCTATTCCCGCAATGTTACTGGCTTTAATCGTCAGCACGGGTTTTTGTGCTGGCATGAATATTATTACTGAGCGTTACGCTTATCGACCATTACGAAATGCGCCCCGTTTAGCACCGTTAATTTCAGCCATTGGAATGTCTTTTATTTTTCAAAATATGGGACTGTTTTGGGGAGGTTTGAGAGCTTTTATTCCCGTTATGGGAACAAATTCGGCCGCACCTAAAAGCTTTCCCGATCTATTGCCGAGAATTGATTTGCTCAAAGCGATGGGAATTAATAGCAGTATTGTTTTCACAACTAAAGATTTAATTGTGTTAGTAGTTGCAGTAGTATTGATGGTTTCGCTACATTTATTTGTGCAGTACACTCGCTGGGGAAAGGCGATGCGTGCGACTGCTCAAAACCGCGAGGCTGCTAAAATTATGGGAATTAATGTGGATCATATTATTGCTCTGACTTTTTTGATTGGGGGTGGATTGGCTGGTTCTGCTGGTCTGCTGGTGGGTTTGTACAATAACACCATTGTTTTTACAATGGGTTTTACAGCGGGATTAAGAGCTTTTACCGCAGCGGTTTTAGGGGGTATTGGGAATATTATTGGCGCGATGTTGGGGGGAGTTTTGATTGGTGTTCTATCATCTGTGAGCGATCAGTATTTGTCTAGTCGCTGGACTAATGCCTGGGTATTTGCAGTTTTGGTGATTATTTTGGCATTTCGACCAGGAGGTTTGCTAGGGGAGAATGTTCAGGAAAAGGTATGATAGTTAACGGTTAACGGTTAACAGTTAACAGTTAACCGTTAACGATTAACTAAAAACTACAACTAACAATTAAAAATTATGAAAGAAAAAATAATCAAAGAAATTAAATCTAGTGCTATTGTGGGAACGATAGCGGCTTTAACCGTCCTAATATTTGGGGGGTGGAGTGGTTCGGTTATAGGTTGGCTGTTGGGTGCTGGTGTGGGCTTTATGCGCTGTCAAAATGAGAAAATTTATAGCCCAAGAATCGGCGTAAGATTGGGTATTCAGGCTGGATTAATATTAGGAATTTGGTTGGCGATCGCGAGTATCATAGAAGGAATTTTACTCAGACCCCTCTCTGGTCAATTTCCTGTACCCTTCGCGACTACAATACTCTATGGTGTTTGTAGTTTCGCGATCGCAACTCTATCCAGCGGCATCATGGGAGGCTTACAAGGAATCCCAGGCGATCGCAAACGATTAGCTATCCTAATCACACTGGCTTTCATCCTCATATCATTTCCCTTTGTAGATGCGACAGCAAAAACCCAGTGGATAGCGACAGTTGTACAGATTCAAATTTTCATAATCCTTGCTCTTGGTCTGAATATTCCTGTAGGTTATGCTGGTTTACTAGACTTAGGATATGCTGCTTTTTTTGCAATTGGTGCTTATACTACAGGCTTGCTATCTTCGCCGCAACTTGGGTTATTTTGGAACTTCTGGCTGGTACTGCCAATTGCAGCTTTTGTAGCTGCGATCGCGGGCGTAGTTTTAGGTGCTCCGACATTACGATTGAGAGGCGACTATCTAGCAATTGTCACTCTAGGATTTGGAGAAATTATACCCGTTGTCTTTAGAAATTTAACATCCGTGCGAATAGATGAACCTATATCTAAACTATTAGCTTCCATCTTGGGTAAACCAGAACTCGCAATTTGTTTTCTGGGATGTCAACAGCCAATTAATCTCACAGGCGGCGAAGCTGGCATTAATCCTATTGGTCGCCCATCTCTCCCCATCGTCGGCGATTTTAGTGCTGGCAACTATTACCCCTGGTATTACCTAATTTTAGGCTTAGTTGTCTTCTCTTACTTTATGATTTCACGACTCCGAAACTCTCGCTTGGGGAGAGCGTGGGCTGCTATGCGAGAAGATGAGCTAGCCGCTAGTGCAATGGGCATTAACCTCGTTAAAACTAAGCTATCAGCTTTTGCAATGGGGGCTACTTTTTCGGGATTTGCTGGTGCTTTTTACGCGGCTTACATCAGTGCAATATTTCCAAGTGTATTTGATTTTTCCGTGTCAGTTATTATTTTGTGTATGGTAATTTTAGGAGGATTAGGGAATATGAGCGGGGTAATTTTGGGTAGTATTATTATCATGTCAGCAGACCGACTTTATCTCCCACAACTCGCACAAGTCCTTAAAGGTTTGCTGAATACTTCTGTATTGCCAAATATCGCTAATCCCGCACTGCGAGACTTTCTGGCAACGAGTTTAGACCCTATACAATTGCGCCTATTTCTTTTTGGTTTAACTCTAGTGGTAATGATGATTGTACGCCCCGAAGGACTAATTCCTGATAAAATACACCAAGCTGAACTGCACTCAGATAACAAGGCAAGTAATGAATCGCTAGCCGATGCAAGGAGTCAATAAATGCCAATATTGGAAGCACAGCAACTTACGATGCGATTTGGCGGTTTAACTGCGGTTAACCAGGTTAGTTTTACTTTGGAAAAAGGCGCGATCGCTAGTCTAATTGGGCCCAACGGAGCAGGAAAAACCACATTTTTTAATATGCTCACAGGCATCTATGTTCCTACTTCCGGTCAGTTGCGGATAGAAAATCAGGATATTACTGGTTCACCGCCTGACAAGCTTACAAGTTTGGGAATTGCCCGGACATTTCAGAATATCCGCCTGTTCAATAATATGACTGTGTTAGAAAATGTTTTAGTAGGCAGACATAGCCGACTCAAAACTGGTTTATTAGGAGCGATACTCCGCACTGCCGCAGTAGAGCGAGAAGAATCGCGAGCCAGGGAAAAAGCACTTTCACTGATTGATTTTGTGGGTTTAGGTATTTCCAAATCCTCGGAGATGGCGAAAAATTTGTCTTACGGAGATCAGCGCAGATTAGAAATTGCTAGGGCCTTAGCTTCTGAGCCAAAAGTGCTACTTTTGGACGAGCCAACTGCGGGCATGAATCCGAATGAAACGGCTGATTTAACCCGCTTTATTTATCGGATTCGGGATGAATTGGATTTGACAATTCTGTTAATTGAACATGACATGAAAGTGGTAATGGGAATTAGCGATCGCGTCAGCGTTATGGAATACGGTGTTAAAATTGCTGAGGGAACACCTGCGGAAGTTCGAGCTAATCCCCGCGTAATTGAAGCTTATTTAGGAAAAGAAGAAGAAGATTATGCTTGAAATCAAGGACATTCACACTTATTATGGCAATATTCATGCTCTCAAAGGAGTATCATTAAAAGTTGAGCAGGGTCAAGTTGTTACTTTAATTGGTAGTAATGGAGCGGGAAAAACTACTACCCTCCGCACGATTCAAGGTTTAATTCGCCCCAGGCAAGGTGACATATTATTTGAAGGAAAACCTCTGGGATTGATGTCTACAGAGGCAATTGTACGCTTGGGAATTTCTCAAAGTCCAGAAGGGCGGCTGATTTTTCCTCGGATGACAGTACAAGAAAATTTAGAAATGGGTGCTTATCTCCGCAATGATACTCTTGGGATTAAATCAGATACAGAATTAGTGTTAAATTTGTTTCCTAGATTGAGAGAGCGAATTAGTCAAAAAGGCGGCACGCTTAGCGGTGGCGAACAACAAATGTTAGCGATTGGGCGGGCGATGATGTCGCGTCCTCGATTGCTACTATTAGACGAACCAAGTATGGGTTTAGCCCCCATGTTAGTGAGCCAAATTTTTGCAATTATTCGCGATATTAATTCCCAAGGAACAACAATTTTACTGGTAGAACAAAACGCTCGTATGGCTTTAAGTATAGCTCATCGAGGTTATGTGATTCAAACAGGTCAAGTTGTAGTTGAAGGTACGGCTAAAGATTTACAGTCTAATGAGACTGTTCGTAAAGCTTATCTTGGTGAGAGTTAGACTATAGAAGTTAATAGTTAACACTTTAATTAATTAAATAAAATTAATTAAATAATTCCGATTTCATTGGTGGAAACGCTGTAATTTCCTGCTCAAGTGCTGTCCTCACCCTTTGCCACTCAGCCTCCACTTGCAACAGCCAATCGTGAGCAATTCCTAAATCAAAAGCTTGTTCTCTCCCTGCTTCGCTGACAGCGCGAGCCATATATTCCAATTCCTTACACAATTCTGACAACTGCATCGCTCCCAAATTAGCGCTACTTGACTTAAGAGTATGAGATGCCACCTTCAAATTATCAGCATCACCAGCCGCGATCGCCACCTTAATATTATCTAAATGTAGCGGTGCATCCGTCATAAAAATCTTAATCAAATCTGTCACAAATTCCGGGTCTTCGTCATCATCAAGTTCCCGAAGACTTTGCAATACTTGAATATCAATCGGCGGATTTTTTACAGTTTTTACAGTTGGCAGCAATAAAGACGAGGAAACAACCGACTTGTCAGCTTTTTTGGCCAAAAACTCTCGATGCGGCAACGGTGAAACATTATCTCCCTGCTTCAAAATAGGTTTACATTTACTCAGAGCATTAGCCAACTCTTCTCGACGGACAGGCTTAGTAATATAATCATCCATACCCGCCGCCAAACACTTTTCGCGATCGCCCTGCATCGCATTAGCCGTCATCGCAATAATTCTAGGTCTTACTGATGCCGGCCATTCCTGACAAATACGGCGCGTTGCTTCCAACCCATCCATCTTAGGCATCTGTACATCCATCAGCACTACATCATAAGATTGTCTCCTTAAAGCCTCTAAAACCTCCACTCCATTACCCGCAATATCTGCTCGATATCCAATCCTTTCCAACAAATGCGTCGCCACTTTTTGATTTACTAAATTATCTTCTGCTAGCAAAATCCTGATCTCAGCAGGAGTGTACAAATCGGCCCTAGAAATATTAGGCGCTGCTATATTACTCAACGCTGGAACTGCCTGATCCGACTGATTTGTGGGGAGTTGTTCCTTCCCATTTGGGAAAGACTTTAATCCTGAATTCAAAGTGGTAGTTTCTAAATTTCCCGCCTTTTTATTTCTAACTCCCCCATCCCCAAAAATTTGTAGCAATACATTATAAAATTGAGACTGTTTCAGCGGCTTAGTTAAGAACCCGGCAAAATTAATTTCTGCATTTTCAAGTTTTTTCCATACTTCAGCCTTACCTAAATAAGTAAAGATCACCATCGGTAACTGGCGCTCCGGCTCATTCCTAATCGGTTCCGAACCATTAACAAAAGGAGAAGAACTAAACTCAAACTTGCGAATTTTCTGAGCCAGAACTACCCCATCCATATCTGCCAGATTCATCGCCAAAATCGCCAAATCAACTGCGGGATTTTTTTGCAACAATTCCAACGCTTCTGTCCCCGATGCCGCAGCAAGCGGTATCATGCCCCAAGACTGAGCTAACTTAATCAAAACTTGCCGATTAGTAGCATGATTTTCTACAATTAACAACCGCTTGCCCTTAATAAATTCTGGCGGTTCCTCCGCAGAACGAGCCTCAACAGCTTGGGCAGTAACTGTAAAATAAAAAATCGAACCAGACTCCAATATTTGCGTCTCCACAAAGTGCGGTGGAGCACTCCCCGCTGTACTTTGCCGCGCTCCAGAAGGCGGAGAATGAGAATTTCCCACCACAGGCGCAGCCTTACTAACCACCCACATTTTCCCGCCCATCATCTCGCTCAAACGCTGGCTAATCGCCAGACCCAAACCCGTTCCTCCATATTGTCGCGTCGTCGAAGCATCAACTTGAGAAAAAGCTTTAAATAGACGATCCATCCTATCAGTAGGAATCCCGATTCCGGTATCTTTAACAGCGATTTGGATTTCGTAGGGAACAGGTAGTGGATAATTAGATAATGATGGCAATTTATATATTTCTTCGTCATTGCTATTGCGCTCTGCAATCTTCCGCGCCGTAACTGATACCACAATCTCTCCCGATTCCGTAAATTTCACGGCATTTCCCAGCAGATTTACCAAAATTTGGCGTAATCTCGTCACATCTCCTAAAATCTTAGATGGTACAGAAGAGTCGATCAAATAAGCCAACTCTAAACCTTTTTCCGAAGCTCTGGGAGCCAGCAAATCCAGAGATTCTTCAATACAAGTCCGCAGCTCAAAGGGATGTTGTTCTAAATCCATTTTCCCCGACTCAATCTTAGAAAAGTCGAGGATGTCATTAATAATAGTCAGCAAAGCATCGCCGCTGGTGCGAATTGTCTCGACAAAATCTCGCTGTTCTGGAGTTAAATCCATATCTAAAAGCAAGCCAGTCATGCCGATTACCGCATTCATAGGAGTACGGATTTCGTGACTCATAGTAGCTAAAAATTCACTTTTAGCTCGATTAGCAACTTCCGCTGCCTGTCGCGCCTGCTCCAAAGCTTCATTTTGCTCTGCTAACTGTTGTTGCCTTTTAACTTCCGTCTCTAAAAGATGTGCCTGAGCGAGAGTAATTCCAACTTGAGCGGCGACATCTTCTAATAGTTCAATTTCATCAGTTGTCCACTGGCGCGTCACGTCGCACTGGTGCAGAGTAATAATTCCATTAGGTTCTCCTTGATAAGAAGTGCGAACTGATAGCATCGATTTCAGTCCAATCCGACGGCACATAGGAGCTGAGGATTCTAACAGCGGATCGGCAAAAACATCAGGAGAAGCTAAGGCTGTATCTTCAGCTAATAGCTGTTCTGTATAAGGATTATAAGTTACAGAAAGTTCTAAATCTAAAGTAGATTCATAGCCAGGTTCCAGGTATTCAGCTACGCAAGGAAGGTGTGGATATGGTTCTATAATGTAGCTGTGAATTGTACAGCGGTTCACTCCAAATACGCGACCAATTTGTGTGGCTGTTGTCTGGAAAATTTCTTGAGTATCTAATTTAGAACGAACTTTTTGAGTAATTTGCTTGAGCAACAAAACCCGCTGATATTGCCCGATTAATGTTTGTTCTCGTTCTTCCCGGGCAATTTCGGTGCCAATATAAATAGCCATTAACTTGAGAATTTCTAATTCTACTGGTTTGAAAGGCGATCTACCAGCGGGAGAAGTAAAACTGAGAGTGCCGTAAACTCGACCTTGAACCATGACGCGAGCACCGATAAAAGCTTCGAGTCGGCGAACTGTATAGGCGGGGTGGTGTCGCCACTGAGAAGTGCCAGCGGATTCTATAGAAACGGGTTCTGGCGATCGCACTACCTCACGCTCAAAAGTCCTGCCTAAAGCAAAACCATCTCCTTTAGCAAATCCAAAGGGGAAATCCTCTGGCAAATAAGCAGCTATGACTTCATAGCGATCGCCAGCCACTCGTCCTAAAAGTCCAATATCCATTCTGAATCGCTCGCACCCCATCGCCAACAGGCGAGCAATCCGCTCCTCAAAATTGCCATTTATCCCTAAAGTCACCTCATACAGTGCTCGAATTGCCTCCTCACTTTCCCGGAGTTCCTCAACAGCTTCAAGTCGGTTTGAGATATCCCGTAATGTTCCAAAAACTCCCGCAATTTCGCCGCTATTATCCAGCATTACCTGGGCAAACATTTCAACCGTAATAAAATTATTTTCCCTATATTGGAAATTAGCAACTGCCAATTCTCCATCCACCTCTAATTTTTTGAAGCGCACTTCGCGACGAAAAGTTTCTGACTGAAGCTTAATCAGAGACTCAAACAAATTTTTAGATTCAGCTTGATTTTCTGGATGAATCCAATCTAAAAAATTAGTACCCAAACACTCAGAAACTGCAAAACCTGTAATCTCAGTCCAGGCTGGATTCAAAAATTTCCAAACACCAGTCGTATCCATTTGGAAAATTGCTGTTTCCTTGAGGCCAGAGATGATGAAAGCGTACTGCGCCTCATTCTCCTTAAGTTTTGCCTCCAATTGCTTACTCTGGGTAATATCTGTATGAGTTCCCACCATCCGCTGCGGTACCCCAGCGGGATTCCGCAAAGCTTGACCGCGAGCGAGTACCCAAACAATACTTCCGTCTTTGCAAAGCATTCGATATTCTGTAGCAAACTGAGGCGTTTTTTTCCCTAAGTGGTCTTCTAAAGTTGCTCTGACAAAGTTAATATCATCTGGGTGAACGCGCTTCAACCATTCTTCAATTGTGTTAGAAATTTCGTGGCGATCGCACCCTAACATCTCCTTCCAGCGCACCGAGTAAAAAACTTCCCCAGTTTGGATATTCCAATCCCAAATCCCATCGCTGTTAGCTCGGATGGCAAGATTTGCGCGTTCGGAACTATCTTTAAAAGCCTCTTCAATTTGTTGGCGATCGGCTTTAAGGCGGTGTACCTCAATCTCTGCTTTGTGGAGTTGAGAGCTTGAAGATTCTATTTGGCGCTGCAACCCTACCAAACCAGAATGTAGCGATCGCGAATCCAGAGCTTGCAGAAGAATAGTTTTAGGATTGACAATACCAATCGGATGCCCCGTGTCATTAACCACCACTAAAGGCAATTGGTGGTAAGCTCTTTGCAGCAGAATCAATGCCGATTCCAGGGTATCGCGCGATCGCACCAGAGGCGGAGGGCCACTGCATATTGTAGTAGCTTTAGTTCGGCTCAAATCCAACCCTAATGCTTGCAACTGCACGATATCGCGAGCACTAACCACCCCTAGCAGTTTACCAGTGTGTTTTTTCGAGCTCTCACCCCCTTTGCCATTGCTTTCCGGTTCCAGGCTTTGACTTCCCCCCTCAGTAATCAGCACATAACTAGCATTATGTTTAAACATCAGTTGTGCCAGGTAGCGCACAGAAGAAGCCGCTGGCGCGTGAACAATTCTAGACTGGTGAATTTGGGGGATTTGACTGAGTTTGATTAAATTAGCCGGCAGTAGCAGTGGCGGGGAGGGAAGATGGTGGGAGGGAGAGGAGGGGGAGAATAAATCTTTCCGATCTTCCCGATCTTCGGTATTTTCCCCATCCTGCCATTTCCAGTCCCCATGCCCCCATCCCCTTTCTAGAAAGCTTTGGGGAGTAATCATCCCCACAAGTTCATCCGCATCGCTCACAATCGGTAAATGGCTGATTTGATGTTTGCGGAGCAGAGCAAACAGTGTGAAAATGTCAGGAATTTGGGATTCTTGCGCCGCGATCGCAGAGCGAATCATAATTTGCGAGAGCGGAAATCCACTTAAACTTGCGCCAATCGAGTTGAGTTGTATAATATCTCGCTCTGTAAGGATACCCTGGATAGTTGCATGGGGAACTGTAGCGCCCCCAAAGGATGCTGCGCCCCTGCCATTTTCCCCCACTGCTTTTCTCTGTCCTGCTGCCGAGACTGCTATATCAAGCTGTTGCTCCACTACCATTACATAGCTAGCACCAGCGCTACTCATCAGCGCGATCGCCTCTTCCACGGGCGTTTCAGGTGTCGCCGTGATCGGGTTGCGGTTGATGGCCTGACTAACAGAGGGAATAAGCATCAGGGGGGCTAAAGGTGAAATTTGCTGGAAAACCTGACTGTGGGTAGCGAGTTGGCCCAGATTACGGAGGGGCGCAGTTGGCGCAACATCAGCCCGCTCCTACTTCCCAAATATGGGCATTCAGAGTTAATTCCGTACTACAACATCCTTACACCGGACGGATCGGTTGCAAGAGCTAAAACCTGACCTATTGGTAACGAAGGCTTAGCTTTTGCTAGCACTATGTTTAACGCGATCGCAACCATCTATCCTACTAAGGACTTATGCCTTAAAAAAGGAAAGATAGCCTCTGACCCCAGAAGCAACTAGATAAAAGCGATCGCGGCACAAAGCGCCAGTTTCTCTTTCCCGTAACACACCAATGCACCCTAAATATTCAATGAACTTCCAAAAACGGCACCTGCAAGCCACCAATCTCCCAGCGACAGGGCGGCCAGAGGATACTCTTATCATTAAGCGGCGAACGGACTAGCAGCGAATAGACTTGCCAGTGGAAGTCATAGGCATAAGTCCAGTTCTGCTCATATACCCCCACATTAACAAAATACTGACCGCCGGCCAGATCCAATCGGTCAATATGAAGCTTGATACACCCCTTCCCTTGAATCCGGGGCATAGGCAGCTTCATTTTCTCAGTATTAGCATCAAAGCAGATTTTCGCATCATGGCGACTAATACTGACGGTGAAAATCGGAGCAGCTATCGGTTGTGGAGATACATACTCAATTTCAACATCAAGGGGATCGCCACCTTGAATTTCTGAAACAGGCAACAGCCTCACATCTGTAATTTCCACTTCCATTGAGCCAAATCTATTATCATTGACTCGTAGTTCTGCTCCCCCCTTTGTCACTTGAGGAGGGCGAGCTGGAGTCCGCCGCTCCGTTTCCGAGCGCATTTCAGCAGCATACTGTCCTGCTACAACTTTAGGATCGCCACACACTACTATTCTACCCTCACGCAGCCATAGCGCCCGATCGCACAACTGTTGAACTTGGGCGGGATTGTGAGAAACCAGCATAATCGCGCAGCCAGCAGCTTTAAACTCAGAAATCCGCTTGAGACACTTCCCCTGAAAAGCAACATCCCCCACAGATAAAAATTCATCAATTAACAACACTTTCGGGTCAGTATGCACAGCCACAGAAAAAGCCAACCGCATCTGCATCCCCGTACTATAAGTACGCATCGGATTGTCAATAAACTTTTCCAGCTCGGCAAACTCAACAATAGCATCAAAGCGCCGCGCTACTTCCCGGTGAGTTAAACCCGCTACTACCCCACCCACAAAGACATTTTCACGCCCCGTCAAATCTGTATGGAAGCCAGCGCCCAAATCCAACAGTCCCCCAATTCGGCCGTTAACCGTCACACTGCCCTCATCAGGCCGCCCAATTCCGCCCACCAGCAGCAGTAAAGTAGATTTACCAGCTCCATTCTGACCAATTACCCCCAGCATTTCGCCTGGGGGGATAGTAAAGCTGATATCCCGCAACGCCCAAAAACGAGCCTGTGGCTTCATCCGCCGCATTCCCGACAGAGCTGCCTCCATAATTGTCACAGGTTTTTCTGCACTGTAGCGGTTAAAGCGCTTGCCGAGACCTTCGACAATAATTCCAGCATTTTTCATTAAAGTTCCTCCACAAAGCGATCGCTTGCCGAGGCAAAAATTTGATGACCAATCGGGAGAATCACTGAAGTAATTGCTGCTATCAGCAGCAGCGCTCCCCAATCTGGTTGTACCCCCCGAATCAGCACAGCGCGGTAAGCTTCGACGATCGACACCATCGGGTTAAGATAGTAAAGTGGACGCACCTCTGGGGGTATATTATCTGCCTGGTAAAAAATAGGTGTGAGGTAGAAAAGCATCTGCAATAAAACACCGAGAGTGTGCTGAGTATCGCGGAAAGTAACATTCAGAGCTGCCAGAGGATAGGCATAGGTTACAGTCACAGCAAACTGGAGCAGCATTAAGATTGGCAGCAGAAAAATCACTGGTTTAGGTTGTACGCCATCAATTTCTAGAAACACGATCAAGATTGGTAAAGCTAATAAAAAATGAACCATACCAGTCATCACTGTCACAACTGGTAGTATAGCTGCGGGAAACTTAGGCAATCTGATCAGAGGGCGATTCGTAGTAATTAAACCTGTGGCTTGAAATAACGAAGTAGAAAACCAATTCCAAACTAGCAAACCAGTAAAGGCAAATGACGCATAACGGGGGACATTCATCGGGATGACGACGCTAAAAACAAAGGCAAAAACAGCTAACTGTAACAGGGGACTAATCAGCGTCCAAGCAATTCCCAAAAGCGATCGCTTGTAAAGCAACTTCATCTCACGAGAAACCAGTTCTCGCAGCAAATCGTATAGATAGATCGGGCCCCACCAAGTAGAATCTAGGGAATTTTTTCTAAGTGCCATGAGTTTTATAGAAGGGGAATTGAGAAAAGGTAAAAGGGGAGAGAGCATTCAGGGTATCCACTCAACTTTCCCCTTTTACATAGTCCCCAATGCTTTATACCTGTGGGGCTTCAGACGTTGCGTACTGAGGTAATTCTACTAACGGCTCTGATTTGGCAACAGAGCGCTGGGAAACAGGGATGTAAGGTGCGCTACGGCCTTCGCGCTTGACTCGCTGGCGCGAT
>DATGYA010000164.1:0-2472 GCA_035298405.1 Kamptonema sp. | reverse complement strand
TCCTGTTGGGATGCTGCCAATTCAGCAGATGGTGCTCAAGGGTTGCGATCGCAATTCCCAGATGTCTTAGTTCAGGGTAAAGGTTTGCTAGCAACTGAAGCCCCGATGACAATTCCGTTGATAGAAGCTAACGGGTATGTTCCGGTTTTAGATGAAGTCTTTTTCGAGTTTGAAGACGAGAAAGGTTCCTTACACAAGTTACACGAACTTAGTATAGGAAAGGACTATACCATCATTTTGTCACAGAAAGGGGGGTTGTATCGCTATCGGATTGGCGATCGCATCCGCGTGATGAATATGTATCGCCAAACTCCTTGCTTAGAGTTTTTAGGAAGATATGAAACCACAAGTGATTTAGTTGGTGAAAAGCTAGAAGAAAACTTTGTACGCCATATTTTAGAACGGTTGAATCTTGACGATACCTGTTTTAAAAGCTTAGTACCAGTTGCCGATCCTCCTCACTATATTCTATTACTAGATCGAGCCAAAGAAACGCCCGAAACTCTTGCTCAACATCTAGATTGTGCTTTGTCAGAATCAACTCAATACAAGCGGGCGCGGTTACTCGATCAACTTGCACCCCCACAAGTTTTTATTTCCCCTAAAATTCCTGAATTATTAGCTTTACATCGTACTCGAACCGGGAGTATTTGGGGTGGTATTAAGTATCCTCTGCTCGCAACATCACCTATAAACACTGAACTTTTTTCTGAACTTAAATTTCGGTTCCAGTCAAATAGTTGAGTAAACAAAATTCAAGAGTGAAGGATTAACTGCTAATTGAGATTTTACTAATACCACTTCTCTAAATTAATGCTACAGTCTTGGGGCGGGTTTATTAATGTTATTTGTGGGTGGCAAATTTGATCGCGAACCCGCCCCTACCCAAACTGTAGCAAACTTTTAGAGAAGTGGTATAAATTTAACGCTTTGGGGAGGCATAGAATAGGATAACGCTCATTAGTAGTTCGTGCATAGGCGTTGTCATTACTTAAGATATACCTTTAGATTAGGTTAAGCAGTTGGACTTGGAGGAGTAAAGTCTGGTACAGTAATAAAGAGGTAAGTTTTGATAATAAATTTAGGAGAATCAATTGAAAATCAAAATTATCATTCACGAAGCAGAAGAAGGCGGATTTTGGGCAGAAGTTCCTGCTATTCCTGGTTGTGCAACTGAGGGAGAAACCTTCGAGGAACTGCTGCAAAACCTCTATGAAGCAATCGAAGGTTGCCTTAGTGTAGATATTGAATCTATCGAGACAAATGAGCGAGACAAAATTATGGAGATTGCGATATGAACTCCATGTCTGGCAAAGAGTTAGCAAAGCTGCTATAGCATCTTGCGATGAAAGTAATAACGATGTACCATCGATCAGGCTCCTTTCATTCCCCCATATCACTCACCAACTCACTTACTTCACCTGGATAAAATTGCTCATCTAAAATCTCAGTTAAACTGTAGGCACACTCTGAAGGAAAAATAGACTCTGGCAAATCTGTTTCTCCCATTGCTAAATCTCTGCCATTCTCGTAAGCTTCTAACAACGCTTCCTCAAGATAAGACTTCAGACTAGGATTCTCTTTTAATAACCGTGATGTATCGCGGCGTTGTATGCGAATTGTTGCTACCCAACTGCGACTGCGGCGTTGCGATTGGTACTCCCATTTTAACAAATGTCCGATCAGTAAACTCAAGCGGTTTCGCAGTTCTTGGCGTTGCTGCTTCCCCAAAGATTCAATCTCCTCAATTAAATTTAATAAGTCAATGTGATGCCATTGATGATTGCGAAGTAGCGAGACTTGTGCTTGCGTCCAAGCATAAAAATCTGTTTCATATAAGTGGGTTTGTTTCATTGTTTTTCATTATTTTGCGATCGCGCGCGATTATCTAACAGCACCAGCAATAGCTACCAGCAATCCTTCAAACAATTTCCTACCGTCAGTATTGCCTAACATCGGATCTGATGCTCTTTCCGGATGAGGCATCATTCCTAATACATTACCTTGCCGATTGCAAATACCTGCAATATTATTTAATGAGCCATTGGGATTGCCAGTATCGCTAATTTCTCCCGTTTCTGTACAGTAGCGAAATAGTATTTGACCGCCATCTTCTAGTTGTGCTAAAGTATCGGCATCTGCATAGTAGCGACCCTCGCCGTGAGCAATTGGCAGGTTGATAATTTGCCCCGATTTATAAGCGGAAGTCCAAAGAGTGTTGGTGCGTTCGACTTTGAGAGGAATGCGATCGCAGATAAAATTTAACCCTGCATTCCGTGTTAGCGCCCCCGGCAGTAAACCCGCTTCTGTTAATACTTGAAAGCCGTTGCAAATTCCCAAAACCAGTTTACCCTGTTTAGCGTGTTCTACGGTAGCTTTCATTACGGGAGAAAAACGCGCGATCGCACCGCACCTCAAATAATCCCCATAGCTAAACCCGCCGGGAAGTACCACTACATCTAGGTCAGAAAT
>DATGYA010000163.1:0-5062 GCA_035298405.1 Kamptonema sp. | reverse complement strand
CTCAGCCGTAGCCTCAGCCGGAGCAGGTGCCTTAGCCGTTGTACGTTAAAAGTTTGGTATTGGCTTAAAAACCCAAAAAGCCTCTCAGTTGAGAGGCTTTTTTCTCGCTTGGCTGTTTTTTCAATCTTGCCAGTTTGTATAGAATCTCTGAATGAGTACGAGCAATTCCCCATAGATCTATGGAGGTAGGTAAACAGGGAGACACTATCGCAATTGCCAAGGCGCTTAGGGCAACTCCAACTCTTATACAATTCTCCAAATGCCGACTACAGATAAATTCTCATATTATACTCTCTTCCAAAAGTTGAATAGTTACTATCTGTAGTCAGAGTTTAAAGAATTGGTATTACCTCTGGTTCATTCCCTTGCGGAGTAAGCTGTTCCCTGTTCTCTGTTCCCTAGCTCCTAGCCATAACCTTACAAATTGGAAATTTTTACATAATGATTTAGACGTGCCATATAACAACGGCTATAGTAAAGCTTTATACCAGTTCCGGTTTATTATCTGCTTTTTAATCAACCACTTTCGTCCAATTAGCAATTATAGCAACCGCCCTGACGGTTAGGACTATCTTGATTGCCGAAACCCTTGCTATTATTACCTCATCCTTCTTCCTTCTTCCTTCTTCCTTCTTCCTTCTGCTATATATAATAGTTCAGCATGGTAAAATTTAGAGCGTCAAATGCTTAGACCCAAGAGGCGATCGCTTAGGGAAAAATCTTAAGTTATGCTGATAGATATAAGCTATCTGGGGAAAATCAAGTTAAAATATGTAGGTATATTCACTAAGTTGCATGAGTTAACTGATGTTCGATCTTAATACTGTTACCGAGTTTTCACATACGTACTGCATCGGTATTTGTGCGTTTCTGGTGCCAGCCAACTTGCTGGCAACTTTGCAAACAATTATTTTTACTTGCATAAAACGGTCTCAAATTCAGGTGCAGTTGGCTGCTGCTTTTGCTAGTATTTTCGCTATACTAATGGTACTTCATGTTTTTGCGTGGTTCGCAATTGGGGTAGTAATGCCTCCGACTTATATACTATTAGCTCTGGGAAGCATCTGTCTAACGATTAATATTTGGGCGGTGGTGTATCCCTCAAGTATTAGGCGATTAATTGGCTTTTTTGCGTCAGTTTTTAGTGAAAAATGGACTGTTAACAGTTAACAGTCAACAGTTAACTGTTAACCGTTAACCGTTAACAGTCAACCAAAGTAGTTAATCGGTTTCGCGATCGCGACAGTTTTCTTCTTCTGGGCCGTGCGGATGTACTGTGCAATTAAGCAAATAGCCGCCGTCACTTCTACCGTAATAATAGCGGCAGCCGATGCAGGTTTGGGGGCGTTCTAAAGGGGCTTGACGAATAGTATATTCGGGGCCAGCAAACAGAGCAAAACCTTGCTGGGTCTGGACTGTACCAATGATTCCGCCTGCAAATTCTACGGCTGAGCGAATGGTTTCTAGGCGGGTACTTGGTTGTAGCTGTACGTCAATAGCAATGCGCTGATTCAGAAGGTCTTGTTCTTGGCGCGTAATCGAACCTCCAAGAAAATGAAAGCTTTCAGCGATCGCCATAGAAAACCTTGCCAGCGACTGACAGTAACCTGATAAAATATGAACTCGATCGTCGCTGGTAGCTCTAATTGTTAAGCGAGTAGGAATCAGCAATCTCAGGTGAGCATTGAGTTCTTCAAAAATAGGTTCCGCCCGCAGGATCATTTGATTAGCTACTTCTTGATTCAATCCAAATGCTCTAGAAACCTGCTGCATTAGTGCTGCTAAAGTATCAAATATTTGTAGCAAAAGGGATTCTAGCCTGCGATCGACTCTGAGAGGACACTCTCGCAAAACTTTTAAATAATCCTCTAATCGGTGAGCAATTCGCTGAATGCTGCTAAATCCCAGCATAGCGGCTCCTCCTTTAATCGAGTGAGCACCACGGATTAGCTGCTGCATTCTTTCAGGATCTTCTACAGTGGTTTGTAGATTTAGTAATCCTTGTTCGACTGTATAAAGGTGTTCTGCGGCTTCTTCAAGAAAGTAACCGATGATTCTCTGTAATTGGTCTGGTAGCATAAATTATTCTCCTTTAGCACCCTAATGTTTTCTAACTTTTTTGTTTTGCCTCACGTCAAAGTTATCCATAAAAAGTACATTGATTGAGTTAGGGTGTGTGGATAGCAAAACTGATGCCTGCGGCGGCGATCGCACTTGCTTTTTTTAATATTATTACCCAATAGTGCCTGCAAGAGCTCACTATCTAAGGTTAGGTATTTAGAAAATAGAGAGCGAATAAAAACAACTAGGCAAGAGAACTTTCGATGATGGTTTCAGGTAAGCACAATCTAGCGCTGTCTCGATCCCAAAGCTGCGATCGCCACGCCGCACAGCAGTAACGCTGCACCCGCTAACACTGGTAAAGTAGGCACTTCCTGAAATACCAAGTAAGCCAAGAAACTGGCACCAACGGGCTCAAAAAGTGCGGCTAACGTCACCAGAGTGGGCGAAATCCAGCGTACCGCCCAGTTAAGACTGGTGTGCCCGATCAGTTGTGGGAAAATTGCGATCGGGAGAATGTAGACGTAGATGTTGCTGGGATAGTTGCTGTAGCTACTGTTGAAGGCGAGGGGTAAAGGTAGTAGGACAATAGCAGCGGTAGTGTAGGCGATCGCGATATAGCCGCTAATGCCAAGCCCCCGCTGCTGGGCTTCTCGCCCCAATAGCAAATACAAACTGAGGGCCCAGGAGCCCATTAACGCCAAGCAGTCGCCTAACATCGGGTGACTACCCTCACTCGCTGCACTCAGATCGCCGAAACCAATCGCCGCAGCGCCCAAAAGCGCAAAGGCGATCCCACTGACACGCCTGGGACAGGGCTTTTCTCCGTATAACAGGGCGGAAAGTATTGCTACCCAGATCGGATTTGTTGTCACCAAGGCAGTAGAGGCGGCGATCGAAGTATAAGAAAGAGAGGTAATCCAGACGGCAAAATGGAGGGCGAGGCAAATACCAGCCGCCCCAGCATAGAGTAATGCCCCTGGTTGGAGTTTTTGCCATTGAATTTTCGGCCAAGTGGGAACTAGGATCAGTGCGGCTAAGGTGAGGCGGGAGGCGGCGAGGACTAAGCTGAATCCAAGAGTGCGATCGGAAGCAGCCGCGTTTGCTAGCCGAATGAAAATTGCCGCGGTAGAGAGAGATAAAACGCCGACAATTAAGATCAGGGCGACTAGCCAACTCGGAGGTTTTTTAGGAAAATTCATTGAGGCATTATAACCGCAGATATACGTAAGTACATACACGCAGATTATCCTATCGAAGTCTGCGTATATCTGCGTAGATTTGCGGATTATAATAATGAATCGGCAGCTACAAAGCGATCGGTCAAATCTGCTGGTGTCACATTCAACACTGCACCTAACAGAGCATTCGTGAAACCGAATCTAATATAAGTAGCTTCTACTTTGCCATTGCCATCAGGATCTAGGTCGCGCTGGGAGATTCCTCCCTTAGCCAAAAAGCTAGTCCCATCCTCTATAACACCAGGGTCTAACAACAAAATTCTCGGATCGTTGAGACTCAAGCTAACTTCTTCAAAACTCAAAATTCTAGCTGAAACTCCCCCCGTCAAGCCAATCAAATCATCCGATTTATTGAAATCAACGATTACCGCATCTGGAAGTTCAATTCCCAGCGTTCTTGCTCCCGCTTGATCGGCTCTAAATACAAATACATCATTCCCAACACCGCCCTTATAAATATCTACATCTTTGTCACCAATCAACGTATCATTACCCTCACCACCAACTAACAAATCAACCCCAGCGCCGCCGCGTAAGAAATCATTACCGCTGCCTCCATCTAGGAAATCTCTATTTTTTTCACCTGTAAGAATATCATCGCCACTTTCTGCTAAAATATCATCATTTCCCTTACCACCAAAGAGAGAATCATTGCCACCACCGCCCAAAATGCTATCCCTATCGTCGTTGCCATAAATGAGTTCTGCATCTGACGAACCACTGACAGTATCGTTGCCGCCCAGGGCCCAAACTCCCTCAGTTAAGCCAGCCAATTGACCCGGCACAAGTGTAATATTTTCAGGAGTATTATCTCCTACCAAACGGGGAATACCTGAAGGATCTACATTGAGTACCATAGTTCTTTGCTTTTTAATATTTGCTATCTTTTCCATCTTGCCACAGCCAGAGAAGGATAGAATATTTTAGAGATAGTAATTTATCAGCTTTGGGAGGAAAAAGAGGCTAACAGCTAGCAAGAGTAGGTAATATTACAGGGAGTAGAAAAAAGTAAAGCTAATGCCGATTATAGCAGTTGAAAACTTGACCAAGGTTTATCCGGTAGCCATTAAAGAACCGGGAATAAAGGGGACTCTACAGCACTTTTTGCGCCGCACCTATCGCAATGTGAAAGCAGTTCAGGATGTTTCTTTTCAAATTGAAGCTGGTGAGGTAGTGGGATTTCTAGGTGCTAATGGCGCGGGAAAAACTACTACTTTGAAGATGTTGACGGGATTAATTTATCCTTCGAGTGGGTTAGTGAAGGTGTGCGATCGCATTCCTTTCCGCCGCGAAACCGAGTTTTTGCAACAAATCACCTTAATCATGGGGCAAAAACAGCAGTTGATTTGGGATTTACCAGTCCTAGATTCGCTGAAAATTAACGCTGCTGTTTACGACATCCCCGATAAGGAATATCGCCTGCGGGTAGGGGAACTTACAGAGATGTTATCACTGGAAGGAAAGTTAAATCAAGCAGTGCGAAAGCTTTCTCTAGGCGAACGTATGAAAGCTGAGTTAATGGCAGCACTTCTGCATCGGCCGCAGGTATTATTTTTAGATGAGCCAACGCTGGGTTTAGATGTAAATGCTCAGTTTAGTGTGCGGGATTTCTTGCGGGATTATAACCAGCGATATCAAGCCACTGTCTTGTTGACAAGTCACTATATGGCAGACATTACTGCTTTGTGCGATCGCGTTTTATTAATCCATGAAGGGCAATTAGTTTATGATGGCAGTTTAGATGGCTTACTCGACAGATT
>DATGYA010000162.1:0-9786 GCA_035298405.1 Kamptonema sp. | reverse complement strand
GAGATTTCCTAATTCCCGGCTACCAGCCTTCGTGAGAGCAATTTCGCCTACTTGTTCGACACTAGGAATATTATCAATATCTGATTCCGTTCCATCAGACTCTTGAGTGTTATGTGACCCCTCATTTGTCTCTTCCACTTTATCCTCACACCTTTGATGATACCTTCACTCCTTACTTTTTAACTTCCGCAGGCGGAATTTTCTCAACAGAAATCAACGCTTCCATCACCGACTTGACAACAGGTGCAGCCACTAAGCCTCCCGTTCCTCCTTGGGGTTCATCAATCACTGCAAACACCACATAACGGGGAGATTCAGCAGGCAAAATTCCCACAAAACTAGCAACATTTGCAGATTCCGAATAACCACCACTAGGATTAGCTTTTTGAGCAGTACCAGTTTTTCCAGCAATGCGATAGCCGGGAATTTGCGCGGCCCTTCCCGTTCCATCTCGCACTACTGTTTCCATCATTGCTAACACTTGTTTGGTCTTTTCTGCTGAAAAAACTTGTCTGGGTGCTGGCTTGCGGAGTTCCCAAAAAGGTTGTCCGTCTCTGCTAAAAAGTCCCCGTACAACATGAGGAGTAACGAGTTTTCCCCCATTTGCTAAAGCGCCGCATAATTGTACCAATTGCAGCGCTGTTAAAGAAAAACCTTGCCCAAAGGCTGTAGTCGCAGCTTCCACTCGCGAGCTGACAAATTGTTCTCGGCTTTTTAACTGACTGGGTACTTCAAAAGGCAAGTCGGATTCTGTGGTTTGACCTAGTCCTAAACGTTCGAGGGCATTGTAGTAAGTGGAGGCTTGTACTTGCTGCATGATGTGTACCATGCCAACGTTGCTGGAATGCTGCAAAATCTCGGTGACAGTCACCGCACCGCGCGGGCCGGCTTGTCTGTAGTCGTAGTTGGAAATTGGCCATCCACCTACGAAAATCTGACCTTCATCGTTAAAAACGCTGTCCGGTTTGACTGCGCCAGTTTCGAGAGCGATCGCAATATTAATCGGTTTAAAAGTTGAACCTGGTTCATAAACATCAGTCAGCGCCCAATTTTTAAACCGTTCTAGGTTGAATTTAAAGTATTGATTGGGGTCATAGGAAGGTTCAGACACCAGCGACAACAACTCCCCATCCTGCACATCCATAACAATTACAGCGCCGCGCTTCCCTTTGAATTTTTCCATTTGCTGCTTTAGGGCCAATCGCGCTACTCGCTGTAAGCGGGTATCTACAGTTATTTGTAGTTGCAAGTCGTCGAATTGGACAAATCCTGTGGCAATTTGATCTGGTATCCAACCGCCGTTAACCGCCCGCTTGTAACGAATTGAGGGCATTGTACGTTCTAGCAAGTTTTGCTGGCTGTATTCTACTCCTGCTTGCCCTTGACGATCGCTATCCACATAGCCCACCACATCCGCCACGAGTTCTTGCTGGGGGTAAAAGCGTTGTTGCTGCTGGATTAATTCTAAGCCATCGACTGGTTGCTTCTCGATCGCTAAGTTAGCGACGCGATCGCGCATTTCCTCAGTTAATCCCTCGGAGATTTTAATCCCACTTTCGGCACTATTGAACTTTTGCAGCAACCCACCTTCCGTAATTGTTGACCCCCCACCCATACCCGCCAGTAGGGGCGCTAGATTCGCTGCAATCGTGCCTTTCGTTTGCTTGAATAACTTCGGGTGAGCCCAGAGTGTATAAGCTGGTCGGTCAACGGCTAGAATATCTCCGTTGCGGTCAACAATTGGTCGTCTAGGTACAAAAGGGCGCGATCGCGATGTTTGCTGCTGTTGCGCCCGTTTTTGCAGCAGCGGCCCTTCACTCACTTGTAGGTAGAACAAATTTGCAGCCATGCCCAACCCCGACACCATTAATATGCCCCAGACTATGTAAGGGCGGTATTTATCTCTTTTTTGCAAAGGCTCTCTAGGTGGTGAGGAGCGATGCCTACCGCTAGCTACACCTACGCGCTTTTGGGGCTGGCTGTTGGGGAAGGGGGAAACAGAACCCTGCGATCGCCCCGATGTCTTTGGCGGTGTAGAGCTCTGCGATCGGCGACGTTTAAAGCGGGAGTCGTAGCTCATTAAATCAAGCCTTTGTTAAATACACACTAAACTTAGTATCCCAAAGGTATCTGGCCAAAAGCTTTCGGAGCAGACAGAGGCTCTGGGTTAGCGGAGGGAGCAGACTGAGGCGCTCGGCGCTCTGGCGCAGGCTGGAGAAAAATCATATCCTCTGGCTGCTGTGGTGCCAAACCCGCTTCTGGATTTTCGGCGGATGTGGCGATTTGATGTTTTAAGACAACACTGGCAGTGCTTAACTGCTGTTCGTTGCGCCGTAAAGTTTCTAGCTTTTGGTATTCTTCACTCCAGCGCTGCTGCCCGTAAACTGTCCAGCCGTAAACCGTCAGGGTGCAGCTCAGCAGCACAAATGCGATCGCTGAAGAAGTGCGCTGTATACCCAACAGCGATCGCAGCCAAACTGGTTTTAACTGAGGATTAGGCAGAACCCTGACTGTAGCTACTTTTGCAGGAGCTACGCCCCGGCCGATAACTGGGATCGGGGCGCTCGGTTCCACAGGGAATGGCCTTGCCCGCCGAGCTCGCGCAATCGGAGTAACTTTACTTTCAGTTGAGGAAACGGCAGCGATGCGAGGAGGGCGGCGTTGAGGAGAATCTGGGGAGCTAATAGCAATAGTCATAGACTTCACCAATATTTATTTGCAGCAGCTTTAACTTTAATTATCTGTAGAGGCTCAATGTCGTCTTACCAAAGATACCTCAGAAACAAACTAACCCATCCTAACACTGGTAACACTGGGTGTTTGACCTCACAATCTAGGAAAAAACAGAATCTCTGGGAATAAACATGAATTCCTGTGAAATTTTTTAGTAAATGCAGTATTGTAATCAACGAGCGAATCTTCTTCTATCTATTTGTGGGAGAGGTTTGAATTTAGCTCGTGCCCCTAATGCTAAAGTAAGGTCGGCTCGACCTGAAGTTACGCCTGTGTACTCTTATGCTGTTGCCAGACTAAGTAGAAGCAGGAAGTAGACAGCAAAACCTATTAACGAGTTCACTCTGAAATTGGTTTGCATCGGTTCTATAGAGCAGTTGTTCAGTCCCCCACCCCCTTCAGAAAGAAGGGTTTTTAACCTTAAGGAGTGTTTTATGAATAAGAAATTGATTCGTCTGGGTTTGGTACTGGGCTTGGCTGCGGCTCTAGGCGCGTGTGCCGGTGAAGGCGGTGGCGGCGCTAGCAGTCCCTCTCCTGCGGCTTCTGAGAAGCCTTCGGCTGCTCCAGCTTCGCCTTCGGCCGCTCCTTCCCCTGCAAAATCTCCAGAAGCTTCGCCATCAGCCGGCAAATCTCCGGCCGCATCTCCCTCGCCTTCGCCTAAGAAATAGTTTCCTTAGTCAGGGCGATCGCTAATGCTGTTTTTTCGGCATAGCCTGTCACCATCTATAAAATGGCTCGTTCCTCACATATTTTTGACCTGGGATCAGTTGAGACCCCAATTGAAGGTGGATTGTTGTCTGATGCTGTTATTGCAATTCAGTACATCTCATTACTGCCGTAAAGCTCGCTTGGGGTTGGGCTACAAGGGGATTTCTTACCAAGTTGAGAATTTGACTCCGGGATTGCACTTGTTGAAAATCCGGCCGCTGACGGGAGGTTTAACAACTGTGCCTGTGCTACTACCTCAGCTAGAAGGCTATCCCACCGCGATCGCGGACTCAACCCAAATTTTCAAGTTTTTAGAGTCTTACTGCCCATCCCCGACTCTATTTCTGTCCGATCCCCAGCTACAATCTGAAGCATGGATGCTTGAAGATTGGCTCGACGAAAGCATTGGTACAGCAACCCGATTTGTTTACTATGACTTTCGCGCAGGTTTAGGCAAAGCTATTGACCCCTCTCTATTCAGCCAAATGGTGATTCAGGTGGTGCGGCGACAATACCGCATCAATCCAGCTTCGGTGGAACTGGCTGCTGGCCGCCTTGCCAGTGCTATCGAAGTATTGGGAAATCGCTGGCGCGATCGCCCCTATCTCGTTAGCGATCGCCCTAGTGTTGCCGATCTCGCCGCCGCCGCTCTCCTCTCTCCCCTAGCTCTAATTCCGCAATACCGCGAAAGCTATCCCTGGCTATTCAATCGCATTGTTGAAATTCACCAACTTTGCCACGAGTCCCTGCCTCCAGGTTTGCAATCTGTTCCCCATGGTGGTTAAGCTACTTCACAAGTCTCGACAAAAATATGTATCGCAGATAACATTTATCTAGATAAACATAATTAAATTTATGGTGAGCGATCGCTGCAAAAAACTTATAACTCATAATTTTAAGATACTTGTTCGCGATCGCCCATCTGACCACTTGAAATCAGCCCAAAGGTGTAGTTGTTGAGCTGCCATCGATACCATCGTGCCCACCAAATATTCCTTTAGAGATTAGCAAATTTGATATAATTTGTTTAAAAAATACCATAAATGTTTACAATAATTTATGTTAATTGTTACAGGAATGGGATATTGGGGCACAAAGAAAAAAGCGGTATCGGCAAGCGGCAAGGGGATGCAAGAGCAGAAGGCGCGGGGATGTGGAGAATATATCTCCTAAACCTCCCCGCGTCTTTGCATATTCACCCTCTGTCCTTTCCTCCGATCCCCTCATATCCGAAAGGCAGTAGCTTAGGCAATCAAATCGCCTATATAAACTAAAGCGAACTCGCCCCTCCATGTTTTTAACTCAATTTAGTTAAGTGATTCAGGTAGGTAACTTTATGCCCACGAATATTCCTTTTGAACAGATTGACCGGATTGTTTGGAATCAGCACCAAGACCCCTTTGAAGTCCTTGGTCCCCACGCGCTTGAGCAGAATGGCAAACAGGTCTGGGCAGTGCGAGCATACCTGCCTAATGCCGATGCAGTATCAGTCATCTTCCCGGAAGCGCGGACAGAGTACCCAATGCAAGCAGTACATCACCCTCACTTTTTTGAGTGTGTTATTGAAACGCCGGAGCTAGCTAACTATCAGTTCCGGCTCAAAGAAGGGGAACACGAACGCTTCATCTACGACCCCTATGCCTTTCGCTCTCCCAAACTAACCGAATTTGACATCCACCTATTTGCAGAGGGCAACCATCACCGCATCTACGAAAAGTTAGGCGCACATCTAACTGAAGTAGAAGGTGTCAAAGGAGTTTACTTTGCAGTCTGGGCCCCCAATGCCCGCAACGTTTCATTATTGGGAAATTTTAACAACTGGGACGGTCGCAAACACCAAATGCGGAAAGGCCCAACAGGCATCTGGGAAATATTCATTCCGGGACTAAGCGCGGGAGAACATTACAAATACGAAGTCAAAAACATGGAGGGACATCCCTACGAAAAATCCGATCCCTACGGTTTTCAGCAGGAAGTCAGACCAAAAACGGCTTCAATTGTGACTGACTTAGATAGTTACACTTGGAACGATAGTGAGTGGATGGAACGGCGCAGACACACAGACGCACTGACTCAGCCAGTTTCCGTCTACGAATGCCATTTAGGGTCTTGGCTACACGCGAGTTCTGCGGAACCATCCTTGCTACCTAATGGCACAGCAGAACAAGCAGTACAAGTTTCAGAACTCAATCCAGGAGCCCGTTTTCTAACTTACCGGGAGTTAGCCGACAAACTGATTCCTTATGTTAAGGACTTAGGTTACACCCACGTTGAATTGCTGCCGATCGCAGAACACCCCTTTGATGGCTCTTGGGGCTATCAAGTAACTGGTTACTTTGCACCTACTTCTCGCTTCGGCACCCCTCAAGACTTCATGTATTTTATTGACCAATGCCATAAAAACGAGATTGGTGTAATTGTGGACTGGGTACCTGGTCATTTCCCTAAAGATGGTCACGGTTTGCCTTTCTTTGATGGCACGCACTTGTACGAGCACGCTGATTCTCGCAAGGGCGAACATAAGGAATGGGGAACGCTGGTTTTTAACTACAACCGTAACGAAGTACGGAACTTCTTAGTAGCTAATGCCCTATTCTGGTTTGATAAATACCACATCGACGGGATTCGGGTAGATGCGGTAGCTTCGATGCTCTATTTAGATTACTGCCGCAAACCTGGGGAATGGGTGACAAACCAGTACGGCGGCCGGGAGAATATTGAGGCGGCGGAGTTCTTGCGACAAACTAATCATGTGATTTTTAGCTATTTCCCTGGGGTGCTGTCAATTGCTGAGGAATCTACTTCTTGGCCGATGGTGTCTTGGCCGACTTATGTAGGAGGTTTGGGCTTTAACCTGAAGTGGAATATGGGCTGGATGCACGATATGCTCGACTATTTCCACATGGACCCCTGGTTCCGCCAATTCCACCAGAACAATATTACCTTCAGTATGTGGTACAACCACAGCGAGAATTTTATGCTCGCTTTGTCTCACGACGAGGTAGTTCATGGCAAGAGCAATATGCTAGGCAAGATGCCGGGGGATGATTGGCAGAAATTTGCTAATGTCCGAGCTTTGTTTGCTTATATGTTCGCTCACCCTGGTAAGAAGACGATGTTTATGGGGATGGAGTTTGCCCAGTGGCGGGAATGGAATGTTTGGGGTGATTTGGAGTGGAATTTAATGCAATATCCAGCTCACCAAGGGATTAAGCGCTTTTTTAAAGATTTGAATCATCTTTACCGCAGCGAACCTGCTCTTTATGAGCAAGATTTTAGTCAGGAGGGGTTTGAGTGGATTGATTGCAGCGATAACCGCCACAGTGTGGTGGCTTTTATCCGCCGTTCTAAGGATGCTGAAGAATTTTTGGTAGCTGTTTGCAACTTTACACCACAACCTCATAGCCACTATCGGGTAGGAGTGCCAGTAGCAGGTTTCTATACGGAGTTGTTTAACAGCGATGCTCGCGAGTATGGGGGTAGTAATATGGGGAATTTGGGCGGGAAATGGACGGATGAGTGGTGGTATCACAACAAGTCTTTTTCCCTGGATTTGTGCTTACCGCCTTTGGGGGTTTTGATTTTGAAGTTGGATCGCACCAAGACTGCTGCTGCTATGCAGGCGGCTGTTGAGAAGTAATAGGTCAAGATATTCTCGCTTAGGGAGACAGCTACTGATGGGGCGATCGCCCCGTCAGCCCAAGTATTCCTTTAGAGGGATAGACATTTATTACTTTTTGGCATAATGTTGAGTTGTGTGAGGAGTAAGTTTAAATTTTCAATCAAAAGAAAAAGCTCTTGGGGTCGAAACACGGCAAGACTCCCAAGGGCTTTTTCTGCTAACAAAAACGCATTATTAATCTTTAGCTGCTACTAATACCCGATCCGGGTTAGCTACCCCTTTTTTAACGAACCGCAAAGGCGCAGAGGACGCAGAGAGAAGAGGAAGAGGATAAGAGGGTTATGGTAGCGGATTTGATATAATTTCGGCATTAATTGAACCTAACTCGATTTTAGTCCCCGTCGTCAGAGTCAGCGTACTTCTCGGTTCGACTAATTTAATATCTCCATTCTCCTCAGTTACCCACCAAGTTTGCTCGGAAAGGTTTTTCAATCCTAATTTACTAGATTCTTCAGGGTGAGAATTGACTTGAGCTACAGCGCTATTTGATGAAGCAGATGTGAGGCTAGGTAAATCTGAGGTAAATAATTGAACACCTTGACTCAGAGGAATAATTCGACCTCCAACTTTAAGTAAAAACTGGCTACCAACAAAAGAATTGGCTATGGCATTAGGTGACGGCAAAGCAGGCGAAGACTTGAGAGTTGTTTGAGAGTTTAAATCAGAAATTCCCACTGTGACAGTACAGTTTCCCAGTCTCTTTTCGTCTCCAGGTTGCAAATAGGTTATCCTACCGCTGGCAACATCTTCGCAGAGGATTTTACCCGATTCCATTTTAAACCGAAAAGCAACTGGAAGCACATTAGGAACGTAGATAATAGAGAGGTAGTCGTCACTACCCATAGTAATGGGTTCCGATCCAATATTTAGAGTGCGAGTTTCGCCGTTGTCGTAGTTAATTATCAGCCAAGCTTTGCTGAACAAAGTTTCGACAACTATCAGCATGATGCCGATACAGAAGCCGATGGCGGCGCAGCCAATTAAACGGCCGACTGTACCAGAAAAGGTGTAAGCGAAGGCAATAAATAAACATCCTCCCAATACACCGCCAGCAGTACCGCCACCCATGCCTCGTAGAGTGCCTAAATTGGGAATACGTTTTGAAAGTGCTAGTCCTAAAAGGCTGCCAGCAATTCCCCAACAAATCACTCGTAATAATTCATTAGGGCCAATACCGCTATAAATAGTTTCTGCGATCGCGCCGGATATTGCACCAGCGATGAAACCAAATAATCCGCCTTTTTTGAGAGCTTGTTGAATTTGAGGCCGACCTTTAATGTAGTAGTAATAGGCAAAAAGTATAGCAGTAGCAATGCCAGCACCTACTATTCCAAACCAGAGCGTTGTCCCCCTCACATTGTCAAAAAATGATTGCCGTGCCAGTCGATCGAAGTGGAGAAATGGTTCGGCGATCGCATTGCCGAAGAAGGCTCCGACTGCACCGCTAACTCCAAAATGTAGAGCTTTTTTACTAGCTGCAAGATTTCTTTTCAAGGTACACCTGTGGTGTGAAAGTGGTTTTGATTGACTTTCAGAACAAGTCAGGTTTCACTACAAGTTAGGAAGAATCTTTTCCGTAAGGGACGATCTAGCTAGGGGTTAGGGAAGAGGAAACAGGGAAGGGGGAACAGGGAACAGAGAACAGCTTATGACCTAAAGGGATTATAAACCACAGGTAAGAGTTGGAGGCCCTAAGCGCCTTGGCGGTTGCTATAGATGAATGACATCAAAACTACACCAATATAAATCTAATCCTAGCCCCAGGTATTAGTAATCTCTCAATTTAGAAGCGGGTGGCGGGAATCGAACCCGCATTATTAGCTTGGAAGGCTAAAGTTTTACCACTAAACTACACCCGCACAGGTTTAATAACCATAACACAGATTTCCCGAAAGTGCAAGCAATTTGAAAAATATTCCAGGGTTTACCTACAACGCTTTAACCGTTAGTCTTAGCCAGAGTTCTGAATATACAGGTTGACCGCCAGAGTAGGCGGGGTGAAATTCCCAATCTTTGAGCAGTTGTTTGGCCAACCCCAGATAATCAGTAGTTTTGGCTGTAGACTGAGGCGATCTGCTATCCTCCACTACGTTTACCTCCTTGATGGCAGTGAGTTTCCCTCGATCGTCAATTTCGACAAGCACTTGTAAAATTACAGCAGAACTCTGATTCAGACCAAGTTGTAGCGGATTGAGAACAGAGGGAAACTGCCTTTGATTTTGCTCTGGTACAGCTAATTGTTCAGGAATATCTTTGTCTCCACTGCGAATGCTACCTAAATCAAAAGTTGCTAAAACGCCGCTGCTATGCTGATTTTCTGGGGTTTCTGGGGGTTGAGGTGTTGAAGGGAGAGATTCGCGATCGCCCTTTTTAGGTGTCGGTGTAGGATAAGGCATAGCTCTAACAGGCTGCGATCGCTTCTCAGTAGGCCCAGAAGCAGCAGTTGGCTTGGGAGTTGGCGATCGCACAGCTACAGGTTTTACAGCAATAGTCGGCTTTGGTGCTGGTTTAATCGCAGGCGATCTCACCGCCACAGGTTTTGCTGCAACAGTCGGCTTCGGTGCTGGTTTAATTGCAGGCGATCGCACAGCTACAGGTTTTGCTGCAACTGTTGGCGTTGGTACTGGTTTAATTGCAGGCGATCGCACAGCTACAGGTTTTGC
>DATGYA010000161.1:0-4222 GCA_035298405.1 Kamptonema sp. | reverse complement strand
ATAGCGGTTCTCAATTATATGAGGTACAAAAAATACCCCCCCTAGCCCCCCCTTGCAAAGGGGAGGAACCGGAAAAGCCCCCTTTCTAAGGGGGTTGGGGGTAGAGTTATTGTACCTCACCAGACAGAGAAACGCTATATTATCTATTTTACTTAGATAGAATATGCTAAAAGCTTTTATTAAACAGCGGATTGCATTAGTTTTGACTATGACTTTGGGTGTAGGATTATCGATTTTATTTACATTATTTGTGAGTAAATGGGAGGTATCTAATCGGCAACTCCGCTTTCAAAGGCAGATTGAAAATTTAGGGACAGCCCTCCAGCGTAGCCTTAACCGATATACAGATATGCTGGCATTTATTGATGATTATTATAAAGTGGTTCAATTGCCAGTAAATCGTCAGGGATTTGCGAGTTTTGTAGAGCGTTCCCTCCAAGCTTATCCAGGTATTCAAGCTTTAGAATGGGCTCCCATAATTAGGCAAAAAGAACGTTTTGCCTATGAACAAAAAATGCGTTTAGAAGGTTATAAAAACTTTCAAATTTCTGAATTAGGAGACGCTAAAAATTTGGTGAGAGCAGCAAAACGTCCCTACTATCTACCTGTTACATACATAGAGCCATTTACAGGTAACGAGTCCGCTTTGGGATACGATCTTAACTCAGATATAACCCGTGCAATAGCGATTGCTCAAACAAAAGAGACGGGCAAAACTACGGCAACTGGGCGTATTACATTAGTTCAGGAAAGACGCAATCAGTTTAGTTTTTTAATATTTTTACCAATTTACGAACAGCACAAAATTCCCAACTCAATTGCACTGCGTAGCCAGCAATTCAAGGGGGTTTTACTAGGTGTATTTCGGGTGTCAGATGTAGTTGAAGGAGCATTACAAGACTTGCAATATGAGATTGATTTTACCGTTTATGACCAAAGTTCTAAGGTGGGAGAGCAATTTCTAGGGCGGTATGATGCTGTGGAGAAAAAAGTGATAGCTTTTGAGGAGAAATCGCAATCAAATTTAATTAAATCCGAGCTTTGTCCATCTCCGGCAGCCTGTCAACAGACTTTAACTATTGGACAGCGACAATGGTTGATAACTTTTTCGCCTTCAGCCAATTATCCGGTTGAAACGCAATATGGAAAGATTTATACTCCGATCATCGGTTTTTTGATGACGGCTGTTTTAGTAATATTTCTGCATAACTTAAATAATGAATTGGAGTTAACAAAAAGTCTAGGAGACTTACGATTTCGTTTTTTCTCAATGGCATCTCATGAATTACGAACCCCTCTAAGCATTATTTTACTTTCTAGTGAATCTTTGCAGATTAACTACGATCAATTAACCGCAGAACAGAAACAGGCAAATATTCAGCGTATCAATATGACGGCTAAGCGGATGAGTCAGCAAATTGCGGATTTATTAATGTTGACAAGGGCGGAAGTTAGGCAACTGGAATTTAATCCAGAGTTATTGGATTTAGAATGCTTTTGCCAGCAAGTGGTAGATGAGATGCAAATGGGAGTTAATCAGCAAATTGAATTTACTAGCAATTGTCCAAATACGAAAGCTTTTTTAGACAAGAAATTATTGCAATCGCTCCTAACTAATTTACTCTCAAATGCTGCCAAATATTCGCCTTTTGATGCTCCGATTCAGTTGAATTTAAGCTGTAATGAAACTACGGCGACAATGCAAATATGCGATCGCGGTATTGGCATTCCCACCTCGGATCGAACACGAATTTGGGAGCCATTTTATCGTGGTAGCAATGTCGGAGAAGTGACAGGCAGTGGTTTGGGATTGGCAGTGGTTAAGACTTGTGTGGAATTGCATCGGGGGGAGTGGGCGATCGCGAGTGCAGAAGAGGGAGGTACAATCGTAACTGTGATCTTACCCTTAGAGTGAACCCATAGTAGCTATTTACCACTCCAATGAATGAACCGCTTCTCAACTAATAAAAACAGCATATTTAGGAAGTAGCCCAAAATTCCAGTCACCAGAATGGAGGCATACATATCCTTTACATTGAGAATTTGTTGAGCATCAATAATCCGTTTTCCCAGTCCTTGTTCAGTGCCAATAAACATTTCTGCTACAATCACAATTACCAGTGAAATACTGATGCCACTACGCAGACCAATAAAGGTTTGAGGCAAACTTTCCATCAGCAAAACATCTTTAAAGATTTGCCAATGGTTTGCCCCCATTACTTTTGCTGCTAAAATGCGCGATTGTTTTGCATTGATCACGCCATAAGCACTGTTAAATACAATCAGTAAAAATGCACTAAAAGCAGCAATTACTACCTTAGAAAAATCACTCACTCCAAAGAAAAGAATGAACATCGGAATTAAAGCACTAGCAGGTGTCGAACGGAAAAAATCAATTAAAAATTCCACGCTGCGATAGATTTTTTCTGAACTACCCAAAGCCACACCAACAGGAACTCCTATAATAGCAGCCATCAAGAATGCGCTAAAGGTTCGTAACACAGTAGCGGTTAGATCCGGCAACATAACACCAGTAAAAACACCAGTAATTAAAGTGCCAATAGTTGCAATTGGTGTGGGTAGTAAAACTGGGTTGATCGCACCAGAAATCGAAATCAAATACCAAAGACTGAAGAGTACGAATACCCCGATGAATGGCAAAAAACGATCGAAGGAAAAATTTCGCGCTGAACTATTAGAACCGACACTAGAAGTAGTCATTTCCGCATCTCCTGACGAAAGATTTCTAAACAGTAACGGCTGACCTCAATGAATTCGGGAGAGGTAAGCGTATCGGGGGTACGTGGGCGGGAAATTGTGAAAGGTACTGCTTCCACTAAATGAGTTGGGCGTTTACTTAAAAGTAGGACTGTATCTGCTAGAAATACTGCTTCTTCTAAGTTGTGAACCACCATTAACATGGGAATAGAAGTTGCCATAAAAATTTCTTGAAGTTTATCTCGCACAAAGAGAGTAGTTTCAAAGTCCAATGCGGAGAAAGGTTCATCAAGAAATAATACTTCTGGTTCAGCAATTAGTGCTCGTAGAATCGAAACTAATTGTTGTTGTCCACCAGAAAAGCTATAGGGATAGCGTTTCAGATCGAGGCGAATATTGAAAGTGTCGATCAGGCTGGCGACGCGATCGCGACATTCTTTTTCGGGTATTCCTTTAACTCGCAGTGGGTAGGCAATATTGTTGTATGCACTCATCCAGGGAAACATTGAATCCCGATAGTTTTGAAATACATAGCCAATCTTAGCCCGACGAATTGGTTTACCATGAATCCGTATCTCGCCGCGATCGATGGGAATTAACCCACTAATCATATTAATTAGTGTAGATTTTCCACAGCCATTAGGCCCAAAAATTGAAACTAATTGATTATTCGGTAAATCAAGGTTAAAGTCTTGATAAAGGGGTTGCCCAGCAAAGGATTTACATAATCCTTGTACAGAAATAAAGTGTTCTGGTGGGGCAATAGTTGGGATAGTTAGGGGATCTAGCATCATTTAGCAACCTTCTCCACAAATTATGAGACGGGTTTGTACAACAAGCTGGCAACATCGACTTGTTTTGTAAATACCTTCTTCTCCGTCAGAAACTCAAAATATTTTTGGAAGTAGGTAACATCTCCGGGTTTAAATTCGTTGTACATCGTGTATCCTACCAGAGGAACTTTTTGCACTAAGTCGCCTTCGATGGCGGTGTAACCAACGAGATATTGACGCATTTCATCGGGTTTATTCTTAATATCCTCAACAGCGCGGCGATAGGCTTCTATGTAAGTTTTGGTAGTAGCTGGATATTGTTGAATAAATTTGGTACTGAGTACCGCTGCACCACCAAACCAAGGAGCTTTGGGATCGCCTAAAATGTATTTAGAAACAACTCCATTTTCGAGAATACGAGTAATGCCTTTAACCTCGCCTACTGTACCTGTTGGTTCTAAGGTGTAAGCTGCATCAATTTGTCCCGATTCAATTGCGCCAATATGCTGCCGAATTTCTATTTGTTGAATTTGGGGATTGGTCGCGCCAGCGGCGGCGAGAATTGCTTGCGCGATCGCGAGGTTTTGTGCGCCTGGCCCAGTGGCAAATTTCTTGTCTTTTAAATCGGTGACAGTTTGAATCTGGCTATTTTTTCCGACTATGACTTGATCGAGTTTGTAATCAACATTACTGGGGTTAGCTGCAATAATTTTGAACAATCCTGGTGAGGT
>DATGYA010000160.1:0-5217 GCA_035298405.1 Kamptonema sp. | reverse complement strand
TGACCGCCAGACAAATCGCCGATGTAGCGAGTGTAGGAGTGAGAAATTAATAATTCCGGTTGTGTTGCCGAAATTTCTCTAATTCTCTCAACGTAAGCTTTAGCAGCCTTCGATGGGGCTACTACATCGCGCCACTGAGGGCCGTAGTAGTAGGCTAAATCTTTCTCTAGGCTTTGTTTGCGGTTCAACTCAGGAAAGTAAATTTTGGACACTACCGGATGTTCGCGGTGGCGTTCGATTTCCTCTTCCATTGCTGAGTAAATGAAATAGAAGTTGCCCACTAAAGGCCGGTATGAATTTTTTTCGACAACGCCTTTTAAAAAGCACTTGACAAAACCCACGTTTTCTGCCATCGTGTGGGCTTTTTTCGTTCCTTCGCGCAATTTGGCTGCTAAATTGATGCTCATATCTGTAATTTCCCAATCTTGAAGTTTTGTGCTCGCTGCTCAATTCGCCAACAAGCTAAAAAATCACCTGAATTGTTACCTTAAACTGATTCGATGAGAGATTTTATTACGATTTATAACAAAACTGTGGAATGCTAAATCAAGCATTGCCCCGCCAAAGGCGAGGCAATTATACCTAGTAGAGTAGATGTGTCAGACCCAGACTTTTATTCTATCAATCTGTAAATTCCTCTGACGCAATCTACAACTGTTAAATATCCAAATCGGTGAGGTTGAGTTTGGGGCCGTAGGTTTCGATGAACTCGCGACGGGGTGCAACGCGATCGCCCATTAAAATTGTAAAGATACGGTCCGCCTCAGCAGCGTCTTCAATTACAACTTGTTTCAGCGTCCGAGTTTCGGGGTTCATGGTAGTTTCCCACAACTGTTGTGGCATCATTTCACCTAAGCCTTTAAACCGTTGGATGGTGTAGTTAGCGTTAGCGGGAAACTCGTTGCGAATCAGGTTTTGGAGTTCGCGATCGCTGTAGCAGTAGAAATGATTGCGTCCCCGTTCTACCTTATACAGTGGAGGGCAAGCAATGTAAATATAGCCCTGATCGACAAGCGATCGCTGATAGCGATAGAAGAAAGTCAACAATAACGTGCGGATATGGGCTCCATCTACGTCAGCGTCGGTATTTTTTGCCGCAACTCCACCTATCCCACAAATGAAGTTTTCATCACCGTCAACAGAGAAGTCATAGACATAATCCCCCACTAATTCAATTTCCTGATTAGAAATCACGGGCAACCCAATCAAATCATCACTGATATTAACATAGCCTGGTGATTTACGATTTGGGCTTTCCAAATGAGCCTCTATCTTACAGGCATTAGCATGGCGATGCCAAATTTGGCGGCATAACTCAATTTGGTCTTTGCCACAAATTGTCAGACTGTAATAAGAGTGGCGCGTTTGAATTTCGGCATCCGCAGCAGTAGCAGGTTGATGATGGCTGGTACTGGCAATTAACCCCAATTGACCGAATAGATATAACAACCCATCCTTCAGCGTTTCTGAGTTAGTGACAAAGGAGAAATTCTGACCGCAGCTAGTACCATCACCCAGAAAATAACCTTCCAGAAAAGCTGTTTGCAATTCCTCAGAAAGACTAAATAGAATATCTGGCAACTGCTTCTGATGCGCTACATTAGCTAACCCCCAAGCTTGCAATAACCTTGCGGCTGCAACGCTATGGAAATATAACTTAATTCCCTCACTGTCCGGGTCATTATATCGCCGAGGAGTTTCACCAAAAGTCAACTCAATGGCAGCACTAATTTCGGCAATAAACCGTTCATCTTTATTGCCCAAATTTAGGCTAACTTGATGCTTACTCAAGCTTCCCTCAGCCACATACCAGCCCAAAAACCACATCAACTCGCGAGTAATTGGCAGATAGCGACCGAAGGCTTTATCTTGATGTGCTTGCGGTACAAGTTGTACATCATCGCCCAGTTGTTCAATTTCACAGAGGTTAAATTCCCCAAAGGGTTTATAACAACTTACCTCGCGCCATTTTGCATTTTTGCTGCTGTCATCCTGCGCCAACCTTTCCTCAATCTTAGATGGCAAAACTTCAAATTTGAGGTCATCATCCCAACCAAAAGCTTCCAAATAACTCAAGAATTGAGGCAAAATCGGCCGATTAATTCCACGTTCCCAATGACTGATAGTAATTGGCTGTTTGACACCTAACGATTCAGCTATTGCTTGCTGGGAAACTCCGACAGCTTGACGCTGGGAAATCAGCTTTTGCCATTCTTCTGACTCCAGATAAACTCGCGGTTCATTCCACAATTCTGGCCGCGCCACTTTCGCTAAAGTCCGCTGACTAGCTATCTTTCGTACATCTTCACCTTGCAAGTAAAGTCCTTTAGTTAACTCAGCGCGATAGAAGGTTTCTAGCAAGTCAACTCGTGTAGGACTAACAGCGGGACGAGGCAAACGCCGACTTGCAACTAAAAGATCCCCTGGTTTAATTTCATTCCCTTTTTTGAGGACAACTTCGCCATTTTCCAAGACAAAGACGCTATGAGATGATGTTACTTTGATCGAGCGATTATAGCGCGTCGTCAGCTTGTACATCGGTTCTTGATGACCGTGACGAATTACCGCTTTCAAGGGTTGGAAACGAGTAGCTTTAGTAACGGGGTCAAAGGAGATGACGCGGTATTCATTGGGGTTACGACGACCATCGACGCAATCATCGATAAATCGACCAATTTTAACAAACTCTGTCTGTCCTCGATCGTCCATTACTAAGGTTGGTTCATCGCCAGCAACGCTCATAATTACGATGTGGTGATACCGTAATTGAGAAGAATCAAACTCATCGCCTCTGATACCTAATCCCAAGGCGGTAATTAATGATTGGATTTCATTATTCTTGTAGATTTTGGCATCATCGGTTTTCTCAATGTTGAGAATTTTCCCGCGCAAAGGTAGGATGGCTTGAAATTGGCGATCGCGTCCTTGTTTGGCACTACCACCGGCGGAGTCGCCTTCCACGAGATATATCTCTGATTTTGAAGGATCTCTGGAACTACAATCAGCCAATTTCCCAGGCAAAGGAGACGATTCGAGCACCGATTTTCGGCGGACTAAATCGCGGGCACGGCGGGCGGCTTCAGCAGCTTTAAAGGCTTGAATTGCCTTCTCTAAAATGGTGTCGGCAACTTGGGGGCGAAACTCCAAATATTCTGTTAATACTTCGCCTACCAAGGAATCAACAATTCCTCGGACTTCAGTATTACCTAACTTGGTTTTAGTTTGACCTTCAAATTCTGGGTCAGGTACTTTCACAGAAATAACGGCCGTCAAACCTTCCCGAATATTTTCACCGCCGAGATTAGGTTCGTTTTCTTTAATCTTATTGCGCTTGCGGGCGATCGCGTTCATTGTCCGCGTTAACACCGCCTTCAACCCTTCTAAGTGAGTACCGCCATCAATGGTGCGAATGTTATTTGCAAAGCCGAGAACGTTATCGCTGTAGGCATCAATACACCACTGCAAAGAAACTTCTACCTGTACATTATTGCGTTCCCCTTGAATGAAAATTACTTCTTCGTGTAGGGGTTGCTTATCGCGGTTCATGTAAGTGATGTACTCTTTGATCCCGCCTTCATAGCAGTAGGTTTCGATGTGCGGTTCGCTGCTTTTGAGCAATTCCAATCTGCGATCGCTAAACGTAATTTTAACGCCAGCATTCAGATAAGCTAATTCTCGCAACCGCCCGGAAAGAATGGTATAATCAAACTCAATGCCTGTACTAAATATCTGCGTATCAGGCAAGAAAGAAACTGATGTACCACTGCGATTTTCTTTGCTAGGCTTGTCAACAAGGTCGGTGACGGGAATACCGCGTTCAAAACGTTGATTGTGTACCTTTTTATCGCGCCAAACAGTGACTTCCACCCACTCAGACAAGGCGTTGACAACGGAAATACCGACCCCGTGTAACCCTCCAGAAACTTTGTAGCCGCCGCCGCCAAACTTACCGCCGGCGTGCAACACTGTCATTACTGTTTCTATTCCCGATTTGCCCGTCTTGGCAACGATGCCGGTGGGAATGCCGCGCCCGTCATCTGTTACAGTTACGGAACCATCGGCATTGATGTCAACTTCAATGTGAGTGCAGTGGCCAGCCAGCGCCTCGTCGATGGAGTTGTCCACAACCTCGTAAACTAGATGGTGTAGTCCTCGCGGTCCTGTTGTACCGATGTACATCCCCGGCCGTTTGCGGACTGCTTCGAGACCTTCGAGAACTTGAATTTGATCGGCGCTGTAACTGCTGGTCATACTAAATAGCTCCAATAATGGGGTATAAGCCCCTAAAGCTGCTCTTAAGCAAAAACTGTAAAAATTATAGCATAAAACGGTTAACGGCGCTGCTAGGGCATTCTCAAGATAAATTTATTGGGGGGATGCAGTCCTGTAGGTTTGAGCTATCGCGCCTGTTGACATTTGGCGGTGGGGCTGCTAGCAAGGTGAAGTTAAGGAGTGCGATCGCACTTGGATGAGAGACGAGTCGGATCTATTGTAGGCGATCGCTCTAGCTTGGTGGCTGCGATCGCTAATTATCATCCCTGTTTCTGGTAGTTTGAGCTTTATCCAAAATCGCATCTACCAACTGGGGATGCAACTCCAGATACTCAGTAAAGGCTTTTTCTACAAGGGAATCAACAAATTTTTGCACTTCGCGGTTAGCTAACTTGGATTTCACTGGGCCTTCATATTCAGGATTGAGCAACTTGACAGAAATGATGCAAGTCAAGCCGTCTCGCAGGTATTGCCAAGTCAAAGCCGTGCGATCGCCTTTCAGTTTGCCACGTTTACTAACAATTCGATTCACAGTTCGTAGCAATGCTGCTTTGACTCCGGCAACGTGAGTACCGCCATCTATAGTGTGAACAAGATTAGCAAAGCTTAGAAGGTGAAGTTTGTCAAAAACATTTTGCTGATCGGCTCGGAATTCCATCTCCAGCAGATGCTCAATTAAAGCAACCCAGGGCAAACTCCGTCGCAGATATTCCGTCTCGGTATCTGTACACCACTGCAAAGCGGCTTCAACTTGCACGCCATCGCGTTCCCCGTATACGTAAATCGCGTCTTCGTGAAGCCATTGCTTGTCTGAGCTGATTAGTGTGAGATATTCTCGGATGCCGCCTTGGTAGTGATAAATTTCCGTTAGCGGTTTCTTCTCAAACAATTCGAGGCGGCGATCGCTCAGTGTAATTTTAAGACCAGCATTTAGATAGGCTAACT
>DATGYA010000159.1:0-2050 GCA_035298405.1 Kamptonema sp. | reverse complement strand
ATAGCGGTTCTCAATTATATGAGGTACAAAAAATACCCCCCCTAGCCCCCCCTTGCAAAGGGGAGGAACCGGAAAAGCCCCCTTTCTAAGGGGGTTGGGGGTAGAGTTATTGTACCTCACCAGACAGAGAAACGCTATATTGGTGAACCCGTCTCTACAGGAATTCAACCAACAGCTAACCACTAACCACTAACAACTAACCACTAACAACTAACCACTAACAAGTATGAAAATTGCGATCGCACAACTCAATCCCACAGTCGGCGATTTAAGTGGCAACGCCAAACTAATTTTAGATGCTGCTAAACAAGCGGCTGTTGCTGATGCTAGACTGCTACTAACGCCAGAACTTTGTTTAGTGGGTTATCCGCCGCGAGATTTATTAATTAATCCCGGTTTCATCCAAGCTGCGGGCGAACAATTGCAACAATTAGCACAGGATTTGCCGCCGAATTTAGCGGTGATAGTGGGAACTGTGATTCCTAACCCCCATGCTGGCAAACATGGTGGTAAGCCATTATTTAATAGCGTGGCTTTGCTAGAAAATGGGGAGATAAAACAAATTTTTAATAAACGCTTGTTGCCTACCTATGATGTTTTTGATGAAGACAGATATTTTGAGCCAGGGGAAAAAAGTGAATATTTTACTATTGGTAAAGTTAAGATCGGCGTGACTATTTGTGAGGATTTGTGGAACAATGAGGAGTTTTGGGGAAAAAGGAGTTATGCTTGCGATCCTTTTTCTGACTTAGCTAAAATTGGTGTAGATTTAGTAGTTAATTTATCAGCCTCACCTTACAGTTTTGGCAAACGAAAACTCCGGGAAGCGATGTTACGGCATAGCGTTACTCGTTACGGAAAACCTATTATTTATGCTAATCAAATAGGTGGAAATGACGATCTGATTTTTGATGGTAGTAGTTTTGGTTTAAATCGATTAGGCGAAGTTGTTTGTTCCCTAAATGCTTTTGAATCTGATTTTGTATTGTTAGAATATGATGAAACTCAGCGAGATTTGTTGCCTAATGTAATTAAACCTGTTCCCGAATCTAACGATGGGGAAATTTGGGAAGCGCTGGTTTTAGGAGTGCGAGATTATGTCCGCAAGTGCGGTTTTTCTAAGGTTGTGCTAGGTTTGAGCGGTGGGATTGATTCAGCTTTGGTAGCTGCGATCGCAACTTTTGCTCTGGGTGCAGAAAATGTCTTAGGCGTACTCATGCCTTCCCCTTATAGTTCTGATCATTCGGTTAAAGATGCTGAAGAATTAGGCAAAAATCTCGGCATTACTACAGAAATTATCCCTATCGGCGAATTGATGAAAGTTTATGACAAAACTTTAGCTCCTTTATTTGCAGGGACAACTTTTGGGCTCGCAGAGGAGAATATTCAATCGCGGATTCGCGGTAATTTGTTAATGGCCATCTCTAATAAATTTGGGCATCTCCTACTTTCGACGGGCAATAAGTCAGAAATGGCAGTGGGTTATTGCACTCTTTACGGTGATATGAATGGCGGGTTAGCTGTGATTGCCGATGTCCCAAAAACTCGCGTTTATTCCTTATGTCAATGGTTGAATAGTGGAGAATTAAGCACAACATTCCTCCCCTTACTAAGGGGGGGCAGGGGGGGTGGAATTACCAATTACCCTAAAGAGATCATCCCCGTTAATATTCTGACTAAACCACCAAGTGCTGAACTGAAACCAGGGCAAGTAGATCAAGATTCTTTGCCGCCTTACGATCTTCTGGATGATATTCTACATCGATTAATAGAAAAACACGAATCAGCTCAACAGATTATAGCTGCTGGGCATGATGAAATGGTGGTTAAGCGTGTAGTGCAGTTGGTGATGAGGGCAGAATTTAAAAGGCGACAAGCGCCTCCAGGATTGAAAATTAGCGATCGCGCTTTTGGTACGGGTTGGCGAATGCCTATTGCTAAAACTTGGGTTCAGTAAAAATAGGCAAGATACCTGTTTTACAGGCTGCGATCGGTTGCAGATGATATACAATGAGATTCTATCATTAGAATTATCTCAGCCAGAAAAGCG
>DATGYA010000158.1:0-3716 GCA_035298405.1 Kamptonema sp. | reverse complement strand
TATACACTTCGATCGCGCCGACTTGCGACAATCCCGACTTGGTAAAACCAATTTTACTCAAGCTAGTTTTCAAGAAACAGACTTAAGCGAATCAATTTTGTGGGGAACAGATTTGACTCAAGCTAATCTGTATCGAGCCGTGCTACGAGAAGCGGATCTAAGTGGTGCCAAGCTCACAGATGCCAATTTGGAAGAAGCAAATTTGATAAAAGCCTGTTTAAGCGGTGCAAACTTAGTGCGTGCAAACTTAGTGCGTGCGATTCTATTTGAAGCAGATTTGCGCTCGACTTCTGACCAGATCACCGATCTAGGTCAGGCAATTTTGACTAATGCAGACTTGTCATATTCTAACTTAAGTGGCGCTCTTTTATACCAAGCAAATTTGGATGGTGCAAAGCTTTGTCGCACTCATCTAAATGGGACGATACAGCAGCGTTTTTTAGCTACTAATTTGAGTGAAGCCAGTTTACAAGGAGCCGATCTTAGTTATGCTGATTTGAGTGGAGCTATTTTACGCAAGGCTAATTTACGCGGTGCGGATTTGACTAGAACTATTCTCACAAATGCGGATTTAGAAGGAGCGATTATGCCCGATGGAACGGTTTATTCTCGGTAGCAAGTACGCTCAAATTTTTGTCATAGATGATGCTATGTTTAAGTATGAAAAAGAACAGTCAGCAAAGGTAAGAGAGTTAATAGCCACCATGCCAAAAACCAATGATTCGCTTTTATTGGAGATTGAGGAGCCCCTAAAAGCGCTTCTATTCTCTCCTCTAAGCGATGTTGCAATTCCACAGCACCTATTAGGCACATAATATCAAAATGTCGATACCCAGAACTTGCTACTAACAGCAAAGCTTCAGCCAATAATAGAGAATCTACTTCCCCAGCGGCTTTAGCATCAGCCCGCAATTCCCGTAAAATTAATAGCTCTTCCCACAAAGCTTTTGTATGGGGAAGCCAAGCTGTTATTTGACGCAGCCAACCCAACCAAAAAAACCAGAAAGTATCGCGATAATGGTAATGGGCTCGCTCATGGGCAAATACTGCTTCAAGATGATCTCGATCGAGGGTCTGCAATAATCCTGAGCTAACTACAAATTCTGGTTGCCAAAAACCAATTATTGCAGCAAAAAGACCAGGTGTGGTGAGAATACGGACGGGGACTTCTGCAATTTTTTTTCGCGGATACGTGCGGATTTGTAGTAAAAAAAGGCGAGCTTCCCAGACTAGCTTTAGGAAAAAAAAAGCTGCTTGACCTAGAAATAAAACTGCTAAAATGTAGCTTAATTTTCCATCCCAAAAGCCTACCATTTGCCCATAAGGCCCCATGCAAAAAACTGCAATAGATGACATGATTAAAAGCATCGGGGGAAAGGCAAATAATAGGAGCGATCGCTGCCAACGCTCAGCCCAATTTCCTTTTGAATAAGACCACCTGCGTCTCAGATGCCAAGCCAGGCTCAGTGCAGCTACAATCAAGATTAGGTGCATTATTTTTACTCCTCTCTAGCTTGGCGGACAGCTTGTATGCGTTGCGCGATCGCTTCTATTTGTTCTAAGCTAGCTTCATCGAGACTATCAGCAAAAGCAGCCACAATATCAGGGTTGCCGACTGCTAGGAATTTCTGCAAGCCTTCATAAGCAAATAAAACCTGAGCCTCAGAGCGAGAAACTAAAGGCTGCCAAGTGAATATTCGCTCAGTTTTATTGCAGATAAGCCAACCTTTCTTAGTCAAACGGCGCAGTACAGTTGTCACCGAAGCATAGGCTAATTCTCGGTCAGGATCGGCCAAAATGCGATCGTGTATATCCTTAACTGAAGCCGAACCAAATTCCCAAACAATGTTTAATATTTCCGCCTCTAAAGGGCCGAGTGATAGTTGTTTTGGCCGATAATTAGGCAGAGGTGTCATTGATAATAGAAGTAATGCCAGTATTGACTCTACATTGATTTTGATGGCATCCATGAAAATTTCACAAACTTTTAAGATGATTTAAGCTATTAAAAGTTTTACAACTTGTCATTTGACACAGGTATCGAGTTAGTGCAAAAATCTTACAAGGATATTTATAATTCAAAATCAACATAATTTTCGGAATCTTAAAAACAAGTTTTTTAAAAAAGTCGTATTTTAAATGAGAAAATTAATTCTGTCAAAAGACAAGCTGTAAAACTTATTTATTAACAATTTTATCACACCTGTCAATAGACAAAACGTAAAACTTATCCTTGAAGTTGGTATTCATATAATTTTAATAACCACCCCCAAAAAGTTTTTTGTTTGCATTACTATCATTCCTGTAGTTACGCCACGGAAATAACATCATGCCCAAGGAAGTAGAACCCACTAAATATGCTTTACATATCGGGGACATGATTCCTGATACCTTGCGAAAAAACATAGATACAACCAAGAGTAATGGAGCCAACCTAACCGGCGCAAATTATGTCACAGTCAGTACCGACGGTGCGATTCAAACACCTAGCGGTCAAAATGCCGGCCCAGATGTTGACCTAAATTACATCAAAACCCACTTCAACAACACCCTCACCAGCGAACTACAGAAAGACAGTACCGAAATTAATAACAGCTTGCTGGGTAACTCAGTGAAAACAACTGTCACCGATCGTCTTAACTTTGACACGCTCACAAACCGACCATTTACTATTAACGTCAATGACCTGGATGAAGTCAATATTTTTAGCAACACCCAGCAACTAAGCACCGTATTGAGCATAATCAATCAGGTAGCTCAAGGTGCTAAAGAAAACCGATTTTTTGATGCAGATGATGCCGATAACTTAATAGAGATTACTCCCGCCGATGCACAGCAACAAGGAGGACTCCGCGCTAGGAATGGTAATGATAAAATTGTTGGCACTCAAAGCAACGACATCGCTAACGGCAATGCTGGAAATGATACAGCGATCGGTGCCGGCGGAGACGATTTTCTACAAGGGGGACAAGGAAGCGATCTGATTGATGGCGGCAATAACAATGACTTAGTTTTCGGCAATTCAGGAGACGACACCCTCATAGGCGGAGGGGGAGACGATATACTACGGGGCGGATCGGGCAATGATTTTTTGTACGGCAATGCAGGCAATGACATTTTGATCGGCGATGCTGGTTCGGACTTTCTCGTCGGTGGAGAAGGTGCAGACGAATTTATCTTGCGCGGCGATGCTAATAGTTTTGACGCAGCTTATGCCGATCGCATCCTTGATTTCAATCCCAGCCAAGGCGATCGCATTAAAATTGCTAACCTCAAAGGTGTCGCTGGCATGGATCAAATCCTACTCGCTTCTGTAGATGTTAACAAAGATGGTCTTACAGACACTGCCATTCTGTGTTCCTGCGGCGACGTTATCGGCGTGATTATGAGTACAGATCCATCAAACATTAGCGTCAAAAATTCTATCCTCATCGCCGGGCCCCAGGATACTACCCTCAGCAAAATATCCTAACTCGTAACTGCCAACAAATAAGCCAGCAGGCCCAATAAATCGGAATTGTATTATTAACAAGTGCAGTAGGGGCAGGTTCGCCGAGATATTTGAGAACTATCGACAAATTCTATAAACCCGCCCCGCTCCTACAATTCCGATTCCTAAATCTAACGTACCATTCCCCGCGTGGCCTCCGCATCGATCGGTTTAATCAAATACAGCCGTAAAAGATGCCCAACAATCGACAATTGTAATGGCAACT
>DATGYA010000157.1:0-4289 GCA_035298405.1 Kamptonema sp. | reverse complement strand
ATAATCATTAAAGTTTCATTCCCAGGAATGATTTATACAGTCTTAGAAGTGTGATAAAAATGCTGGGTTAGGTAATAAGCAGTGCAGCTTGGCAGAAATAACTATCCAGTTACAAAAGATTACAAAGCTTATGATAATAGTTCGGACAGTTTTTAGAGAAACGGCTGAAAACGTCATTCTATCGTTGGCAATCGCGACAATCTGGGAGTCTAAAACCCGCATTCTACCGTTGCTCATTAAAAAGTGTCCGAAGTATTTTTATGAAACAAGCAATATTTCTCTTGCCTCAAGCATAGCTGCTTACTAACTTCTAATAAATAACAATACTTGCGAAGGGGTTTAATTTTGAATACGGTTGAGTTTTTAACTTATCTTCGCAGCTTAGATATTCAAGTTTTTATTGAGGGTGAAAAGTTTCGCGCTAACGCCCCTGATGGAATTCTTACACCAGAACTGCGTGCAGAAATTCAAGAGCGTAAAGCAGAAATTATTGAATTTTTAGAAGTATCTAATCGTACTAATAACCACAGTTTTAAACCTCTGACACCTATTTCGCGATCGGGAAATCTTACCCTCTCCTTTGCTCAACAAAGGCTGTGGTTTCTTGACCAATTAATCCCTAATAATCCTTTCTATAACATTCCACTAGCACTACATTTAACAGGTTCGCTGAAAATAGCCGCGCTAGAGCAAACTTTTAACGAAATCGTGCAACGACATGAAGCTTTACGCACCACTATTGTCCTACAGAAAGGGCAACCAGTTCAGGTAATTAATCCTACCCTAACAATACCTTTACCAATAATAGATTTACGGCAACTGCCACAAGCAGAACGAGAAATACAAGCACGACGACTCACTACGCAAGAAGCTCAACGTCCTTTCAATTTATCAACTGATTCGTTGCTGCAAGTAAAACTGCTGTGGTTGGATGAGACACAATACATCCTGCTGCTAACTATGCACCACATTGTCTCCGATGGTTGGTCTATTGGGGTGTTGATTCAAGAGATAGCAGCACTCTACACAGCCTTTGCTAGTAATCAGCCTTCTCCTCTAGCGAAACTTACAATCCAATATGCAGATTTTGCATACTGGCAACGCCAATGGTTGCAAGGGGAAGTGTTAGAAAAGCAACTGAGTTACTGGCAGAAGCAATTAGACGGCATTTCTATGCTAAATTTGCCAACCGACAGAGCAAGACTAGCTGTTCAAACTTATCAGGGGGCAAGGCAACCTCTGCAATTATCAAAAAGTTTGAGCAAAGCACTTTTAGCTCTCGGACAACAAGAAGGGGTGACATTATTCATAATCCTATTAGCAGCATTCCAAGTTTTACTTTACCGCTACACACAGCAAGAAGATATTGCTATCGGTTCACCTATTGCCAATCGCAATCGTAGTGAAATTGAGGGATTAATTGGTTTTTTTGTCAATAGCTTAGTCCTGCGTACCGATCTCTCAGGAAACCCAACTTTTCGGGAATTATTGAGTCGAGTTAAAGAGGTAGCTTTAGGGGCTTACGCTCATCAAGATTTACCTTTTGAAAAACTTGTAGAGGAACTGCATCCAGATCGTAATTTGAATCAAAATCCGCTCTTTCAAGTTGTTTTTGCGCTCCAAAATGCGCCGATGTCTGCGTTAGAGTTACCAAGTTTAACTTTAAGTTCGCTACCATTTGAAACGGAAACAACGCGCTTTGATTTGGAGTTCCACTTGTGGGAGCCAAATACTCAAAATGGGTTATGGGCAGATAGCTCAGAAGGAATTAGTGGTTTTGTAATTTATAGCACTGATTTATTCGATGACGCTACTATCACTAGGATGTTAGGACACTTCCAAACACTACTGGAAGGTATAGTTGCAAATCCAGAAGACCGAATTGTACAATTACCACTTTTAAGCGAATCTGAGCTAAATCAATTGTTAGTTGAATGGAACAATACCCAGGTAAATTATCCTCAAGACAAGTGTATTCATCAGTTAGTTGAGAGCGTAGTAGAGCAGAATAGTGAGGCAACTGCACTATTATTTGGCGATGAGCAACTTAGCTATAAAGAGTTAAATATACGCAGTAATAAAGTTGCACATTATTTAAAAAAATCAGGAGTTAAAAGCGAAGTTTTAGTAGGACTTTGTGTAGAACGCTCTTTTGATATGGTAATCGGGATGTTGGGCATCTTGAAAGCAGGTGGAGCTTATGTACCTTTAGATCCAAGCTATCCATCTGAACGTTTAAACTTTATGCTTGAAGATGCTCAAGTCTCAGTTTTATTAACTCATGAGCGATGGCTTAAACGTCTGAAAAACTATAATTCGCAAATAATCTGTTTAGATAAAGATTGGGAGATTATTTCTCAAGAGATTGAAGATAGTCTTAATAGTAAAGTTACATTAGATAACCTCGCTTATGTAATTTATACCTCTGGTTCAACTGGAAAACCTAAAGGGGTTAAAATCGAACATAGAGGATTGTTAAATTTAGTATTTTGGCATCAAAAAGCGTTTGCAGTTTCACCCATTGACCGAGCAACGCAGATTTCTGGAGTTGCCTTTGACGCTTGCGGTTGGGAAATTTGGCCTTATCTTATTACTGGGGCAAGCATTTATTTTGTAGATGATGAAACCAGGCGATCGCCTGAGAGTCTCCGAGATTGGCTAGTAACAAAAGCGATCGCAATTTCTTTCATGCCAACACCTTTAGCAGAGAAAGTTCTATTATTAGATTTTCCTAAGAATGCAGCTTTACGAATATTACTCACAGGTGGAGACAAACTAAATCAATATCCTTTAGCTTCCTACTCTTTCCAAGTATTTAATAATTACGGGCCAACGGAGAACACGGTTGTTACAACTTCTGGTCATATTTCTGTTAAGAATAAAGATAATTTAGCACCCGCAATTGGTGGTGCGATCGCCAATACCCAAGTTTACATACTAGATAAACATTTACAACCAGTACCCATTGGTGTATCAGGAGAGTTGTACATCAGCGGTGATGGATTGGCACGAGGTTATTTAAACCGTCCTGATTTAACTGCTGAATGCTTCATTGATAACCCTTTTAATAATAAATCAAAAGCGCGACTTTATAAAACAGGTGATTTAGTTCGCTATCGAGTAGACGGCAACATTGAATTTTTAGGTCGCCTCGACGAACAGGTAAAAATTCGTGGCTACCGCATTGAATTGGGAGAAATTGAAGCGGTACTGAGTCAGCATCCAGCAGTGCGACAAACTGTAGCAGTAATTCGTGAGCATCAAGGAGAAAAGCGTCTATTAGTTTGTGTGGTACTGAAACCTGAATACAGCAGCGAACAAGAGAATATGCAATTAGGAAAATTGCAAGATGAGCAAGTTTTACAATGGCAAATGCTCTACAACGAAACTTACAATCAACCTGCGGCTGATTCCGATCCAAGATTTAATATTGTAGGCTGGAATAGTAGTTATACAAATAAGCCTATTCCAGCAGAGCAGATGCGTGAGTGGGTGAATAATCAAGTCGAGCAAATTCTGGCTTTGCAACCCCAGCGAGTGCTAGAAATTGGCTGTGGAACAGGCTTAATTTTGTTTAGAATTGCACCTCACTGCACTAAATATTGTGGGACGGACTTCTCCCCGGTTTCACTTAACTACATTCAGCAACAATTAGAAAAGCAACAAATACCGCAAGTAACCCTGCAACAAAAGATGGCTACTGACTTTCAAGAAATAGAAACAGCAGCTTTTGATGCAGTAGTTCTCAACTCGGTTGTGCAATATTTTCCTAATATTGATTATCTGATCCAGGTACTAGAAGCTGCTGTGCAAGCAACGGCTCCTGGTGGCTTTATCTTCATAGGAGATGTGCGTAGTTTGCCGCTTTTAGAAGCTTTCCATGCCTCAGTGCAACTGTATCAAGCTGAACCTTCCCTTACCCGCTTTGAATTGCAGCAACGGGTACAATCGCAAGTTTTTCAAGAAACAGAGTTGGTCATTGACCCAGCTTTTTTCAGTGCATTAAAGCAGCATTTTTCTCAAATTAGTAGTGTACAAATTAAACTTATCCGAGGACGCGAACACAATGAATTAACTCAGTTTCGTTACAATGTGATTATTCATATTGGCAATGAGACCGTTAATAACACTAAAAATTCTTTACTGCTGAACTGGTCTGAAGATAATTTAACAGTGTCAGCAGTACGTCAGCTATTGATTGAGAAGCAACCAGAAATTTTATGCCTTACCAATGTAGCTAATGCACGAGTATTTGCGGCAGTTCAAACAGCAAAATGGTTATTAGGGAT
>DATGYA010000156.1:0-24235 GCA_035298405.1 Kamptonema sp. | reverse complement strand
AATTAGAGAAACTGGGTTTCCTGTGCGATCGCCGGAGCGATCGTGTGCCAGTTCCATAAGTCCTACCTTATTTCTTGCCTTGGTGCGTCAGTGGTTCTTATAGATCGGTAGTTCTCATTGAATTACTTTGACATCTCACAGCTTATTACTCAACAGTACCTAAATTTTTGAGCAATGATTTCTGCCCTTTAGTTAAGCCTGTAACACCTCTGATATTCATGGCTTCATATCCGGGCGCTACACCATGCTCCCTCAATTTGATTAAAATGTAATTGATTTTTTCCGCTAAGTCTTCAGCGGTGTTGTCATACCATTTCTCCAAAATATTGCATACAGTACTTAAGAACATATTTATTACTGCCTAACACTCTTTCTTGCATTCTCTGGTTGATGCGATCGTCTAACTTAAGTAAGTTGTAGGGTACGCTAGTATTTCCCGATTATTGAGTTAATATTCAGTTGGGAGGTGTAATCGCGTACCCTACAGGAAACTCTAATGAAAATGAGACGTAATTTGATAGCAACAGGACTGTTTTTACTAGACATTTTATCTCTCAATTTTGCCCTGAATCAAAGTGCTGTTGCTCAACAATCTAAGTCTGGATTAACTGCGGCGCAAATCCAACAATTGAAATCTTTGCGCGTTAAAATTGCCGTTCCTACTTATACGCCTCCTGGTTTTAAAGTAACCAGTATCCTGATTCAACCTTGTCCAGATAATGTAACTCGTTGTCGCTTTGGCCCTCAATACACTATTACTTATCAAGGCCCGAATAATACCTGTTTCGCTATTGAAGCGGTTGGTGGTGGCATTGGTGGGGTTGACTTAGCCTCAAAATTGCCTGTTAACTCGCCTGTGTTTGGCAAAAATTTCATCTATTATGGTAGTGGCGGTGGCAATCCATCCCCAACGATTTTCTCAGATTGGTTGCAAGGGCCAGAACTATTTTATCGATTTGTGGGACAGGGGGCGACGGATAAACTTACCAACTGCAAAAATATTAATCCTCAAGAGGCAGTTCGGGTTACAGAGTCCCTGCGATATTTAAACCCTTGATTACCCTCTTCTGCTGATCTGCACTTATACTAGGATTGGGATCTTAAACAGTTAACTTTTTAGACCGAATGTTCACTATCGACATCATCGTGAAGTCCACGCCAGTCTCGCTGTCGGTGCAGCGCAAGTCAGAGGCGGATGCTGATACTGTTTATCAGCAAGTTCTAGAGGCGATCGCCGCCACTCAACCTCAGATTTTACAACTCACTTGCGAGAAAAACCCTGAGAAAAAAGTTGCTGTCCTCAGCAGCGAAATTTCTGCGGTAGTGGTTTCTCAAAAATCTGGTGCGTCGGCGACGGGAAGATCCCCAGGCTTTGTCACTCTCACCGCAGCAGAATGAGCGTGTCAGGTGCAGATGTGCAGATGACCGATTCTGCTATTGTGGTACGGGATTTGTGCTTTAGTTGGCCCAAGGGCGATCGCGTTTTGCAAAATTGCTCTCTGGAAGTACCCAAGGGTGAATTCTGGATGCTCTTGGGTACTAATGGTAGCGGCAAGTCAACGCTGCTGAGGATGTTTGCGGGGCTATTGCAGCCCCAGTCTGGAGAAATTACGATTGAGGGGCGGTTGGGTTTTGTGTTCCAAAACCCCGATCATCAGTTGGTGATGCCAACGGTGGGGGCGGATGTGGCTTTTGGATTGGTGGAGGAAAAACTTTCGATCGCGCAAGTGCGAGAAAGAGTTGATGAGGCTTTAGCGGCGGTAAATTTGCTGGATTTGCAGCGGCGGCCGATTTATGCGTTGAGTGGGGGACAAAAACAGCGAATCGCGATCGCGGGTGCGATCGCTCGTCATTGCGAAGTGTTACTTTTGGATGAACCTACAGCTTTACTCGATCCTGATTCTCAGTTAGATTTGGTGGCTCAAGTTCAGCGTTTGGTAAAGGATCGAGGATTGACGGCTTTGTGGGTAACGCACCGTTTGGATGAGTTGAATTATTGCGATGGGGCTTTTCTGTTGGAGAAGGGTCAAGTTGTAGATCGGGGAGATCCAGCACGGTTGAAGCAGCGCTTGATGCAAAGTCAGGAGGTTTAGCCGTATCTTGTAACTCTAATTTTCTGATGGGCTCACGGTGCTTTCAGTTCTTCCCAACGCATTTTTAGACACTTAGCTACAACCGCAGTTCGGATACTCGCTTGTTCATTCGAGTCAGTTTCAGAGGAGAATTTAACTGGTATTGTTGCGGGTTTTTAAGCAGCGTTTATGTATTTCGTCAATATGTTTGGCTTCAGAACTAAAAGAAGCGCGATCGCCACACAAACACAGGTCATTGAAAAACCTTGATAAATTAGGGGTAAAATTTGCCGATGGATTAGTAAAACGTAACCTTATCCCCTACTCACCCTCCCGGTGAACAGTATTCGGAGAAAAGGCAGGAGTACAAACTGCAATATACTCTGCCCCTTCAGTTCCAGGCGTACTATAGCGCACCCATTCTCCACGATTAATAATAATTGCCTGACCCGCCATCACCTCAAATACTCCCTCCTTCGTTTCCACTCTCAAACACCCTCGCAACACCACCGTATATTCATCAAATTCTGGGGTTTGTCCCGGTTCGCTCCAACCGCTAGGGCTTTGCATTTTCGCAATACTAATATCACTCGTTTGCGAGTTCACATTCCCCACAAATTCCTCAATAATTTTCGGTGGAATGCCCACTGCATTTATTTTAGTTGGTGCGTTGATTAAAGTAGCCATTGATTTAATTCCAAGTTAACTATGAGGAGAAAGGAACGGGGAACAGGGAACAGGGAACGGGGAATGGGTAACGACGGGTAACGGGAAACAGTAAAAGTTTCAGGTTTGTTAATATTTTTTAACACAGTGTCGTTTACTTTTGTCCGAACTACTTACTATAAATAATTGGCAATCAAGCTAGATTATAGGGAAGTTGCGATCGCCACAGCAACATTGGTCAGTTAACGAGAACTTTTTTAGGGTTAGCGAGAAGATGGTTGCGATCGCGCTGCCAACTCGTGAATAAACGCCTGATGCGCCTCCTCAGCAATCCCTACTTGCAGCACATTCAGCACTTCTATCATATTGCCCTCTAACAGAGCAGCCACCGCCAGCCACAACCCTGGAAAAGTACTGCTGCGGATAATGCCATCGGCATCGGGTGCGATTAAAACAAATTCTTCGGCTTCTAATCTAAACCAACTGAAGCGATTTTCAAAAGTTTGCCAAACCAAATACTCCTGCACTCCATTCCGGCGGTAAGCATTTTTCTTTGCGCCTAAATCGATCGCAGCGCTGCTAGTAGCAATTTCCGCCACAAGTTCCGGTGTCCCTTCAATGTAGCCATCTTCACTGATAGTAGAAGTGCCGCCAATTTCAATCCGCAGCAGGGCATCCGGTTGGGGTTCATTGTCCAAATCCAGCCGCGTGGTTGTGTTATCGGCGACAGCAATACCTGGAGTTGCCGTACAATAAACTCCCAGCCAAGTAATTAAGGCTGCATGAGGAACACCATGAAAAACTCGTACAGGGGATGCCACGTAAACTACTCCTTCAATTAGTTCAGCTTTGAAGTTCTCCGGTGTCGCTTCATAGCGTCGCTCAAACTCAGCACGAGTTAGGCGATCGCCACTTTCCAAAGCTGGAATAGGTATCGAACGGGTAGGCTGCTGCAACACCATAATCGACCTTGCTAAGGGTGTAAGGATATAGTGTAACAATTATGCGATCGCAGTTTGAGCTGCCGGCTTAGTTACGCCCATCCTAATTTCTGAACAAAAAGATGCTATCGTCATCCCCGAAGAACGCTTAACAACGCTAGTACGTACCCGCAGATTCGGCATGAGATACCACAGGCGTTCCTCAGCATCAAACTCTTCTGTTTGGGTGATTAGTGTTAGCACATCATCGTCGCTGATAGTATAGCTACCAGCAATGCCTGCGGGGAGCTTCCCTAACCGATTTTTAGGTACACCACCACTTCGGCTTTGCAGCAATTTTCCAGTCTTGGGGTTGTCAGAATTCGGCACAAATACTATAACCGTAGAGCCATCCTTTTGGTTGTTATCTGCACTCCCGTTCCAAGTAATGCGAACCCCTGTTAACGCTGCTGAGGTAGGCGCGATCGCGTGTTCAGAGCAAAGTTCGATCGCAGCCGGATCGCTTGGTGGTAGAATTTCAATCTTAAGTTCAGATTTGCCTGCCTGTAATTGCCCCGATGTGAGATTGTGAAGGGTGCGTTGGGAAAACCACTTGCCTGCACTCTGCTCAAAAAATTCGATTATATCCATGAATGCTATTGTCTCGCGTCAATACTGTATTTTAGCGGATCGGTTATCGGCCACCAGCCCTTCCTGACCGAGGGCGATCGCACCCAAGCCGACAAGTGAGCTAGAATTAACTTTAACATCTACGATTACCACTCAACACGCCACTTGTCAATATCTTTAAAAACTACCTCTGAGACCCATATAGCAATGGGTCTTTAAATATGTCATTCTAAATCAAAGACAAGAATTAACATTGCTCCTCTCCCCCAACCTCAGCTAATTGCCAACACATTTTGAAAAGATCGCAGTAAAACTATGAGTGAGTTTAGAGAAACCTTAGATAACTTGTCTTTTTCAGAAAAACAAGATTTGCTAACAACCTTACCAAGTCAGCTAGCAGACGCTTGTGATGTCGAAAAATTATATCGTCTGCTAACTGATTATGATTTCATCGAAGCCAAACTAGAAACTGTGGGAGTACAACCACTAATTGAAGATTACAACTTAATTGATATTACCCCTTCTAACGATCAAGCCGAAACTCTGAAATTAATTCAAGATGCAATTCGGCTTTCATCCCACATTATCTCTAAAAATCCCACACAATTAGCCGGACAACTAATCGGACGCTTGCTGTCTTTTAAAAACCCAGAAATTCAGACCCTACTAGAGCGTGCAAAACAACGAAAAACTGCTTGGTTACAACCATTAACTCCCAGCTTTACCCCTCCCGGAGGCAGACTCCGGCGCACCCTCACAGGACATACAGACTGGGTACAAGCTATAGCCGTTACCCCCGATGGCACAAAAGCTATTTCCGCCTCCTCTGACCATACTCTCAAAGTTTGGAACCTGACGACAGGAGAAGAAATTTTTACTCTCAAAGGTCATCTAACTTATGTCAATGCTGTAGCTGTCACCCCCGACGGCAAACAAGTGATTTCTGGTTCTTGGGACAACACTATTAAAATCTGGAATCTCGAAACTGGACAAAAACTTTTTACACTTACAGGGGATCTCTTCGCCGTAGAAGCTGTAGTTGTCACCCCCGACGGCAAACGAGTGATTTCTGGTTCTTGGGACGGCACGATCAAAATCTGGAATTTAGAAACTCGGCAAGTAATTCTTAACCTCAAAGGTCATACCAGTTTTGTTCAAACTTTAGCAGTTACTCCCGACAACAAGCGATTAATTTCTGGTTCTGGCGATCACACCCTCAAAGTCTGGAATTTAGAAACAGGAAAAGAACTTTTTACCCTCACAGGTCATGCAGACTGGGTAAAAACTGTAGCGATCGCCCCCGACGGCAATACTGCAATTTCCGGTTCCTATGACAAGACAATTAAAGTTTGGAATTTGGCAGCAAGAGAAGAACTTTTCACCCTCAAAGGTCATAGTAGCTTTGTGCAATCTGTGACCGTATCAATCGATGGCAAGCAGATAATTTCCGGGTCGGGCGACAAAACTATCAAAATTTGGAATCTAGAAACAAAGGCAGAAATTTTTACATTAATCAATCATATTGCCCCAGTCAATGCTGTAGCCGTAGTCCCAGACGGTAAACGGGTGATTTCCGGTTCATCTGACAAAACTATCAAAATTTGGAATCTGGAAACAGGAGAAGTAAATTTACCTTTTGCAGGTCATACAGACTGGGTAAATTCCCTAGCTGTCACCCCCGACGGCAAGCGGTTGATTTCTGGGGCGGGTGATAATACTATTAAAGTTTGGGATTTAGAAACAAAAGCCGAAATTTTCACTATTACAGGTCATACAGACTGGATCAAATCTGTAGCAGTAACGCCTGATGGCAAGCGGGTAATTTCCGGGTCGGGCGACAAAACTATTAAAGTCTGGAATTTAGAAACTGGAGAAGAACTATACACTATTACAGGTCATGAAGACTGGGTAAATTCTATTGCAGTAACGCCTGATGGCAAGCGGGTAATTTCCGGATCTGGCGACAAAACTATCAAAATCTGGAATTTGGAAACGGGAGAAGCAATTGCCACCCTCACAGGACATGGGGATGGAGTAAAAGCTGTAGCGATCGCCCCCGATGGTAAGCGGTTAATTTCTGGTTCTGGGGACAAGACTCTCAAAGTTTGGAGTTTGGAAACTGGGGAAAATATTTTTAGTTCAGTTTGGAATTTAGTAACAGGAAATAAATTTTATACTCTAGTCGGTCATACCAGTTATGTCAATGCTGTAGCAGTCACCGCCAATGGTAAGTGGGCTATTTCTGGTGCGCGGGAAAGCACTATTAAAGTCTGGGATTTGCGAGGGAAAAAAGAACTTTTTACACTTACAGGTCATAGCGACGCGATCGCATCTGTGGCAGTGGCAGGGCAACGGTTAGTTTCTGTTTCCGATGACAATACTCTTAAGGTTTGGGATTTGTCAAATCGAGATGTTATTGCTAGTTTTACGGGAGATAGTGCTTTAAAATGCTGTGCGATCGCCCCTGATGGAGTGACAATTGTGGCGGGGGAAGCATCGGGTAGATTACATTTTTTAAAGTTTGAGGGGTGAAGTGAGCAACCGAACAGAAAGTTACGCTAAGAAATTAATTGTGCCGTTTTGAATATTGCGATCGCCTCTCATAAGCCTGTACCAATTGATCTATGCTTATCCAGTAAAACTTTCAGCTTTAACGTAAGTTTCTGTACAACTGCTCATTTACCCCCCTTCACAAGTAAAAATGTGATAGACTACTTGTAAATATATCATCTCGTTAATCACGCTATATGATTTTGCAAGTTGGAGATACACTTGGTACACGTTATCGAATAATTAAGGAGTTAGAAGAAGGAGGTTTTGGTAAAGTTTTTGTTGCTGAGGATATTTTGAAGTTTGATTCAAAATGTGTTGTAAAGCAATTTATACAACCATACGATGAAGAGTCAGAAAAAGGGAAGAAGGCAAGAGCATTGTTTCATAAAGAAGCAATGATTTTGTGTGAGCTGGAAAATTATCCACAAGTTCCAAACTTATTAGCTTTTTTTGAGCCAGAAGATTGCCTGGTGCAGGAACTTATTAATGGAGAAAGTTTGTTAAATGAATTAGAACAACAAACATTTAATGAGAATCAGGTTTTAAATCTTCTTACTCAACTACTACCTGTTCTGAGAGAGATTCATAATCGAGGTATTTTTCACCGAGATATTAAGCCAGGAAATATAATGAGAAGCGGCGAAAACGATAAATTATTTCTCATTGATTTTGGACTTGCTAAACAGGTTTTAGAATTTGACGAACTTTTAGAAAAAGATACGAACTTTAAGGTTCCAAAAAGTACAAATTTTGGCACATCTGGATATGAAGCTCCTGAAAGTTTTTCCTCGCCTGCTAGTGATTTATATTCCCTTGGCGCAACTTGTTTTCATCTTCTGACTGGAGATTCTCCTTTATACGCTGATGAAAGGAGCTGGACAAATGTTGAAATAGAAGTTAAACGAGAAACGGCAGTTATTCTGAAGAAGCTTTTTGAAAAAGAGTTATCTGCTCGTTATCAAAATGCTGAAGAGGTTTTGCAAGACGTAAAGGCAATTAAAGATATACAACGAAGGGAAAAAATAGACTTTCTTTTATATCTACTAAACTCTACAAATGATAGATATAGAAAACAAGCAATCGATGATTTAGCGGAATTTGGATCTTATGCTGGCGTAGCAGTCCCTCAACTCATAAGTTTTCTTCAAGAAGACGATTTTGACCTGCATAGTCGAGCATCATATACACTAGGAAAAATTGGTGAAGAGTCTGTTATTCCTCTAGCTGAACTTCTTAAACATGAAAAGCTTGAAATTAGAAGAAGAGTGGCAACTATACTTAAACAAATTGGAGTACAAGCGAAAGCTGCCATTCCTCAGCTTATTCAAGCATTAAAAGATAATGATCCTGATGGGGAAGTTCAGTGGTATGCCCTTATTGCAATCGGAGAAATTGGAGCGCCTGCCCAAGAAGCTATTCCTGTATTAGTTGAAAAATTAAAAGATCCCAAACCAGGGATTAGAGCATGGGCGCTTTATGCGCTAGGAAGGATGGGAGATTTAGCACAAGAAGCGGAATCTACAATTGTGGAAATCTTACATCAAGAAGCATTTAGTGATGTTTTTATTGCTGGAATTGAAGCTTTAGATTCAATTGGCGCTGATACTGATGAAATGGTAGTTACTGACAAGGAAACTAATATTACCATACCAGTGAGAGAATGGGTTCTTCTTACCAGAGAAAAAGTTCGTAAAGCTCAAGAAGCATCAAGAGAACAAGCCCGATTGGAAGGAAGAATGATCATAGAATGGCGGCCAGCATTAAGTCCTCATACTCCACCATTGAAAGATCCATTGCAATTTCGGAAATCTATAACAGTTGAGTCACAGGAAATCTAAAAAACCGTACTTGTTCTGTTAGTGGCGCAAGCAGCTTCTTACCCTGGTCTATACGATACAAGTCAAGGTATTTATTAGCGTCGAGGAATAGCAAGGAATCATCGGCTGACATTATATCTCCTCCATATAATTTATTCAACTCCGTCTCATTCATGGGGTGAAATGAGCAGTCTTGCACAAGTTACGCTAAGAAATTGATTAGCCGTTTTGAATATTGCGATCGCCTCTTATAAACCTGTACCAATTGATCTGTCTGAAATTTAAAAGCCTCAAAGCCTTACTGTGCCGTACACAAAAGCTGTACCAAATAGGCTATACTCTAATTGGTACAGTTTAATTTTCAAATCTTCAAGTTTTTGAGAGACAAAAAGAGTGATTCCCAGAATGCTTATCCAGTAAAACTTTCAGCCTTAACGTAAGTTTCTGCACGACTGCTCATTTACCCCCTTTGAAGAGGCAATCTCTCTATAGATTCATCCGATCTCAAAGCTGGTGACATCAGGATTATAAACGGAACTTACGCGATCGCTCAAACGCGCAGATAACGCGCCCAAAAAGGTTCCTCTACTACCTGAGAAAATATGTACATAGTGCCGATAATTTTGCCTGTCGCATCTCGCATTGGTACTGTGGAGTAGTAGTTCTCAAACAATGAATCATATTTATTCTTAAGGTGCAATTTTACACCGTTGTGAACTTCACCTTGCAGCGAGGATTGAAACAGCGCATAGAAATTCTCCGTGTGTTCTTCAGGAATAATTGGCAATCTATTGCCCTCAACTTCTGGTAACATCCAGCCAAAAAGTTTCTCAGCCGCCGGATTCCAGAGAGTTACTTTCCCATTAACATCCATGCCAATAATTGCCAAAGATGCTACCTTAATAAACCTTTGTAGAGTGCGTTCAGTTTCTCGTAGTGCGACCTCTATGCGCTTGGCTTCAGTAATATCTTGACAGATACCACAAATGCGGGTAACACATTTTTGTTCATCATCCCAGATAATTTGTTGGGTGTCTCGCAGCCATCGCAATTCACCTTTTTTAGTGATAATTCGGTACTCGTTTTCTTTGGTACAACTAGATGAACAAGACTGGATTTGTTGCCATACTATCTGTTCATCATCGGGATGAATTAGGTTGAATTGCAGCCAGCCTAATGTATTTAATTCTTCCAGCGTATAGCCCGCAATCCAGCTAAAAGCTTCTGTCATCCACTCGCAGACAAACAGCCCGTCAGGTAATACAGTAAAATCATAAGCAAACTCACGGCTAATTTGCGAAAAATTGCGATCGCTAAACTCAAGCTGGGACGCTTTTGCTTCAGTTTCCCTAAATTGCTCTAGGTCTATATTTGTTGTTAAAATTTTCTCAAGATTTTGCTTTTTTTCGGTAATATCTCGCACATTGAGAACTATACCACCAACGCTGGAATCATGGAGGAAATTACTACCAATCGCCTCTAAATATACCCAATAATTATTGGCATGGCGTTTCCTAAACTCAATAGGTTCCTGCGCCCCAAACTGTTCTAGTAAATTTGTGAGGTAGGACTTCACATGAGGTAAATCATCTGGATGTATTAAATCACCAAATACTTTTCCGCGTCGATCTTCTGGCTTGTATCCTAAAATATGCTCTAGGGCGGGACTCTCATATTGAATTCGCATATCGTATTCTAGGACAACAATCAAATCGAAAGCATTCCGAATAATAGATTGTAGTCTAGCTTCACTTCTTGCCAATAACTGATTCGACTTGATGTGCTTTTTTTGCTCCTCCTGCAACTGCTTCTCTAGCTGTCTAATTTGAGAAGCTTGCTGCATAGCTTTTACTTCTAATGTATGATTGATTTTTCTTAGTTGTTCTAGACTGTGCATTTCGTGAGGAAATAACTGATCGCTAGAAGTGTTCTCTAGCAATGGCGACAGTTGGTTAACTTTTGTTTCTAATTGGTGCAAATTATCAGATAACATAGTTTACCATAGAATTTGTGAGGTAGCAAGCCAATAATAACATCAACTTAACTTGTTGATAACCGAAAATTTACTGATCTTTATACAGCAAGTTTAGTTTCGTTCTGAGATGTCTTGTTAACTCATAAGAATTTGGATGAAATGTCGTCAATCCTAAACTTGTGTGATCTTCATCACTTTCTTTGCAACTTAACCCCCCGCATCGAATAATCTAACAACTCAATCGGGTGCATCAGCGTGACTTGTTTTCCCTGCAACTCCAAATGCTTCTTAATTTGCAAAGAACAACCCGGATTAGCAGAAGCAATCAATTCTGCCCCAGAATTTAACAAATTCTCAACCTTTTGCTGACCCAATTCGTCAGCAACTTCGGGTTGTAACATATTATAAACCCCTGCACTTCCACAACATAAAGCTGCATCTAACGGTTCCTTCAACTTCACACCCGGAATTTGCTGCAACAACTGACGCGGCTGTAAACCAATTTTTTGACCGTGCAATAAATGACAGGCATCCTGATAAACTACTCTCAATTCTCCCTCAATCAGCGGATAAAGTTGCGTCGTCAAACCTATATTTGCCAAAAACTCTTGCACGTCTTTCACGCTGCCAGCAAATGCCTTAGCTTTCTCCCGATATTCTAGATCGTCTTCTAAAATATGACCGTATTCTTTTAAAGTGTGGCCGCAACCAGCCGCATTAATAATAATAGCATCAACTTCTGTGCCTTCAAAACTATCAATCATTTTCCTAGCTAAAGTTTGAGCTTGTTCTGCTTGTCCTTGATGTTCCGGTAAAGCTGCACAACATCCCTGGTTTTTCGGAATTATAACCTCGCAGCCATTGGCTGTTAAAACTCGTACAGTTGCCTCATTAATTGGAGAGAAAAACAGCCGTTGCACGCAACCTAAAATCATGCCAACTCGATAGCGTTTCTCCCCTTGTGCAGGAATTATACTCGGTAAGTCATCCCGAAATGATTCTACAGAAATTGCTGGTAAAATTGATTCCATTGCCGCCAATCGGGGAAATACTTTTTTCAGCAAACCGGTGGAACGGACGAGTTTCTGCATTCCTAATTTTTGGTAGAGAAATAGAGGCGCAAGTAAAGGTCGTAACCGATTAGGATAAGGGAATAAATTAAAAATCAGCGAACGAATGAAATTGTCAGATAAACTTCGTTGATAATTCCGATCGAGTTGATGACGAGTTGCTGAAATCAACTTATCGTACTGTACGCCAGAAGGACAAGTAGTAACACAGGCTAAACAGCCCAAACAACTATCAAAATGCTGTGCTGTTGCCTGGTTTAAAGGTGCATCCCCTTCATTAATAGCATCCATTAGATAGATGCGACCTCTCGGTGAATCCATTTCTTTGCCAAGTATGCGATAACTCGGACAGTTTGACAGACAAAATCCGCAGTGAACGCAAGTATCAATTAAGGTTGGATCGGGTGGAGTTTTACTATCAAAACCTGGTATTTCTAAGGATTGCAAATGCAGATTTTGGGCTAGAAATCGGTTGGTATCGATTGGTGTTAAATCGCTGTTTTGTGAGGGGTTTTCTGAAGTTTGCATATCAGCCTTTACTTATTTTTGTGTGAATTTATAGAGTGAAGCATTCCGCATTGGTGTTATAGCTAGGGCTAAGAAAGGAATAGAATAAGCAGGTTTCAGGAAAGCAGAAAGTCCTAAAAATGCCTTGGGCGTTGCTATAACTTAAGGTGAAACCTCTAATCCAGTATAGTTAAAAACTGGTTTACAGATTGAGTCTTCAGAAGATGACTAATAAGTTTAACAGTCTTCTTTTCATTCCTGTGAATAAGGCTTAAGCTATTTATTAGACAGGGAATGGAACTCATGGCGGCTTTCGGCTTAAGTTGAGACTACAAGGTTGTAACTAAATTCCGCCTATAAAACGATTGGGACTCAAAATATTCTCCGGATCAAACTGCTGTTTAATTTTCCGCATTACACCCAGAGCATTCCCATTATAACCCCAAATATCTAAGTTTTGCTTGATCTCAGTATTTGCCTTTAAAATGCTGAGAAATCCGCCCTTAGATTCGCACCATTGACGCACCTGCAAAAGCATTTCTAGCGTTGGATTTTCGCATCGTAAAATGCCTAAACCGCTACCCGCATGAATCAAAACCTCAGCCAGATTCAACTGTGCTAAAATATTCGCAGTCGCGGAGGGAGGTACTCCTATTTTACAAATAGTTGTTGAATCTGCCGCAGTTGACCATATTGTTTTTTTCAATGTCTGCCAGAAGTCAGTCTCATCATTATCAATATAGGTAATTGCTTTCAAGCCTAGTTTCTCGCTAACTTCTAGCAAACGAGTAGATTGTTCTGCAACACTTTCTGTTACAGTTTGAAATCTTACGGCTAAACCAATATTTTTACCCAGGCCTAATTTTTCTATTAGCTGGTTTGAAAGTAAATCAACGGCTGTGGGAGTCAGGGCAGAGGATAATAAAGTTTGAGTTGCTGTTGCTAAGGCATCTGATTCTCCAGTTAAAATGACTGTGGCAGATGCTTCTGGTAGGGGATAAACGCGCATTGTAGCTTGAGCGATCGCACCCAGTGTACCGTAAGCGCCCGTTAACAATTTCATCAGATCGTAGCCAGCTACATTTTTAACAACTCGTCCGCCTGCTTTAGCAATTTTACCGTCCGATCGCGTGAAGGTAATTCCTAATAATAAATCGCGAACTCCTCGATATCGTTGTCGTAGAGAACCTGTATCGGCAGTGGCGATAATACCGCCGATTGTTGCTTGTTCTGGATATGCTGGATCTAGGGGTAAAAATTGATTAGTTTTGGCTAATATTTGCTGCAATTCGGCAAACTTCATGCCGGCTTCGACGGTGACGGTTAAATCGCCAACAGCGTGTTCGATTAGGCGGTTGAGGCGATCGCAACTAACAACCACGAGCCCCCCTGCCTCTTTGAATGGAGAGTTTGTAGAAGTGGTGGAGGCCGCTGTTTTAACTAATCCGCCCCAGTCAAGCTTGCTACCGCTACCACAAGGTAAGACACAGCGCCGATGCCGGGAAGCCCAAGCGATCGCAGCCGCGAGTTCGGCTTGAGTGTTAGGATAAACAAAGTAGTCAATTTTCGTACTCGGCGCGATCGCACTTTTGATCCGTTTTTGCCAATAAGTATCTGTATCTTCCCAGTGACAAAAGCCACCAGTACCAACAATGCTTTCTAGTTCTTGTGCCAATGCCGAGTTGTCCATTGAAATCGATTTCATTAAATTTAGCAGATGCTCGATCGCGGAAATAATTACAAATAAGCCTCAAAACTATTATATTTCTAAATACGGTGGAATACGCTTATTCTCTTTTTCTCCTTCCCCCTTCCCCTTGTACAGAGATCCGGCCTGGATACCCGATTTGAGTTCGGTTATCTCCTATCAGCACATCTTGGCATTAAAAAAAAATCAGGTCATTATGGAATAAGAAGCAAGTAAAGCCTCTAGTTTACGATCGGGTGAGTTGTCCTTAAAGCTAGCAGGGAGTCTGCAACCTTAAGGAAAAATGTAGAATTTTCACCTTAAGATAGATGCCTTTACCCTTTACGGCCATCAAAAATTGTAATAATATTGAGAAAAGTAAACTCAGACTAACTTCGACTTGTAGGAACCGTCAAAGCCAGTCAGCTCTCAACCGTTGACTGGGATTGCCAGACAGGACGGCCTAAAAGTACGCACCAAACAAAAAGCTTCTACCAATCGTCACTGATGCTTGAGGGGATAGGAAAACCTATCCCCATACAAGTCTCTCTCCCGATCCCCAACTGTGGACAGGGTATGGTCAACTTTCTATCTGTTTAAGGAGTGTAATACTTATCATGTCTAACACCACCCCTAAAACCAAAACTGGCAAACCCACCTACATGGGAACGCGGCCAGACTCCTCAACAGATACGGTTCGTACCTATCTGCACGAGATCGGTCGCGTGGCGCTGCTAACCCGCGAGCAAGAGATTATTTTTGGCAAGCAGGTGCAGCAAATGATGAAGCTGCTGGAAGCAAAAGAAGAGCTAGCGAAACAACTACGGCGGGAACCCACGGAGCAAGAGTGGGCACTGCAAGTACAGCTAACTGAATCCGAACTCAAGCACTTGATGCACCAAGGGCGACGCGCCAAGCAGAAGATGATCGAAGCGAACTTGCGCTTAGTGGTGGCGATCGCGAAAAAATACCAAAAGCGCAACATGGAATTCTTGGATTTAATCCAAGAAGGCACTCTTGGCTTAGAACGGGGTGTAGAGAAATTTGACCCGATGCGGGGATACAAATTTTCCACCTATGCCTATTGGTGGATTCGCCAAGCAATCACTCGTGCGATCGCTCAACACGCTCGTACCATCCGCCTACCGATTCACATCACCGAAAAACTGAATAAAATCAAAAAAGTGCAGAGGGAGCTAGCCCAACAGCTAGGCCGCAGCCCTACCCCAAGCGAAATCGGCACCGCACTGGAGTTGCACCCCTCCCAGATCCGGGAATATCTGCTGATGGCACGCCATCCTGTTTCCCTAGACTTGCGGGTAGGAGACAACCAGGATACAGAGCTCCAAGAACTCCTAGAGGACGAAACCGCCTCTCCCGATGATTACATCACAGGCGAGTTGCTGCGGCAAGACCTCGACAGTCTGATGGCAGAACTAACTCCCCAACAGCGAGAAGTCATAGCTCTGCGGTTTGGTTTGGAAGACGGTAATGAAATGTCACTGGCAAAAGTAGGCGAGCGGCTAAACCTCAGCCGGGAACGGGTGCGGCAATTAGAACATCAAGCCCTCGCTCATCTGCGCCGTCGGCAAGCTCAAGTACGAGAATATCTAGCTAGCTAGAAATTAAAGATTTTAGATTTTAGATTAAGTCTAAAATCTTTTTTTATCTCAGGGCGCAGATAACTTACAAGCAGAAACCGGGTGGCAAATAACTGGTTGATTATGACAAGCCGATTCTCTCACAAACCCGGTTTATTAAACATCTCCAAAAAATACAGTCAAAAGTGGGCAGGATGCCTGCTCCACAAGAGTTTCCGGTTAATCTTAACTTTAGGGTTAGCAGCGATCGCCATCTACTTAACAATCACATCTTTAAATTTATCAGAGTTCAAAGCTGCGGGAATACCAAAAGCGATCGCCCTGTTGCCCCAACCAGCCAAATTCGATCCAGAATCCTCAAAAACCAAGCCTACCAAGGACGCAAACGGCTTGCTCCCCGATGGTATTTACCTCTATGGTCAGTCTCCTCAGCCTGACCAAGTTGAAAATGAGTATTTTGTGTTTGAACTTCGCCAAGGCAAGATAATAGGAGCCTTTTACCTGCCTCGGTCTGCTTTTTACTGTTTTTACGGCATCCTGACGTTAACTAAGTTAGATGTAAAGGTTATAGACAGTTTTGACGGCAGTAGCTCTCCATACTCCGTAAATTTGCAAAACTACCACCGCATTTTGAGGGTAAGTAATAACGATCGGCGCATACTAGGTGTATGTAAAAATACTTATCAGCGCCAACTCGGGGATCGATAAATGAGTGTGAAAATACGTATCCCTTTAGATAGAGGTATTATTGAGCAATCACCCTCTGAAAGGTGGCGGTGAAAGGTTACTTCTGAGCTGCGGCTTTGGGACTAACAGTCAATACTCAACGGCATGAAACTTCGTCACAAAACACTATTGATAATTGGTGCCACCCTCGCTGGACTGACTAGCGTTCTCTACGTCACATCCTCAACTATTCTTTTGGGAAGTCTAAAAAAAGCCGAGGAACAGGAAGCTCGCCAAGTTGTCAAAGGAGTCTTGAGCGTGTTTAGCCAAACTGAAGAGGATCTCAACGCCCGCTTTACTGACTGGTCGGCATGGGATGATACATATACTTTCATCCAAAATGGTAACAAAGAATATATTGAATCTAATTTAGTTGCCGGTGGACTAGAAAACATCAAGGTAAATTTGGCACTGTTCATCAATACTTCAGGCAAGATAGTCTACGGTACTGGTTTTGATCGGAAAAAGGGTGAGAAAACACCGATACCAGAAACTTTAAAACAGCATCTAAATCTTGATGACATCTTATTGCAACATCCCAACGCCCAAAGCAAGCACTCCGGTATAATATTAATGCCGTCAGGCCCGATGCTAATTACTTCGCAGCCAATTCTAACTACTGAAGGGAAAGGCCCTATCCGAGGTACGCTCATCTTTGGTCGCAATATAGATAGTGCTGCTATTGAACGACTATCCAAGATTACGCGCTTTCCCCTAACGGTTCACAGTGTTAACGAGCCTCAGCTACCGCCAGACTTCGAGATGGTACGCAGCGTGCTGTCTGCAAAAAAGTCGATTTTGGTGCGTGCTCTCAACCAAGAGGCGATCGCTGGATACGCTCTCCTCAAAGATATCTATGGCAAACCAGCGTTACTGTTGCGGGTGGAGATACCCAGAGAGATATATCAACAAGGTCAAACTAGCTTAAACTACCTTCTGGCTTCTGTCGCGATCGTCGGACTGGGGTTTAGTGGCTGTACTATCCTGCTGTTAGAGCGCCAAGTCTTGTCTCGGTTGACCGATCTCACACGAGGTGTCAACCGCATCAGCACCAGCAAAGACCTCTCCCTGCGGCTGTCGGTGGCGGGTAAAGATGAATTGTCTAGCCTTGGCAATACTATCAATGAAATGCTGGCTGAGATCGAGGAAGCTGAGAGCGAACAAATTGAAGAGAGAATTCGCTATCGCGCTGTAGTTGAGCAAGCCTCGGATAGTATTTTTCTATTTGAGGTTGAAAGTAAGCGTATTGTAGAAGTTAACACAGCTTTTATAAATTTGCTCGGCTACAGCATTGACGATATTTTGAAACTTACTATTTACGATATCACCCCCCATGAAAAAGAGGCAATCGACCGGAATATAGATTTATTGCTGAGGAAAAAACAGCGCAGGCTTCGCGAAGCAATCTACTGCCGCCGGGATGGTTCCTATGTTGATGTTGAAGTTAGCGCGAACTTAATTTCTTACGGTGGTAGAGAGATAATTTGTACAGTTATTCGTGATATTACTGAGCGCAAACGGGCTCTGGAGGAAATGTATAAGGCTAAAGAAGCAGCGGAAGCAGCAAGTTTAGCTAAGAGCCAATTTCTGGCTAATATGAGCCACGAGTTGCGAACTCCACTTAATGCAATCATTGGTTACAGTGAGATTTTACAAGAGGATGCTGAAGATTTAGGTGAGGAAGAATTTGCTGGCGATGTGAAGAATATTCACAGAGCTGGTAAGCATTTATTGGGATTGATTGACGACATTCTCGACTTGTCTAAGATTGAAGCTGGTAGGATGGAGTTGGAGTTGGAAATTTTCGATGTGGGAGCTACGATCCGGGATGTAGTGGCAACTATAGAACCTCTATTGCTCAAAAATTCCAATTGCCTTAATTTACAGTGTGCTGATGATATTGGTTATATGTACTCTGACTCGACAAAAGTACGACAAATTTTGTTTAATTTGCTTAGTAATGCAGGTAAGTTTACTCATAATGGCAAGATTTCACTGACTGTGAGTAAGGGAATTATGGATGGCGATCTTGAAGGCGGGGTCAAGAAGATGGTACCTGGAAATTTACAACATTTAACGGATAAGTTATTGTTAGATAGCAAATTTGAAAGTAGTTCATCTACTTCTTTAATAGCTGATATAGCTGATTATGATTGTTTAATTTTTGATTGTACTGATACTGGCATTGGCATGAGTTCAGAACAGTTGCGGAGGCTATTTCAACCTTTTATGCAGGCTGATGCTTCGACTACGCGCAAGTATGGCGGTACGGGTTTGGGATTGGCGATCGCGCAAAAGTTCTGTGAGATGATGGGTGGAGAAATTACAGTTAAAAGTCAGCTAGGTAAAGGCTCTACCTTCACAGTAGTGCTGCCTACAAAAATTAAAAATTAAAAATTAAAAATTAAAAAAATTAATCTTCCATTTTTTTGATAATAATTTGATGAGACTGGTGAATTAGCTGGATTTTATTGCAGAAACTTGCCATAAAAGCATCAATGCCAATCTTAGTGTTTTGATTCGGTAGTTCGCGAAAAACATGGTCGTAATCGTCAAAAATTATTAGACCTCTTATTTTTAAAAGTCCCCAACTTAAAAGAGTGTCTTCTAGTACATCGCAGGCTAAGTGAGAGCCATCAATGTAGATAATATCAAAGCTATTGAAAGGAAGTAACCGCAATGCAGCTCTCGATTTATTAACAAGTTTTGTTACTTTTTCTGCGGATTCAGTCAGGGCAATATTAAAGTCAAATTGCGCTTCAATAGACTCTCTACCATCCCTTGCTTCTAAGGGAGTTCCGCCACCACCTTCAAAGGTATCAATACAGGTAATTCGTGACGAAGGATGGGTAAGTATATTGTTTAGTAGCCAACAAGTAGACCTGCCCTCCCAACTACCTATTTCTAGTATGTTTAAATTAGGTTGATTACTAAAAGGCATTAAATTTTCTTGCCATATTCCCAGGTTTCTGCTAAACCAATCTTGACTAAATTTATACCCCGCTCGCTTAGTTTCAAGTTGATAGTTAACTCTGACAAGCATTTGTTGTACTTGAATTAAGTTAGGTTGGATTTGCAGTGCTTGCTGGAAAATTTGCTGTGCTTTTTCTGGCTGTCCCTGTACAAACCAAGCCATTCCTGCATTAAAGTAAATTCCAAGTAAGTCAGAGGGAGAAAGGTGTTCTCCTATTTGCAAGGCTTTCTGATAGTGAATGGCGGCTTGCTCAATATGACCTTGTTGATAGAAAGCATTACCTTGAATATTATAGGCTATTGCAATTCTATTTCGGAGTTCTCGGAATTCCTGAAGTTGATTGATTCCCTCACAAGTTAAAGAAATTTGGATTAAGTCATCAAAGGGGTTAATAGTAGCAATTTTATACAAAGTTTGTAGTAAAAGATTGGCATTGACGTTGATGTTTTTTCCAGATAAGAGGAGTTGAGTAGCTTCTAGGAGGGCAAGTTTGGCTGGAATAGGTATTTCTCTTGGTGGTGTGGACTCAATAGAGGATAGTGCGAAAGATAGCAAATCGTTAAAGGTATGAGGCTCTAGTCCGTTAGCGATCATAGGAAAAAGGTAATCAGGAATAAGGCAGAAGGCATAACCAAGAGAGAAGAGAGAAATTTATTTAAGCTGTTCGACATTTAACATAGTTTTATCTTGTTAGTTATTCAAATGCGTAACAGCTTAACTATTAAATTTATTTAATACTCAATTCCTGGTTGAGCTTTTATGCCTTGCTCTTTGAATGGATGTTTAACTAGGGTCATTTCTGTTACAAGGTCGGCGCGTTCTATTAGGGCTGGTGGTGCGCCTCGTCCTGTTAAGATAATGTGGGATGTTGCTGTTTTTTCTTCTAATCCAGCTAAAATTTCCTCAACTTGCAAATAACCTAGTTTTAGTGCGACATTGATTTCATCAAGCAAAACTAATTTGAAGTCTGGGTTACGGATAAAGGTTAAGGATTTTTCCCAGGCTTCTTGAGCTTTTTGGATGTCGCGATCGCGGTCTTGAGTTTCCCAGGTGAAGCCTTCTCCCATGGCGTGAAATTCTAATCGATCTTCCCACTTCTCAAAAGCGGCTTTTTCTGCGGGTTCCCAGGCTCCTTTGATAAATTGTACTATGGCGACGCGGTAGCCGTGACCGAGCGATCGCAATACCATTCCCAATGCGGCTGTAGTTTTCCCTTTACCATTCCCAGTGTTGACTATAATTAAGCCTTTTTCCCCAGACTTTTCAGCAATTCGTTGGTCTTGTACTTCTTTGCGACGCTGCATTTTCTGCTTGTGCTGTTCGGGGGTAAGGGAATTTGCGCGATCGCTTGTTTGAGTTAATTCTCTATCAGTGCTTGTTTGCATCAGATTCCTTAAGTATTATTTATACAATTTTATCAAAATTAGTCCCAAATTGTTTGCAAGTTGAGAACAAATCCGGGTAAAATATCCTCTCCTGATAATTCGGTTGGATATTGCAGCACTTCCACCTCTTGTCCTTGACGATAGATTTCGACTAGGCGGGTTTTGCGATTAATTAACCAGCCGAGTCTGACACCATTATCCATATATTCTTGCAGTTTAGATTGTGTTTCTTTGAGCGTATCAGTTGGCGACATTAACTCTAAAACAAAATCTGGGGCAATTGGCGGAAATTTTTCTTTTTGTTGGGGAGTGAGTGTATCCCATCTTTCTTGTTTAATCCAAGAGACATCGGGGGAACGATCTGCACCGTTAGGAAATTTGAAGCAAGTGGAAGAATCAAATACTTTACCTAGCTTAGTTTGACGATTCCAAATGACAAAATCTGCATTAATTTCTGAGTTGCAGTTTCCGGTTTCTCCTCCTGTAGGTGGCATGATGATTATTTCTCCTTTAGCATTGCGTTCAAATTTAACATCTGGATTATCTCGGCACAGTTGATAAAACTGGTCGTCGGTTAGTTTTACAACAGAATTAAAGTCTATGGTGATAGTATTCATGGCAATTGGAAAGTTTAGTATTGAGATCGGTTAGTAGGGGGGCAATAATCTCCTAAATCCATGAATTAATACTACCACTAAAAAGCAGATATTCCGCAGCAAAATTCCGTATATTGGCAACGGCAATGCCTGTAAACTTTTACCAGAATCGCATACTCGCTCTAATCTCATTCCGACTGCTTCCATCCACTGAATTGTTCGAGGCCACTCCTGCAAATTGTCGAGCCAATATGGAGGGATTCCACTCTTGCCAACTCTAGCACCGATAATACCACCTAAGATTGCGGCGGCTGTGTCGCTATCCCCGCCGCAACGGATAATTTCTAGGATGGCAACTTGATAATTTTGCTGATGTCTCAACCAAGTTTGAATAACCACGGGTACTGTACGATAAATATAACCGCTAATGCCGTTATGAAGTCCAATTTGAGTTACAAACGTTTGGGTTGTTTGCTGTTGGGCTGCACTTTCTACAGCTTGTTTAATTAATTCTAAGAATTCGGTGGCTGAGGAGTCGAGTAAGTTTTCTATAATGTGATAATATTGTTGAGGAGAAATGTCGATTTTATTGCTGGCAATATGAGCTGCGATCGCCACCGCTAATGCCCCAAATTCTGCTTTAGGATCGGTATGAGTAATTTTGGTGGAAACTCTTACTAATTCGCGCAGTTTTTGAGGATTGTCGCCGTAACAAACGCCAATAATAGCACTTCTCATCGCTGGGCCGTTACCCGCAGAAAAAACGCCGCTACAATCGGGAGAAAACCCCAACCATAACTTTAAAATAGCTCTCAATGTGGCAAAGCCCACACCTGCTGGCAAACCTAGCAACCAAAACCGCAACCTTCGCGCAAGTTGTTGGGAAAATTTCTGAACATCTCCACTAGAAACTATTAAAGATTGTGCGACCATGCAGGTATGTTCCGTATCGTCGGAAACCATACCTCGCCCCCATAAAAAATGGTATTTGTTGATTTCTGAGTACATTACGTGCTGCCTGCGTTTGGATAATCCTTCAAATGGTAGCCCCAGGGCATCCCCAACTGCTGTACCGAGCAAGCAGCCAATAATTGCATCTATTTCTGCCATAATATTAAGCTGTTACGCATTTAAACGACTAACAAGGCAAGTAGAGTGCGTCAGCTAGAACGCTTACGCTTATAGAGGAAATGTTTCGGACTGACATACCCTATAATCTATTTTAAATGTTCAATATCTTAACATAAAAATGCTACTAATCTGATAAAATAACATTAAGGTTTGCCGGATTAGACACTGCCATGCTAACAGTTAAAGAAGCCGAATCAATTATTTTAGATTTAGTGCAACCCCTCAACAGTCAGGGGGATGTGGAAACAATAGACTTATTAACTGCATCGGGGCGAATCTTAGCCGCAGCAGTGACAAGTTCCCTCGATTTTCCGCACTGGGATAACTCGGCAATGGATGGTTACGCTGTGCGATTTGCTGATGTTGAAAACTGTAGCGCAAATCAACCTGCAATACTGGAAATTATCGAAGAAATTCCCGCAGGATATCAGCCTCGGTTTACGGTAGAATCTGGACAGGCTGCCCGCATTTTCACGGGGGCTGTTATGCCTGTGGGTGCTGATACGGTGGTAATGCAGGAGGAAACACACAGGGAAGGATCGCAGGTTTCGATCTTAGTTTCTCCTTCCAAACCCACAGCATTTGTGCGTCACAAAGGCACTTTTTATCAATCAGGTACGCCTTTGTTGATGCCGAGTACAGTCCTCAATCCTCCCGAAATAGCTGTGTTAGCTGCCGCACAATGTATTCAAGTACCTGTTTATCGCCGTCTCCGCGTCGCAATTCTCTCTACTGGTGATGAATTGGTGTCTCCTGAACAAGCTTTGCAACCGGGGCAATTGGTAGACTCAAATCAGTATGCTTTGGCGGCTTTGAGTTCACAAGCGGGTGCAGAAATTATCCGATTAGGGATTATTCCAGACGATCGCGAAAAGTTGAAAGATGCGATCGCATCTGCCATTTCCACCGCCGATATCGTACTTTCTACTGGCGGCGTTTCGGTGGGAGATTACGATTATGTTGAAGAAATCATCGCATCTTTGGGAGGAGAAATTCACATCCGCGCGGTAGGAATTAAACCAGGTAAACCCCTAACTGTAGCAACTTTTAAACGAGAGGTAGCGATCGCGCCTTCTCAATGTCTTTACTTTGGTTTGCCTGGTAATCCAGTTTCTAGTTTAGTAACGTTTTGGCGTTTCGTCCAGCCAGCGATGCGGAAACTTTCTGGACTTAAACAGGAGGCTTGGGGGCCAGAGTTTGTACAGGCGCGATCGCGCGTAGACTTGCGATCGGATGGGAAGCGAGAAAGTTACCTCTGGGGTCAATTACATTTATGTGCTGGCAATTACGAATTTGAACCCGCTAGCGGTAATCAAAGTTCAGGCAATTTAATTAACCTAGTTAATACTACAGGTTTAGCAGTTATCCCTGTGGATCAAACTTGGATTCAAGCAGGAGACTTAGTTCAAGTTTTAAAAATAGTTAGTGGTTAGTAGTTAATAGGAAAATAAAGTAAACTACCAACCAACCACTAATAACTAACCACTAACAACTAACCACTAACAATTACCAATTATGCGAATTTTAATTGTCGAAGATGACCCAATGATGCAATTGGGATTAGAGCAAGTTTTAGGGGATTGTCCTGATTTAGAAATAGTAGGACAAGCAGAAGACGGTTACTTAGCAGTCGAAGCAGCATTAAGGCTTAAACCCGATATGATCGTTATGGATATCGGTTTGCCACGACTTGATGGAATTGCAGCAACGCAACAAATTAAAGAAAAATTGCCTAATGTAAGAGTGGTGATGCTAACTTCTCATACGGCGGAAACTGAAATTATTGCTGCTCTTTCTAGTGGTGCAGATGCTTACTGTATTAAAGGTGCTTCAGTAGAGCGTTTGTTAGCTGCGATCGCGGCCGCTTCTGAAGGTGCTACCTATCTCGATCCTCAAATTGCTAGGACTGTAATTGAAAATCTCAA
>DATGYA010000155.1:0-13533 GCA_035298405.1 Kamptonema sp. | reverse complement strand
TAAAATAATAACTAAAATATCGGCAAAAAATCTAATGCAATTTATCTCGGATAAGAAGGGCGATCTCCATTCTGAAAAGCTTGCCAAGATGCCTTCACTTCCTGCGGCGCGGGATAATTTTTATCATACACCACGATCGCATTCGTTAAATTCCGCCCCGGAGAAATCAAAATCTCGCCATTATGAGCCAACGCCGTAGAAGCACCCCCATCTAAATTCATCGCTTCATAACAGCCAAGTTCTTTCATAACTTCTGCCTCTTCTACTAAAGAAAGGCTCGTCAAAAAAGTTACTAAATATAGCTCTTTCCCACTAGCAGGAAACCCGATCGCGGTTCTCGCTCCCACATTTAAAACATGAGGATCGACAAATCCTTCTAACTTAGGCGCGAGCCAAATTTTCCCTTTCCTTAACAGTCTAGGGCCGCAAGTAATAGAAAACCAATGCTGATTCCATTCTGGTTTACCATCAGCTCGCATCGTAATCATTTCCGGTTTATTTCCCGCACGCAAACCCAAGGTTGTACCATAATTTTCCCATTGGCTGTATTTGACAAACTTACCCGCTGACACCATATTTCCCAACACCCACTTTTGAGCATCTTTGCCAAAAAATGTTCCATTTGCTACTACAGCCGCCCGATAGCGAGCGACCATTTTTTCAAAAGCTTCATCACCGTTAGAACCTTGGGAACTATTAGCCATTCGTGCATTATTTGCTAACCCAATAGTAATCAGCGTCTCAGGGTCAGTTAAGTCTATTGTTGTTTGATATAAAGGAATACCTCCCACGTTTTTTCTGCTCACTTGTATAGATCGCCCTGTTTTAGCTGATACTGCTTTTAATTGTGAAGTAGGAACCCGCGTTATGGGATCGGGGTTTTTACGGATTTTTGGGATAGGATTGCTGGGGAGGGGCTGAGGATTTGGACTTATGCTGACTTTGGGAACAATGGGAGCGGTAGGGAGTGTTTTATGCTCTTGGCTGCCTTTTAATGATGTCAGCCACGCTATCATTTTTTGCGTCAGTTGAATTGCAATATTGAAAGAATTTGAACGGTTTTCGGCAACAGATAAAAATATAGTTAATTGTCTGGCTGCGACTATCCCAATCAAAAATAAAAATGTGCGGCGCAGCAGTTTATTTTTGCCCTTTGGTTGGCTTGGAGGTGACATATAAAAAAATTGTAATTGCTAATGGGACTATTTCATAAATATAGTTTCCTCTTCCCTTTTCCCTCTTCCCTCTTCCCTAGCCCCTACCTATAAGCAATTTGTGCTAAATCAGCATAATAAGCATATCATCTGCGTGCAGAGAGTAGCAGACGATACGCTTATATTATTTTAAAGTGCTACCCAATTAAGACTTAACCAATTCTCAGGGCTGCATCTCCTGGCGGTAAGCTATCTGGACGCGAGACAGTAGTACCATCAACAGCAAAAACTGAACTTTGAACAGTTCCCGATGCCACATTTTGAACAATGCCTAAAGTCGCACCTGCAAATTGAATTAAAGTATCGCTACCAGATTGAGTGAAAGTCACGCTTGATAAACTGCCAGTTATGCCAATGCGATCGCCTTCTCCCCCATTAAAATCCAAAATTCTGTCTATCCCTGCATCCTGATTAGCACCTTGCGGTACTATCAGAATAAAACTATCAGCTCCACCTCCGCCAGTCAAAGTATCGCTGCCTAGATCGCCCACAAGAATATCATTACCATCGCCGCCAGTTAAAACATCATTGCCTCGACCACCCCGTAGAAAATCATCTCCCGCACCACCATCTAAACTATCATTTCCTTGATTTCCACTGAGAATATCATTGCCGACACCACCAGAAAGCGAATCATCATCTTTTCCTCCTCGCAGATAATCATCGCCAGTTTCACCACTGAGAGTATCGTTGCCTTGATTTCCGCTAATAACATCGTTAACATTCGATCCAGTTATTAGATCGTTTCCAGCACCCGCCTGGAAGCCGCTAGTGTTTTGTTGAGAGTCTTGCGGCGTAAGTTGAACAGTATCAGCACCGTCAGATAATCTTGTGAATTTCAAAGGCAAATTAGCAAGATTAACTCTATTGATGAAATTGTTCAGTAAAGCAGTATCTCTAATCGCGGTTGAAACTCGACTGGGGATAATTCCTTGAACTATTTTTGCAGTAGAAACGCGATCGCCCTGCTGAATTTGATCGATGACATCCAACCCTTGTCTCACATTGCCGAATACCGCATAATTGCCATCCAAAGATGGCAAATCTGCCAAAGCAAAATAAAACTGCGAAGAAGCCGAATCTAGAGCCGTAGCGCGGGCCATAGCTATTGCACCGCGAAGGTGTGGTAATTGCGGCTGTTGCGTAATAGTTTGGTTGTAAACAGGTTGTGCGGCCCCTTGCGGCTTAATTTCTAAAGGAATTGACTCCCGCTGGTTAGTATCCGGGTCAACAAAACCCCCTCCTCCTAGTTGACTTGCAGGAATACTCGTGTCTCTACTTTGCGGATCGCCGCCTTGAACTACAAAAGGATCGGGATCGCGAACTACTCGGTGAAACATCACCCCCTCGTAAATACCTCGTTCAACTAGATCGACAAAGTTGCCTGCTGTAATTGGCGCGTTGTTTCCATCTACTTGGATGACAATCGGCTGATTTTTGACCATCATCACTACTAGGGCAGTGCCTGCTAATGGCTGTAATTCGGACATTTGTTAATTTCTCCTTTGATTGATAGGTGTTTTAGCTGTTTAAAGCAATGTCTTTGTTTACTCTTTGGTCAGTTCAAGCATTGCCTATACTTATTTAATCAGATAAGTGTAAACTTATTTTAAGTAGAGTTCTCCTTTATAGTTTATGACCTCCAGACGGAATTTTATCAGCATTTTTTTTGCGATTTGTCTAGTCTCGATCGCTTTGATTTTTGTTCCTCCTGCATTTGCACTTGGCGGCAAGCTGCCCCCAGTGAATCAACCTGCACCTGAATTCACTTTGCCCACCAACAGCGGCGAGGGCAAAATATCTCTATCTGATTATCGGGGTAAATGGCTAGTTATCTATTTTTATCCTAAAGATTTTACCTCTGGCTGCACTTTAGAAGCTCGCAGATTTCAGCAAGATTTGCCTAAGTACCAAAGTAAGAATGCTCAAATTTTGGGTATCAGCGCTGATGATGTCAACTCTCACGCCGAATTCTGCGACTCGGAAGGTTTGAAGTTTCCATTGTTAGCTGATACTGACGGTAAAGTAAGTAAAGCTTACGGTTCTTGGATGAACTTTATTTCGGCAAGGCATAGCTTTATTATCGATCCAAATGGCATTTTGCGGCAGACTTTTGTGAAGGTAAATCCTGCCATTCACTCTCAAGAAGTTTTAGCTTACCTAGATGAATTGCAATCTAGTTAATTGGTTAGTGGTTAGTGGTTAGTTGTTGGTTGTTAGTTGTTAGTTGTTAGTTGTTAGTTGTTAGTTGTTAATTGAAAGAATTAAATAGCTTTAGAGTGGTCACTTTGTTTATATATTAAGAGAATAAGGGTTGAAGCTCTTAATAAATATCTACTAACAATTAACAACTAAAAAACTAACAACTAACAACTAACAACTAACCATTAACCATTAACAATTAAAGAAAATACCTCACTGTTGTTACTACTCGGCTACGTTTAGCCCGCAAAGCTGCTTTTAGGAAGAAGGCAGTTTGATTGTGCAAAAAACTCTCCCACCAATTTCTCGTCACAAAAGCTGGAATAATTAATGTCAAATATACACCGGGACGTTGCTCCTCAAATAGAGTGAGATAGTGAGTAAGCACAGTGGAAACTGAGCGATAAGGCGATTCCAAAATTTCCAGAGGAATGTCAGACTCGAAATACTGCCATTCTGTTTGTAGTTTCTCCTTATTTGTCAAACCAATATCAACATGAACTGCTACAACTTCATCGGATATGAGACGGGCATAATCAAGGGCTTCTAACGTCCCTCGGTGCAATTGTCCTACTAAAACTACGGCGGGATGAGTTACTAACTTTACTCTAGGTTTACGGGGATAAGAATGAGGTTCTACTCCTTGAAGACTCAGGCGAGAAGCTACATATCGATAGTGTTCCCGAATGGCTAAAAATAGGTAGACAACGAGAGGAATGGCTACTACTACAACCCAAGCGCCTAACATAAATTTTGTGCTGATAATTACAGCCAAAACTAATCCTGTGGCAATGGCTCCCGCCCCATTCATCAAAGCACTAGAACGCCATCCTCTGCTACGATCTTTTATCCAGTGAATTACCATCCCGGATTGGGATAACGTGAAGGAAGTGAAAACGCCAACTGCGTAGAGGGGAATGACGGCGTTAACACTTCCTTGGAAGATGATAATTAAAAAGGCAGCGCTGAGACTGAGCAAAGTAATTCCGTTGGAATAGACTAGGCGATCGCCTAATAGCGATAACTGTCTAGGTAAAAAACCGTCCCGCGACAAAAAATAGCAAAGCCGGGGGAAATCAGCAAAACTGGTATTAGCTGCCAATAACAAAATCAACAAGGTTGATAGTTGTAAGAAGAAGTAAAGTATGCCATCTCCAAAAACTTTTCTTCCTAACAAAGAAACTACTGTCTGTCCTTCCTCTGGAATCACGTTATAAACATGAGTTAAATAACTGATTCCTAGAAACATTGTACCCAAAATCACAGCTAAGTAGAGCAATGTTTTACTGGCATTTTTCCATTCTGGAGCCTTAAAAGCTAGTACTCCATCCGAGATAGCTTCTACTCCAGTTAGCGCAGTACAGCCAGCAGCAAATGCCCGCAAAACTAGAAATAAACCTAAAGACTCTTTAGCGGGAATATTTTCTAAAGGCGGTGGGGTATGACCAGTTGCCAGTTGAAATAAACCAGTAGCAATTAGGAGAAAAACACCCGCGATAAACGCATAGGTGGGAACCATAAACAGGTTGCCTGATTCTCTTACTCCTCTGAGATTAGCAAGCATGATTAATGCAATAAACCCTAAACACAGATAAACCGTATAGGGTTGCAGTTCGGGGACTGCGGAAGTCAAGGCCGCAACGCCAGCAGAAGTGCTAACTGTCACGGTTAAGATATAGTCGATCATCAAGGAAGCCGCTGCCACCAAACCGGGGTAAAGACCCAAGTTTTCTCGTGCTACAATATAAGCGCCGCCGCCGTTAGGGTAAGCTCGAATGGTTTGTCGGTAGGAAAAGACCACTACAACCAACAGCAGGACGATCACTCCAGAAATAGGGAGCGATAAACCTAAGTTGCTGCTCCCTGCTGCTATTAACACGAGCAAGGTTTCTTCAGTGGCATAAGCAACAGATGAAAGTGCGTCAGAAGCTAGCACTGCTAATCCTACTGCGTTGCTCAACCGTTCGTGACTAGATGCACTGGTTGGTAGAGATTCACCCAGTAAAACTCTTTTGAGCCGAGAATAAGTGTACATCGAAATCAAATAGTTCGACGTTCACAATCATAATTGAATGTGTGACGTTTGCAACTGATAGCCGAAGGAAGAAGGAAGAAGGAAGAAGGAAGAAGGAAGAGGGAAGAAGGAAGAGGGAAGAAGGAAGAGGGAAGAGGGAAGAGGGAAGAGGGAAGAGGGAAGAAGGAAGAAGAGAAATGCAATCAAATCAATAGTTTCAGCAATTAAGAACTTCCTTATAACTCAAAACTCAAAGTTCCCTCTTGCTTGTTGAGTTTGCTCTAGCTGTTGTTGTAAAGCTTGCCAATCTTCTTGTTCAATATCATTAATTAATTGGTCGAGATGTTGGCGGTAGGAAGTGAGCGATCGCAATAACTCTTTGCGGTTGTAGCTAGCCATCATTACTCCCAACTCAGGATTACCTCCTCCAACGCGGCTGGTATCGCGGAAACCCGAACTCGCCAACTGTTGTGCTAACCTTACAATATCAGGGTCAATTTCACTCGTACAAGCGGCAATCAAACTCGCGCTGACCATCACTGGTAGGTGAGAAATCCAAGCAACTGCCCGGTCGTGGTCTTGTGGAGAGCACCGATAAACTTTGGATCGGAGCGATCGCGCAATCTCCTCGACCTTCTCTATCGCCAACAGGGGCGTACTCTGGGTGGGAGTAATCACGTAGGGCCTACCTACAAACAAATCTCGCGAAGCCGCCTCAATGCCAGTGTGGGCGGTTCCAGCCATCGGATGTCCCCCTACAAAATTCGGCCAAAGTTCGGAGAGAGACTGCACCACAGGCGCTTTTACCGAACCCACATCCGTTAAAATGGCGGCAGAGGAAAGGTGGGGAACTAGCTGTTGTGCTGTGGGCGCGATCGCCGCTAAAGGCGTGCAAATAAAAATCACATCAGCAGCAGCCATGAGAGACAGATTAACGCTGGCTTCGTCTACAATTCCTTTAGCGATCGCTCTTTTACAGGTTTGTTCTCGCGTTGACACCCCTAAAACTTGAAACCCAAGCGATCGCAAATCCCATGCCATCGACCCCCCAATCAAACCCAGTCCTACAATACCAATATTCATGGGATACATTTTTAGTGAATATCTCTCCCTGTTCTCCCCTCTCAAGCAGTCGCTACAACAGGAGTCTCCAGGGAGGTGTTAGATGAGAGTTGAAGAACTCCTAAAAAGATATGCCGCCGGACAAAGAGACTTTGCTGAAGTCAACCTCAACGAGGCTAACCTTAGCGGCGCTAACCTTAGCGGCATCAACCTCAGCGGTGCAAATCTGAGTGTAGCAAACTTGAGCGGTGCCAATCTACACGGCGCTAACCTTACAGAAGCCAAACTCAACATCGCCCGACTCAGCGGTGCTAACCTCGGCGAAGCCAACTTAACCGATGCTGACCTCAACGTAGCCTACCTCGTTCGCGTTGACCTCAAAGGAGCCATCCTCCTACGAGCTAAGCTGATTAGAGCCGAACTTATCCGCGCTCAACTCAGCGGCGCAAACCTCAGCGGTGCAAACCTCAGCGGTGCTACTCTCACAGAAGCCACCCTCAGAAAAGCCGATCTCAGCCTTGCTAACCTCCGAGGTGCAATCCTCAGCGGCGCATCCTTAACAGAAGCCAACCTAGTACAAGCCAACTTCCAAGGAGCCGACCTCAGCCGCGCAGACCTCAGCCATGCCGACCTCCGAGGCGCAGAACTTAGACAAGCAAACCTCACCCAAGCCATCCTCAGCGGAGCCGACCTCAGCGGCGTAAATCTCCGGTGGGCAATCCTCAGCGGCTGCAATCTCCGATGGGCCGACCTCAGCGAAGCTAAATTGAGCGGAGCCGATCTCAGCCGTGCTGACTTGTGCAATGCCAACTTGCTCAACACCAGCCTCGTCCACGCCGACCTTTCCAACGCTTATTTAATTAGAGCAGATTGGGTAGGAGCTGACTTAACTGGAGCTATTTTAACAGGAGCCAAACTGCACGCCGTTTCCCGACTCGGCATCAAAACCGAAGGCATGACTTGCAAGTGGGTTGACCTCAGTCCCAACGGCGATCACAGCCAAATTTACTGGTTAAATACCACAGGAGTAGACCAATTTTTTCACGAAACCTTGCCCACAGTTAGGATTATCATCGATGCACCCTTAGACCAAGCCGCTCATTTTGCCCTCGCTGCCACTTACTATCAAATCACTCAGCAATATCCCGGTATAACTCAGCCCCCCAGTATAGAAGTCAGTTCTAGGCGCACAGTTCTCGCTTTTAAAATGGACAGCGACGATCAATTATTTGGTACTGCTTATGTAGCAATTATTCCCTTTAATGATGCTGCTATTACCCAGAAAAATCTGATCGCCTTGATGAAAATAATTCAAGCTAATGATGCTGGAAATCTCACAGTTAAAGAATCTAAGCACGTCCAGCAATTAAGCAAAGCTTTAAATCAAGCCATCAGCAAAGTTGACCAAATTAAAGTATCAACTTCTTTTCCTAAAATTGGAGATAGTATTAATTTTTTCCAAATCCCTACTCAAATGGTATTGATTAATTCTCGCGATCAGCGGCTCAGTGTCTATCATCATCCCGCTTTTGGCAAGCGTTTAATTAAAAAACATATTCCGGTTAGTTCTGGAGCGAGTAAATTAGCTGAAGTTAATAAAATGGCTCTAACTCCTGTTGACGATCTAATTAATTTTATCAAAGGGTTTCATAATGTGGATGTGTGAATTGTTAACGGTTAACGGTTAACTGTTAACTGTTAACTGTTAACCGTATATTTTTGTCTATCTACTTATTATCTGATTTCAGAGGAGGGATTTGATCGGCTGTTAAAGTAACAACTTTTCCATCTTGCCAAATGCTAATCGATTCCCCTAACTTCCGATGTCTTTCTATGGCTTTAGCGATCGCAGTTTTAACCCCATCATCAATTTTTTGATGAATTTCTGTTAGGGCAATTTGCGGTTTATTATCCGACGGTGATTTGATTCCAGATTGAGGTTTCATAAATAATTGCTTCTTGATCTGTACCTGATGCCGCCACTAATTGAGGTTCTCTTCCAGTATTATCATAGACTATCCAAGTATCGCAAACAGGTAAATACAAATCTATTAAGTTTTTCCGTCCCCGTTCGTAGCGACGGCGGATAGTATCTTCAGGGATATTGTGACCGCCACTTTCTACCCGCCGCCGTACCCGTGCAATGGCTAATTCTGGACTTTGTAACCAAAAGTAAATTAAATTGATTATATAACCTTTAGTTTTACATTCTCTTAAGAATCTGGCAAAATTGCGAGCAGCTAGAGTTGTTTCAAAAGCAAAATCAGCCTCAGCTTTGACTAAATTTTGTAGTCTTTCTAACATTAATCGTCCGGCTTGAATAGCTACCGATTCAGGGTTAAAGGGAGAAAGACCCGCAGCTATTTCATCAGCGTTAACATATTCAAAAACTTCTAGAAAGTATGGTAATATTTCCCTAGCGGCTGTGGTTTTTCCAGAACCGTTTGCACCGCCAATAATATATAAATTAGGCATTGTTCCTGTATTTCCTGTATCCGTAGGTTCTGCATATTAACTTTTTTAATTTTTAATTTTTAATTTTTAATTCTCTAAGGCTCCACATCGGTTAAAATGACGATTGTGCAGAAGTGAAAGAGCGGTTGTGCTACCGTTTTTGGAGTTAATGCGATCGCGGTGCCAATGTCAATCTATTTTTTTTTGCAATTGTGCGATCGCAGATGCCTATGATAGTCAAAAGGTTCGCATAATACAGCTTTGTTCTACCTAATCAACAGGAAAGATTAAAAGGCATGGACGCCGAAGAGCTCCTTCAAAAATATGCAGCAGGAGAAAGAGACTTTACAGCCATCCTCCTATGCGAAGTCAACCTCAGTAGAGTCAACCTCAGCGGCGCTAATTTCAGCGAAGCGATCTTGAGCCTCACCAACATGAGTGGAACCAACCTGAGCGACGCTAATTTGAGGAAAGCCAAACTCAATGTCGCCAGACTCAGCGGTGCAAATCTCAGCAGAGCAAACCTCAGCGGCGCGATCCTCAATGTAGCCAACTTAATTAGAGCCGACCTCAACTCAGCCGTTCTCAACGAAGCTACACTGATCAGAGCAGAACTGATTCGAGCGGATATGAGCCACGCTTCCTTAATCGGCGCTAACCTCAGCGAGGCAGACTTAAGAGAAGCCACCCTCAGAGAAACCAATCTAGAACAAACCGACCTCAGTGGCGCTCATCTCAGAGGTTCATCCTTGATTGGTGCCAACTTGGAAAGAGCCAACTTACACAGAGCCGACTTAAGCCGTGCCGATCTCCGAGGTGTCAATCTTTGTAACGCCGAACTCAGACAAGCCAACCTTTCTCAAGCCAACCTCAGCGGTGCAGACCTCAGAGGTGCTAATCTGAGGTGGGCCGACTTAAATGGAGCCGACTTGACTGGTGCTGACTTAGACGAAGCAAGATTGAGCGGAGCAAATTTATACGGAGCAAATCTTAGTAATGCTAATTTATTGAATGCCATTCTAGTTCACGCGGATTTAACCCAAGCTAATTTAATCCGAGCGGATTGGGTAGGAGCAGACTTAACGGGAGCGGCTTTAACGGGGGCAAAACTTTATGGCGTATCTAGGTTTGGGTTGAAAGCAGATGACATTACCTGCGATTGGGTCGATCTAAGTCCAAATGGCGATCGCAGTTCTGTCCAACGATTCACCCCCGAAGAATCCTACAAATTTTTTAATGCCACCCCACCAACTGTCCAGATTATCATCGATAGACCCTTAGAACCTGACGCTAACTTTGCCCTAGCTGCTACTTACCGCCAAATCGCCCAGCAATACCCAGGTTTCAGCCATCCACCAAGCATAGAAGTGAATTTGCGCCGCACCATTTTATCGTTTAGCATAGAGAATGACGAACAACTATTTTCCAGTGCTTACGTTGGCATTCTTCCCTTTAACGATGCAGCCTTTATTCAGAAAAATATCATTACTATACTCAGAATGCTCCAACCTCAAAACGGCAACAACCTCGGCGTTAGAGTCTCAAATCGGGTAGCCCAACTGAGCGTAGCCCTAACTCAAACAATTAGAAAAATGGGAGAAGTTAAAATTCAGCCCGTCCTCCAAGAAAGTGCAGCAGCATCCAGCTTTTTCAAAGCTCCCACCCAAACGGTACTTACCAATTCCAGCGCTCAGAGTTTGACAGTTTACCACCATCCCGATTTTGGTAGGCATTTAATAACTTTGCCAGAAGTAAGCAAAAACTCTACTACTCCTTCAATTAAAGCCCAAAAATTTACCCTTCCTCCCCTAAGCATGATAGTTGATTTTATAAAAAGCTTCCATCAATTCAATGAGTAATCACTTTTTAGGTAAGGTTTTAGAGTGCGTTCTACGAAGTTATGGATTGTGATATAAGGGTTTTGCCCTCTGACGCACCGTTCGGCTGAGTAGACGGCAAAACCATACTAAATTATGCCAGTTGCGTAAGTCCTAGTTTGTAGGTCGATCCCATACAAAAATCCACATCCACATCGGTATAGACCGTGTAAAAGGTAATTATAATGGAAGCAGAGGAACTCCTAAAAAGATACGAACTCGTTAAAAAATATACAGAAGGAGAAAGAGATTTCATAGCAATTAATCTCAATGAAGCTAACTTGAGCCGCATTAACCTAAGTCAGGCAAATTTGAGCAATGCCAGCTTATTTGTAACTAATCTCAGCGGCGCTAACTTGAGTGAAATTAATCTCACAGGTGCTAACCTCAATGTCGCCAGACTAAGCAGTACAAATCTCGTGCGGGCCATCTTAAACGGCGCTACTCTCAACGTAGCAAACTTAGTACGGGCTGACTTAACAGAAGCCCAATTAATTGGAGCAGCGCTGATTAGAGGAGAACTAATTCGAGCCGAACTAAGTAAAGCTAACTTTAGTAAAGCCAACCTGACTGGAGCTGATTTAAGAGAGGCAAAACTTACACAAGTTAATTTCAGTCAGGCTAATCTCAGTGGCGCAAATCTTAGAGGAGTATCCGGAACAGGAGCTAACTTTGAGATGGTGAACTTGCACGGCTCGGACTTAACCAAAGCTGACTTAAACGGAGCCGATCTCAGCGGCGCAGACCTCAGACAAGCAAACCTATCTCTAGTAAATTTCAGCGGGACAAATTTGAGCGGAGCTAATCTCAGATGGGCCGATCTTAGTGGCGCGAATCTTAGCAGTGCGGATCTGAATGAAGCAAAATTGAGCGGGGCAAATCTCTACGGAGCTAATCTCACTAATGCTAATTTAGCTAATGCTAGTTTGGTTCATACTGATTTAACTGTAGCGAATTTGATTGGTGCAGATTGGGTGGGTGCTGATTTGTCTGGCTCAACTTTAAGTGGTGCTAAACTTTATGATGTTCCCCGGTTTGGCATTAAGGCAGAAGAAATAACTTGTGACTGGGTGGATCTTAGTTTTAACGGGGATAATAGCCAGATTTTCCGCTTTGGATCTCCGGAAGAATCAAAAAAGTTTTTTAACCACACGCCACCTACTGTTAAAATTATTGTTGATTCCACCTTAGAACATGAGGCTAATTGCTTTTTAGCGACTACTTACCAGCAAATAGCTCAGTATTACCCAGTAGTTTATCGTCCTCCGAGTATTGAAGCGGGATACAGGAAAACTACTATAACTTTTATCATAGATAGTGATGAGCATTTATTACCTACTGGCTGCATTGCTATTCTGCCGTTTGTTGATGCTGTGACAACGCAGAAAAATCTGATCGCTCTGGCCAGAAATTTGCAATTGCAAAATATAGAAAAAAAACGGATAGTACAGTTGTGTACGGCAATGAATGAAGGAATTAATAAGCTCAACGATTTGAAGAAAATGCTGCCTTTTCTGAATAACGAACAAAAAAATAAGTTTTTTCATGCTCCGACTCAGACTATTTTAAAGAATTCTAGCGAACAAAATTTGACGGTGCAGTTTAACCCGAATTTTGGGAAAAGATTCCTCAATTCTCATCCGCATAAGTTTACTTTACCGAATACTAATAAGTTTGTAGAGTTTATAGAAAGTTTTTATTATCTTAATTAAAAGATGATGGTTCTGGTAAAATGATAAAGGTAAGCGATTCCCTTTATCATTACGTCGTTGCCACTGCAATTACATAAACAAAGTCGGTCTACGCGGACTGAAGAATATAGGGAGTATTTAAGCAGAGTTTAGTATATAGCAACTGCCAAGGCGGTTAGGGTAACTGCAACTCTTACCTGTGGTTCATAATCCCTCACTTCGTCAAGCTTTTCTCTCTTCCCTAGCCCCTAGCTATAAGTGTTAAATTTTTAATTTTTAATTTTTAATTTTATGAATGAAGTAGAAGTTCACAATTCACTTTTGTGTTTCTTGCGATCGCACTCTGAGCCTCACTGGCCCCATCATTTGACGATGGGGCGGCTAGTAGCGCGGGCTTTACGTCTAGGCCGCAGCGCTTTGATACAAACAGGCTTCTCCTCAAGCGCTCGCTATCAACGGTATAGAGTCAGTTATTTAATGCCTCTGTTGATGTGGCCGCAACCAACTGTATTAGTAGCATCGGCATCCATACAAGAGTATTTGTTAAAGGTAGAAATTCCTCGGTTGCAAGAGTGGCTTCAAACCCAGAAGCCGATTCATACATACCCTTGTTCTCCAGATTTCGAGGGGCTGCTGTTGGTAGAACCGGAGCCTTGGCTAGCAGAGCGTTTAGGGGCAGGGGAACGACTGCCTCGTAGCATTCCTACGATTATTGATGGTGCTGATGACTTGGAAGGTTGGACTCGCGATCGCCTAACAGTTTGCCTGCAACCCGGAGATTGGAATGAATTAATGCAACTGTACCCCGATCGCTCTGAACTGATTCGGGATGCACGGGTGCAGCTAACGCGATCGCTATTCCAGCACCCAGTAAACCCTTACGAGTGTTGTCTGCTAGAAGCAGCAGAGCAAGAAATCTTACACCAACTCTATCAAAAGATTTGGGAAGCAGAGGAGATAGGGAGCGGGGGAGATAGGGGGATGGAAGAGGAAACTCTCCCCTCAAATCTTCTGCCCCT
>DATGYA010000154.1:0-4477 GCA_035298405.1 Kamptonema sp. | reverse complement strand
ATTTTTGATGACGGAGTAGCCTTGGAAAGCGCACGCCACCGCATTGCAATGAACGTTCTAATCCGCTCGTTAGAACACGCTTGGAGCGATCGCACTGATTTTTATACAGGCGGTAATATGTTCATATATTACAGCAAAGTTCAGGCGCGAAATCGAGACTTTAAAGGGCCTGACTTTTTTGCTGTTTTAGGTGTAGATGGCACTATTTCGAGACAAGGTTGGGTAGTGTGGGAGGAAAACGGTCGTTACCCAGATGTAATCATCGAATTAATGTCGCCTTCCACTGCTAATCAAGATTTGGGAGTTAAGAAGGATCTTTACGAACAAGTTTTCAGCACTCGCAATTATTTTGTTTTTAATCCTTTTAACCCAGATTCTTTGCAAGGATGGCGATTAAATGGTGGGGCTTACTATCAGGAATTAGAGCGAAATGAACAAGGTTGGCTCTGGTGCGAAATGTTAGGTTTTTGGTTGGGAACTTGGTCGGGAACTATTCAACGAGAAACGGCTGTTTGGTTACGTTTTTATGATGAATCTGGCAATCTTATTCTATTACCAGAAGAAGCTGCTCAGCAACAAGCCGAACTCGCTCAGCAACAAACCGAACAGGAACGTTTACGGGCCGAACAGCAACGCCTACAAGCGGAACAAGAATGCCTAAGAGCAGATCGCTTAGCTGCTAAGTTACGAGAGTTGGGGATAGATCCGAATGCTTTAAACGAATAAGAATGAATGATAATGATGCTGTTTATGACAGCGGTATTCTTAATCGCAAACCAGAAACCGGGTTTATTTTGACAATTATTCGATTGGGAAACTATATCTAGGAAGAAACCCGGTTTCTAGCCTAAACTTAACACTAAAATATGATGGCTAATAACTTTGGAGATAAGATAAATAAGGGAAAAGTTGCCATTTTGCTACATGATGGGATTGTTGGCAATTATGGTAAAACTGGTTTAGCATTTTTGCGCTATAGTGAAGCTGAAATTGTAGCGGTTATAGATTGTCAATGTGCCGGACGATCTTTGTGGGAATTAACTGGTATTCCTCGACAAGTTCCTATAGTTGCTTCTGTGGCTGAAGCACTATCTTATTCCCCCGATATTCTGTTAATTGGTATTGCTCCTTCTGGGGGTGCTTTGCCGACAGAATGGTTAGAAGAAATTAATCAAGGAATTGCTGCGGGTTTGTCAGTGGTAAATGGTTTGCACACGAAGCTTGCACCGCTAATAACTATGCCGTTAAAAGCGGGTCAATGGATTTGGGATGTGCGTCAGGAACCGGAAACAATAGGCGCGATCGCATCTGCTAAGGCTGCCGATCTCAACTGCCGCCGCGTGTTGACAGTGGGCACGGATATGAGTGTCGGCAAAATGTCTACGAGTTTGGAATTGAATCGAGTTTGCTTAAAACGCGGTTTGCGTTCCAAGTTTTTAGCAACTGGACAAGCGGGTTTAACTATTGTAGGTGATGGCATTCCCTTGGATGCTGTGCGTGTAGACTTTGCGGCGGGTGCAGTCGAGCAAATGGTGGTGAAATTTGGCGGCGATCGCGATTTCTTGCACATTGAGGGACAAGGTTCCTTATTGCATCCGGGTTCAACAGCTACTCTGCCTCTGCTACGAGGTTCTCAGCCTACTCACTTAGTGCTAGCGCATCGAGCGGGACAGGCTCACATCCGCAATCACCCCCGCGTACCCATTCCATTGCTATCAAAAGTAGTTGAATTATACGAGATGGTGGCAGCGGCGGCGGGTGCTTTTGTTGGGGCAAAAGTGGCTGCGATCGCGCTTAATACTCACCATTTAGATGAAGCATCTGCCCTGCAAGCAATAGCAGAAATTCAAGCAGAAACGGGATTGCCTTGTACCGATCCGGTGCGATTTGAAGCTGAGGTATTGTTAGATGCGATCGGCAACTAGAATAAAATTAATTTTCACCGGAGTAAACGATCGGAAATGACTGCTAATGAAAATTATTTTTTGTTGCCAGCAGGGTGTATTCTCCGCCGCGCCTCTGCTAAGGATATATGGCCAATTAGGAAATTAGTTCTAAGTGCAAAACTCGATCCAACTCAGTTGCACTGGGAGCAATTTTGGTTAATAGAATGTGACGAGCATCTGGTAGCTTGCGGACAGTTGCGAAGCTTTACGGATACACAAGAATTAGGTAGTATAGTTGTAGCTAAAAGTTGGCGCGATCGCGGTTTAGGTAATTATCTAACAAAGTATTTAATTCAACAAGCAACTCAACCGCTTTATCTGGAATGTTTAGGTAAGCGACTAGAGAAATTTTACACTAAATTTGGCTTTATGCCGATCTCCTGGGAGGAAGTGCCGCCTTCTCTGAAATTTAAGTTTGGTATTTCACAATTAGGCAAAACATTATTGAGAGTACCTGTCGTCATCATGGAGTATCGAGGGATTACAGAATGACTTATAAAAAATGATAACCCTGATTTATCAACTGTAGGAATATTGACACTTTTGTAGTAACATAACTACTGATAAACTTACTAGCCATCCACAAAACAATGAACTTTCAATCAGTCATTGCTACTTTGCATAAATTCTGGAGCGATCGCGGCTGCTTAATAGCCCAACCCTACGACATCGAAAAAGGTGCAGGCACTATGAGTCCTCACACCTTCTTAAGAGCAATTGGCCCTGAACCTTGGTCAGTCGCCTACGTCGAACCCTGTCGCCGTCCTACAGATGGACGCTACGGAGAAAACCCCAACCGTTTCCAATATTACTATCAATATCAAGTCATAATTAAACCTTCCCCCAATAATATTCAGGAAGTCTACCTCGACTCGCTCAGAGCATTAGGAATCCGCCCTGAAGATCATGACATTCGCTTTGTTGAAGATAACTGGGAATCTCCCACATTGGGTGCTTGGGGTGTTGGCTGGGAAGTTTGGTTAGACGGTATGGAGATCACACAATTTACTTACTTTCAACAGTGCGGCAGCATTGATTGCCGCCCCGTTTCTATTGAGATCACCTATGGTTTAGAACGGCTATCAATGTATCTGCAAGAGGTGGATGCTATCACCAAAATTCAATGGACTGATGGCGTGACTTATGGTGATGTTCACCTTCAGGGAGAAGTTGAACAATGTACCTATAACTTTGAAGCATCTAATCCAGAATTGTTGTTTACGCTGTTTGGACTTTACGAAGAAGAAGCAGAACAATTGACGCAGAAAGGGTTAGTTTTACCCAGCCTGGATTACGTGCTAAAATGTTCTCATACTTTCAATTTGCTTGATGCTAGAGGCGCGATCGCAGTCACAGAGCGAACCCGCTATATCGGCAAAATTCGCAATTTGGCGCGGCGTGTAGCTCAGCTTTATTTAGAACAGCGAGAACAGCTAGGTTTTCCATTGGAAAAATTAACTAAAGTTTGAGTGCTAGCCACTTAAAGAAATCCACAATCGCAGCAATAATTGTAAGAGCATGACTGAGACATTAACTAACATAAGTCTGCCTACTGAAGCTGACATAGATCGGCCTACCGCCTTCCCAGATCACACCCAACTACCGGAGTCTGACGGTACTTTCGTGAAAAATTTTCAGGAGCATCCCCAGAGCATAATTCTAACTGATTCCATTGGGCCTGTTTTGCAACGGCTACATCCCGATGGTAATTACTGTATTGGACAAGATTCTGGTATTTATTGGCGAGAAACTGAACCGCCAGAACAAGGCGCTGAAGCACCTGACTGGTTCTATGTTCCCAACGTCTCGGCACGTCCTGAAAAAGGAAAATATCGCCGTTCTTATGTGCTGTGGCGAGAGCATTTAGCACCTTTAATTGCTTTGGAATTTGCCAGCGGGAATGGAGAGGAAGAACGCGATGCCACTCCTCTTTTAGTTAATGAGGAAGGTGCAGTACAAAAGCCAGGTAAGTTTTGGGTTTACGAACAGATCATTCGTATCCCTTACTATGGCATCTTTGAAATGAAGAATGACAAGTTGGAGGTTTATCATCTGAGGGATTTTTCCTATCAAAAGTTAGAGCCAAATGAACGCGGTCACTATCCCATTTCTCCTTTAGAAGTGGAGTTGGGATTGTGGGAGGGAAGCTATCAGAATCAATCTCAATTTTGGCTGCGGTGGTGGGATAGTGAGGGGAATTTGTTGCTGATTGGCGACGAAAGAGCTGAACTTGAACGCTTGCGAACGGAACAGGAGCGATTGCGAGCGGAACAGGCGGAGCGAAAAGCGGCGCGATTGGCAGAGAGACTGCGGGCAATGGGTATCGATCCTGATGCTGATGGTGAGTGAAATCAGGAACTGACTGACTATGAGACATCTCCAATAAACCTTGTGGAGCAGGCATCTTGCCTGCTTTTTTCACAACCACTTGAATAATAGAACATTAAGCTGTAAAGTATTCCGAAACAGCTAAATTATAGAGTGTCAACAAATCGTGAATCTAAGTGAACTTCTAGAACCGATCGCCAGCT
>DATGYA010000153.1:0-10143 GCA_035298405.1 Kamptonema sp. | reverse complement strand
TTTTTAAGAATGGATGCCTTCAGACTAGGAAGTATAGGCTAAAACCCTTGATTCGCAATGGCTTTAGCCATTGCAAAATCTGAGAATGAAACACCCCAGCCATCTCCCCCATCCTCCCCATCTCCCCATCCCCCTCTCCTGCTAACCATGCCATCCCCAACTCTCAAATATGCTTACTTCCCCGGTTGCGTAGCCCAAGGCGCTTGCCGAGAACTATACCAGTCTACCCAAGCTCTAACTCAAGCTTTGGGGATTGAGTTGCTAGAACTTAAAAAAGCCTCATGCTGTGGTTCCGGTACTTTTAAAGAAGACTCGCAACTGCTCGAAGATACTGTCAATGCCCGTAATATTGCTTTGGCTGAGGAACTGCATCTGCCTTTGCTCACACATTGCAGCACTTGTCAAGGGGTGATTGGGCGTGTAGATGAGCGCTTGAAGGAATCTCAACAAACCGATCCTGCTTACCTTAACCAGATTAACGGTTTACTACAAAAAGAAAGCTGTTCTCCTTATCAAGGTAGTACAGAAGTTAAACATCTGTTATGGGCGCTGGTTGCAGATTATGGTGTCGAGGAAATTAAAAGCCGAGTTACGCGGCAGCTTTCGGGTTTGAACTGTGCGGCGTTTTATGGTTGCTATTTGTTGCGATCGCAAACTCATACCCCCTACGATGACCCCTACCAACCAGAATCGATGGAAAATCTGTTTCGGGCAGTTGGGGCTACTCCTATTTATTACCGAGGTCGGACTCAATGCTGCGGTTGGCCGCTTTCTAGCTATGCTACCGACCAATCTTTCAAGATGGCAGGGATGCACATTCAAGAAGCTCTTGACAAAGGTGCTGATTGTATAGTAACTCCTTGTCCTTTATGCCATCTCAATCTAGATTCCCGTCAGCCGGAGGTTGAAAAAGTAATCGATCGCAAGTTAGGTTTACCAGTATTGCATTTGCCTCAATTAGTAGCTTTAGCTTTGGGAGTGGAGCCCCAAAAACTTGGACTCGACAGGCACATTGTCTCAACGCGCCCTCTATTGGAAAAATTAGGATTTTAAGTAGAATACACTCTTTGTGGAACAGGCATCTTGCCTGTTCTTTTGTTTATAGCAACCGCCCTGACGGTTAGGACTATCTTGATTGCCGAAACCCTTGCTATTATTACCTCATCCTTCATCCTTCATCCTTCTTCCTTCTTCCTTCTGCTATAAGTTTAGGATTCCTAAATATTTGTAAAGTTTTGCAACAAATTAGGCAGTAAATACTGAACCGTTAACAACTGTGAAGTTTTGCTGCCTTTTAGCTAAGAGCTTGGAAACACTGCGGTACACTAGGCCATGATTCTCTGTGAAAGATTGGCGGTGGAAGCTCGCCCTCAAATCTATTCACTTGTAGATACAGCAAATTTTGATGACTCGTTTGGAGCTTTTATTCAATGTCTCATGCAGTTAAAATCTACGATACCTGCATTGGCTGTACCCAATGCGTCCGTGCTTGCCCACTTGACGTTCTAGAGATGGTGCCCTGGGATGGTTGCAAAGCCGCTCAGATTGCTTCGTCACCTCGGACTGAAGATTGCGTAGGCTGTAAGCGTTGCGAAACTGCTTGCCCCACTGACTTTCTGAGCATTCGGGTTTACCTGGGAGCTGAAACGACTCGCAGTATGGGTTTGGCATACTAAGAAGCTATCAACGCGCTATTTGCGTAAGGCTTTTGGCAGGGGGCAATTGATTGCCCCCTTTCTTTTGCGGAATTTGGGGCTTGTGCTTGGTAGAGGGTAAAGTTAATTGGACGAAATTGGCGGATCTACAGATTCTGTAATCTAAAATCTAAAAGATGCTTTGAGCAGGAGTTGTACTTTAAATGTGCGGAATCGTTGGCTATATCGGCACCCAAGCGGCGAGTGAAATTTTGCTGGCGGGTTTGGAAAAACTGGAATACCGGGGCTACGATTCGGCTGGCCTCGCTACGATTTGGGAAGGGCAAATTGATTGCGTGCGTGCAAAGGGCAAACTACATAATTTGCGGGAAAAGTTAGCTGGGGCGGAAACTCCGGCGGCTATCGGTATTGGACACACGCGCTGGGCGACTCACGGGAAACCGGAGGAGTATAATGCTCATCCACATTTGGATAGCGATCGCCGAGTGGCCGTAGTGCAAAATGGGATTGTCGAAAATTATTGGGAGTTGCGCGAAGAACTCAAAGCTAAGGGTCACAAGTTTTTATCGGAGACGGATACTGAAGTAATCCCGAATTTAATTGCTGAGTTGATGGTTGAAGGCCGAAGCAAGAGGGGAGATGGGGAGAGGGGGAAAGGGGAAGACAGGAGTGCTGATTCAGAGTTGGCTGATTCAGAAGCTTTTTTGGAGGCGGTGCGAAAGGCAGTGAATCAGTTGCAGGGAGCGTTTGCGATCGCAGTTCTTTGTGCTGACTATCCCGATGAGTTAATTGTAGCAAGACAGCAGGCTCCTCTGGTAATTGGCTTCGGTTCTGGAGAATTTTTCTGCGCTTCTGATACGCCTGCATTGGTAGCCCACACCCGCGCCGTACTATCTTTGGAAAATGGGGAATTGGCGAGGTTAACGCCGATGGGTGTTGAAGTTTATAACTTTGCTGGTGAAAAGCTCAAAAAAAGCCCTCGGATTTTGGGATGGAACCCGATTCTGGTGGAAAAACAGGGCTTTAAGCATTTCATGCACAAGGAAATTTACGAACAGCCGGGAGTTGTTCGAGATTGCTTAGAAGCTTATGCGGATAGTGAGTGGATGGGAAATGGGCGATCGCCAATTAATTTGAATTTGCCAACAGAATTGTACGCTGATTTGGAACACATTTCAATTCTGGCTTGCGGCACTTCTTGGCACGCTTCGCTGGTGGGAAAATACCTTTTAGAACAGTTAGCAAATATTCCCACAACGGTACAATACGCTTCTGAATATCGCTATGCACCACCGCCGTTGACGGCAAATACTTTGACAATTGGTGTTACTCAGTCTGGCGAAACTGCGGACACGCTGGCAGCTTTGGGAATGGAAGAACAGCGCCGCGCTGGTTTTACTGACAAGTTTCGTGCGAGAATGTTGGGCATTACTAATAGACCTGAAAGTTCTCTAGGTCATACAATTCCTCACATTATTAATACTCACGCCGGAATGGAAATTGGCGTGGCGGCTACTAAGACTTTTGTCGGTCAATTGATGGCTTTTTATTGCTTGGCTTTGGATTTAGCTTATCATCGCCAAACTGTCAGCGAAGAGAGATTGAAGGAAATTATGGTAGGTTTACGCCAATTGCCAATGGAAATGGAGCGGTTTTTAGAGATTCAGGAACGGCGTATTGAGGAACTTTCCCACGAGTTTAATGAAACGCGAGATTTTATCTTTTTGGGGCGAGGAATTAATTTTCCGATTGCTTTAGAAGGGGCGCTGAAGTTGAAGGAAATTAGCTATATTCATGCTGAGGGTTATCCAGCAGGCGAGATGAAACATGGGCCGATTGCGCTGTTGGATGCTAAGGTGCCCGTAGTTGCGATCGCGATGCCTGGTAGTGTGTATGAAAAGGTGCTTTCTAATGCACAGGAAGCGAAGGCGCGGGATGCTCGCTTAATTGGGGTGACACCGAAGGAAGCTTTGACTGGTGCTGAGGTTTTTAATGATGTTTTGCCTGTGCCGATGGTGGAGGAGTTGCTGTCACCAATTTTGACAGTAATTCCGTTGCAATTGTTAGCTTATCATATTGCGGCGCGGCGAGGTTTGGATGTCGATCAGCCGAGGAATTTGGCGAAGTCTGTGACTGTGGAGTAGGTGGTTATTGGAGGTGCGATCTGTTTTCTGAAAATAAAGTTGTACACTAGCCCTGGGGTGCTGACAGAGAGGCCTAAGAAATAGACTCAATCAGGATTCTCGCCCGTATACCATGCTGGTAAAAACGACGTTTATTGGGAGTTATTTTTATTAATTCTTGAACGAGTTCAGAATGTTGTTTGAGATAACTTACCTATTTTTCTGCATCCTGACCAATACTAAATGTACTTCTTCTCCGGTATTCTTGGCACTTATCTTTAGAACGAGATATACTTCCTCATCCGGGTAGGTTTACCGTTGAATTTCTATTTCGTCGTTGTCCCATCTGTGGGTAACTAAACATAGTTAAGAACAATTTGTTCTTATGTGCCGTCTGAAATGCAGACCTTCCACTGATTTGGAATTGTATAGCAATCGCCAACGTGGTTAGGAGGTAAAAAAGTGTGGTATGAGGCAAAAACGCAACGATTTAAGCGGCTTTAAATAATTTAGGGCAAGTCCAAACAGCTATCCAGAACCGTGCCAACTTAAACATAAGAGACCTTAGCAATCAAACAGCGTTAATAGTAGCAAGTCATAATGGTTACATTGACATTGTTAAGGCTCTTATTCAAGCGGGAGCGGACCTCAATACAAAAGATAAAAAAGGTGTAACTGCTTTGACTATAGCAAGTGAAAAGGGGGACATTAATAATTTGCAAATCTTGCAAAAAGCTGGTGCATCGAATGCACGAACTTAAATGCCTAATGTGCAATAATATTATTTATTGATGTTCACCTACTTAAAACTGACTAACTGTCAGTAACCCACCCCTAAAGGGGATGGGCTTGCAAGAGAAATCGAAGCAAGCCATGCTGACCAGCCTAAGTCTTAACTGACTACGTTTTTTGAGTCAAGACACCCTGGGATGCGAAGCTAGTCCCTCGCTCTGTCGTTTGCAGTTAAACAGTTTGTGCGATTCGTTTAACCTAAAATAAGCTAAAATGCTTATGGGGCGGTTAGTCCAGTTGATGAGACTGGTGATAACTGATTACATTTATAGGTGAGATACCGTGTATCAAGTCCTATCCCTCAAGTGCAGAGGTGAAAGCATATCCCCTAGTTTATTGGGTAGCAACCAATAGGCTAAAGCGGGGATAAAAGGCAGAACTACTAGGAGCCAAACCCGGTAACTGTCAAGCAAGAACCCATGCGTAGCGAAAGCAAAGATGTGTCTGAACCATCGAAATAGCTAATGGTGTAATGGCTGAATAACACCAAGCCAAAAGGCAAGGATAAGGGCATAGGCGGTTAGGCTACCGACCTATAAGCACCGCCCAATAAACCCGGTGGAAAGCATCATCGCTAAAGGTTCAAACAAATGTGTAATCGGAACGAAGTAACCCACTAATTACCTCTGGTAAGGTCGATAACCAGTAAGTAGCTAACGAATGGTAATTAGGGGTGGGATGATGTTAGAAGCGAACGCTCTGTTGTAATGACAGAGATATGCAGACAAACATCCGGTAATTCCAAAGATGGAGTCTCAGTAGCAATGAATATGTCTAAAACGCAGAACAATCTGACGGTGGAATGGAACCAAATCAATTGGTGTAAAGCCGAAAGATTGACGTTCAAGTTGCAAAAACGAATCTATCAAGCGAGTGAACGTGGAGATGTCAAAGCAGTTCGCAAACTTCAGAAGACCCTGATTAGGTCTTGGTCTGCAAAATGTATTGCGGTACGAAGGGTAACACAAGATAACCAAGGTAAAAATACGGCTGGAGTGGATGGTGTAAAGTCGCTAACCCCAAAGCAACGTATGAACCTTGTAGGCAAGTTAAAGTTAACCGAAAAGGCAAAGCCCACTCGTAGGGTTAATATTCCTAAACCCGGTACAACTGAAACTAGACCATTAGGAATACCCACAATCAACGACCGCGCTTTACAAGCGTTAGCTAAACTAGCGTTAGAACCTGAGTGGGAGGCAAAATTTGAACCTAACTCTTATGGTTTCAGACCAGGGCGTTCCTGTCACGATGCAATTGAGGCAATATTTGGCAGTATTAAGGCTAAGTCAAAGTATGTACTGGATGCCGACATCGCCAAATGCTTCGACCGTATAGACCACAAAGCGTTACTCTCCAAAATACACACATACCCCACAATGAGCCGTCAAATCAAAGGCTGGCTCAAAGCAGGGTATATGGATGGAAACAAACTTTTTCCCACTGATGATGGTACACCACAAGGCGGGGTAATTTCACCCTTACTTGCGAATATTGCCTTACATGGTATGGAGAATAGAATTAAACAGTATGCGGAGACATTAAAAGGCAACAAAAGCAAAGTGAACAATCGCTTAGCCCTCAGCCTAATCCGTTACGCTGATGACTTCGTGATTATCCATGAGGATTTAAACGTGGTCAAGAAATGTCAGGAGATAATCGCTAACTGGTTGCATGATATGGGATTGGAGTTAAAGCCAAGTAAGACAAGATTAACCCACACCCTCATTGAGATTGACGGTAATGTTGGGTTTGAGTTTTTAGGATTCCATGTACAACAACACAAAGTAGGAAACTATCGATGTGCTAATAATACACATGGAACACCGCTAGGTTTTAACACATTAATCACACCCTCAAAAGCCAAGGTAAAGACTCATCTAGCCAAGATTGCTGAGATAATAGACACCAATAAAACCGCCCCACAAGCTGCTTTAATTAGCAGGCTGAATCCAATCATTAAGGGATGGTCAAACTATTACTCGACAGTCGTTAGTAAGAAAACCTTTAGCAGGGTAGATATGCTGATATGGCAAAAGTTAAGAGCTTGGGCAAGAACGAGGGGAAAAGGGGACATCAACAAGGATAAATACTGGCGAACAGTAGAAGACCGTAATTGGTGTTACAGTACCGAAGATGGATTAGAATTACACACCCATGCAAGTACGCCAATTGTACGGCATACAAAAGTAAAGGGTGATGCTAGTCCATACAACGGAAATTGGACTTACTGGAGCAAGCGAAGAGGCGAATACCCAGAAACTCCAGACAGAGTTGCCAAACTCCTGAAGAGACAAAAAGGGATTTGTTCTCACTGTGGTCTGTACTTTACCAGCACAGACATTGTAGAAGTTGACCATATTAAACCAACATCGTTAGATGGAAAGGATACCTACGATAACCTCCAACTTCTGCATAGACACTGCCACGACACAAAGACAGCAACAGACGGGTCAATGCACTCATAAGAACGTGCCAAAACCCGATAGTTGGTCTTGAATCGCACCTATAACAAAGGTGGAATTATCAAGGAGCGGAATGATGCGAAAGTATCACGTTCCGTTCTGAAGGAGAGGTTAGGGGGGTAACTCCCTAATCGACTCTAACTAAGGTCACTGAGACGGTGCTGCAAGCTTAACAAGCTCTAAAAACATTGGCGAAGCTAACTTTACCCCGCAAGGGAGGCCTCACAAAGGCAACCATTATGCGTACAGGATTGCAAAGTTTGAGATGGTAATTGTCCCATCGAAAGTACATTACAAAAGCACACCGAACTAAGCAATCCCAAGGCGGTAGTGGACGAAAAGATTCACGGCGGCTAAAGCCGCAAAAATTCCTCCCACCCCTGAAGGGCATGGGTTTCCATTTTGGAGCATTTATGAAAATTCATCTAGATCATCCCGCTGAAGAAGCTCGCATTGAAATCGTGCCTTTAATTGATGTTATTTTTTGCATCCTCACGTTTTTTATACTCGCAGCATTGCAACTGACTCGGCAGCAAGCGATTAACGTAGATTTGCCTAAAGCCCGCACTGGGCAGTCGCAAATGCGGGAAATGTTAATTGTCAGCATTGACGATTTCGGTCAAACTTATATCGACCAACTACCTGTAAATGATAACCAGTTGGATCGGGTTTTGCAGAATTACCGTACCCAAAATCCTAACGGGTTAATGGTACTCTACGCTCCTAAAGATGCTAAATACGCTAACGTCGTCGAAGTCTTGGATCGCCTGCGAGAAGTAGGAGGCGATCGCGTCGCCCTCGCCACTCTTCCCGCTTCCGCCCCCTCCACCACCCCAAGTCCCTTGCTTCCCTTCAATCCTGGGAACATACCCCCCGCTACCAATAACACCAATCCCCTCCCTACTCCGCTTCAGCCTGGAACCAACTTTAATCCCAACCAGCAGTATCAGTTACCACCTGCCAGTCAGGGGCAACAACCTCTCAACCCAAACCAGTTTCAGACTCCAAGCTCAACTGGAGGGCAACAGCCTCTCAACCCGAACCAGTTTCAGTCTTTACCCGTTAGCCCTAGTCAGCAGCCAAACGGTTTGAATACAAATCCTAGCGCTCCTGCGGCTGGGCAAACTTCCGGAACTACAGCTCCACAGCAGTCTCAGCCCTCCAAGAATCAATGATTTGCAAAGGCAGACCCTCAAACGGTATCAAGTAATGCTCAAATTTTGGTTCAGAATGAGCATTATTACTCTTGACAAGCAGCTACACTTGTAGTTGAAAGCAAAAGGAACTCAAATGGTACATCTACCATCTAGAAATCCGAAGTCTTTCTTCAGAAAGATGGTACACTTGTCAAATGATTGTTACCTTTTGTAATATGTAGGTAAGGCTAGATGGAATCAGGGGTGTCCTGAAACTCCCCAGCGATCGCTGGAAAAAGTTACAACACTGGTTAATCTAGGTTTTTGCTACCCTATCACTCTATATTTATCTGAGGCTTCAGCTATGAACCAGCCAATTGAACTCTCTTTGGAACAGCAATTCAGCCTGTGCTCTTTCCAGACACAGGTTAACCAAATGAGCCGCGAACAAGCTCAGGAGTTTCTGATTAAACTTTACGAACAGATGATGTTACGAGAAACTATGTACCGCCACTTTCTCAAACACCAGTGGGGTCTAGAACCCAACCCTGGACTTGAATAGAGTTTAGTCGCAGTCGGCGACCTCCGTCTCTTACTTTCTTTCTCATGCGGAAAGTAGTTGGGGGTAATGGGGCGTCAACTTGCATTCACGCACATTCCACAATTTATAACTTTCAAATCGGAACGCCCGATATATTTTTATAGCCTATTCAGCAAGCCCTAATTACTTAAAGAGACATCTCCAAAAACTCTTTTAAAACAATCATCCTGTCTATATTCTTTGATTAACTTTTCTTAAGATTTTAATACACTTTTATCAATTATAAAAAATTCAGGGTGCATTAATAACGCACCCTCACTATTATTCTGGCTGGCGTTCTATAGTTGCCTCCATCGCACTGGTTAGATAATGACCAGCCATTAAACCGCTACAGTGATAATAGCGATTATCATCTATCCGGTGCAGAGTCTCAAAACCTGTCCGGCGCTGTCGTTCATCTCCTAATACCCAGTAACGTTGGACAATAGATTGGGGAGCAATCCAACCTTCCCCCTCCACACGGCCAAGTTCGCTGTGTTGGAGGACAAAAGTATATTGACGTTCATCGCTATCGAGATGGCCCCGGTACTGTAAAACAATCTCGTCGCGATCGCCTCCGGGAAATACGAGCTTCGTTACCATGCTGAACCAATCTGTGCGGTTCCAGCTTACTAAAGTCTTCCCTTTGACTGTAATTGGCAAGCCATTGCGCTCTATCCAACTTCCTTCGAGCACCCATTGACCTGATTCCATTAAAAAGGTGTGAGCCACAATATCCTATGCTTTTCGCGGGCTATAATGCTGTTACAATAACCGATCCGATCGGGATTATTCCTGAAATTCTATGCTATCACGACCAACTGTGCAGATAATTATGAATTTCGCCTAAAAGTACGGCTGAAACTGCACCCGTAACTTCAGGGAGATTGCCAGGAACACCACAAGTGCGCCAATAAGCTAAAACCGCAAAGGCGATCGCTTCTTTGAAATCTGCATTTAAGCCAGCCTCTGAAGTTGTCAAAACCTGTGCAGGAGCTAAATGAGCTTGCAACCGCTGTTTTAAGTATAAGTTGCGACTACCTCCCCCGCACAGCAAAACTTGATCTGGCATCTGCGGCAAAAAGTTACGGTAACTATGAGCTACCGAGCTAGCAGTCAATTCTACAAGAGTAGCTAGCACATCAGGCGAACTAAGATGCTCAGCTTCAGCCTCAGCCAAACACTGCTGGAAATAATCCCAGCCAAATAGCTCTCTACCTGTAGATTTGGGCGGTTGCTGCTGGAAAAAATCTTGCTCTAACCACCTTTCTACCAAAGCTGCGCTAGGAGTTCCACTAGCCGCCCAAGCACCGTCTCTATCGTAAGTTTTGCTCCCACCAGAGAAGTGTTGTACCGCCAAATCCAAAAGACTATTTCCTGGCCCAGTATCCCACC
>DATGYA010000152.1:0-6130 GCA_035298405.1 Kamptonema sp. | reverse complement strand
TGTTAGTTGTTAGTTGTTAGTTGTTACTTGGGGAAAAAATCTCCCCATCTCCCCCATCTCCCCATCTCCTATACTCGCCGGATAAACTCTAAAGGTAATCCATCAGTATCAGCAATAAAGGCTACTTCGTAAATATTCGGGCCAATCATTTGCTGATTTGGGTCTAAAAGAACTTTCAAAGGTTGGAATTCCTTGGGGTGTTCCTGCGCTGCTAACTCAAAGCGCTCTTGCAGCGATTTTAACCAAGTAGAAAGATCGGTTGCCGACTCAGTGATATCAAAAGATAAGTGGTAGTAGCCAACATAATGCTCATCTCCGAAGGCATCGGGTGCGGGTTTGGGCTCCGGTATTTGGATGAGTTCGATGCGTCCATTTAGCCCTTCCATCCAACAGGCTAGCGTATAACCTGTCGTAAAACGTTCGCAGACTGTAAATCCTAGTTGTTCGTAGAAGGCGATCGCGCGGTGAATATTAGCAGTACGAATCGAGGCGTGGTGCATTCGATTTTAGATTTTAGATTTTAGATTTTAGAGATTTTAGTTTTAGAGTACGAGCGGGCGGGCAACTAATCGCCGCCGCCCTACAAAATTTTCCTAAACTTACTCAAACAACCGGAAATAGGGATACCTCACAGGTACTCCCTGCTCTTTTTCCAAGTCAAAATTAATTACTTCCCAGCAGGGCTCCTCCTGGGGGTCGGGGCTAAAATCCACAGGCAAACCGTAAAGTCTGGGTCGAGGTGATTCCGGTTGACTCCGCCAAGGCGTATTTCGCTCTAGATAAGCGCTAATTAAGTCGCGATAGCGTTGGGCGATGGTGACACGAGTTGCACGATAGCCTTGAGTATAGAGGCGATCGAGCGCTTCGTGAATTTCAAAGCGAATCCCGTCAGGATGGGTGTGCTGACGATACCATTCATTTTCCCATTGCCGCCAGTGACGACCTGATTGGAGATGGACTAGCTCACCCGTTTTCGGGTCTGCCTCAAATGCCCCGTGACGCGGACACAAATAAGTGTCCGTCAGGGTCAGCGCCGGAATTGTCTGGCGACAGTGAGGACACTGAATTTCCGGGCCAAACATAGGGTATTGCAAGGCAGGATTGATCATGGAGTGCGTTCCAGCATTTTTTCTGCAACAGTGCCAAATGACTTTTATTATAACCGATAATCAAAGCTTAGCTCTATGACTGTCTGTTAATCGGCTCTGTCGGGCGCGATCGCGAGTATGTTTGCCACTGCTGCGGGTTTAACGGCAAAATCTATTAACTTAACCAGTTAAGCTTAGGAATTGCTACTGTACAATTTATAGCAGTTTTCAATTGGGTAGATACTACTCTTAATTAGCAATTAGCAATTAACAATTAACAATCAACAATTAACAATCAACAATTAACAATTAACAATTAACAATTCCCTATGACTAATCTCAATCAATCACTCCCCATACCAGCATCTTATTGGCCACTCCCCGATCTCTCCCTGGCAGCTTTCGTCGCTCCCAATGCCGCGATCGTTGGTTTGGTAGAAATAGCGGCGGGGGCAAGTATCTGGTACGGAGCTGTTGTTCGCGGAGATGTAGAACGAATTGCGATCGGAGCTTGTACCAATATTCAAGATGGAGCAATTTTGCACGGCGATCCAGGCAAGCCTACGATCTTAGAAGATTTTGTAACAGTGGGACACCGAGCCGTGATTCACTCAGCTTATATTGAACGAGGCAGCCTGATAGGAATCGGTGCAGTTGTGCTAGATGGTGTCAGAGTAGGAGCAGGCAGTATCATCGGTGCTGGCTCAGTTGTGACAAAAGATGTGCCGCCTTTGTCTTTAGTTGTCGGAGTGCCCGCTAAGTGGGTGCGAGATGTCTCGGAGGCTGAAGCTGCTCAATTGCTGGAACACGCCAAACACTACGAGCAGTTGGCTTTGGTTCATGCAGGCAGAGGCACTGATTTGGGATTTACAAAGCCCCATTAATTGCTAACGCAAGTTTGAGAATAGGGACAAAATTTGATACAAATAGATTATGAGAAATCTTTAAAAAACTTTAGAGGAGGAACTAATGGATTTTGACTTCCGCGTGCTAATAGTTCTGTTGCCAATTTTGGCGGCGGGTGGTTGGGCAGCGTTCAATATTGGGGCTGCTGCTGTCAGACAAGTGCAAAACTTTTTGAATAAGCAAGCCTAGACTTAATGCTAGGTGCTGTACTCGAAAACTGACTGTTTCCTAAGTGAAGAGGCTGGGAGCAGGGGAGAAATTAGAGCTATCCCCTGTTCGCCAGTTACTAAAATAGACTCTGGGCTGGCGATCGCCCACAAATTACTTAATAATTATTAATATTCCTCTACACCTTGTTGTACTCTTTTAATAAATCTATCTTGAGGCCATTGCTCTGACTAATCGATGTAGTGAAAAAAGAGGAATGAAGTGTTAGGTGCGCTGATGACGAATGACGTTGAAGTTCTCATCGTCTGCGGGTGCCTGAAAGTACTTCGTAATGGCATCAAACTCAGCATCGCTCGTGAAAGCTGAGCCTTCAGCAAGTTCCTTGCTCCGCTCCCGCAATTGACGTTTGCACAACTCGTCAGTTACATCTACGTAGTGCAACTCATGATCGGCGATCGCGCGTTCAAATAGCTCGCGAAACCAGGCACGCTGCATTCTTGTGTTGCCGGGAAAGTCAAGTACAACAGATATGCCCTTTGAGAGCAGCGAGCAGATGTGCGGCGCAAGAGTATCTTTCAGCCGTGATGAATACTTGATAAAGGTAGGGATGTCCACAACTTCGCCCGGAAACAATTTGCTCAAGAACTCATCTTGCACTACCAAAACCGCGTCCTCTCGCTGCGCTATTTCTCTTGCTAGGGTCGATTTTCCCGCCGCCATCTTTCCGCAAAAGAAGAAGAGCTTTCCTCGCTGCTTCATATCCTATGTCCCTTAACCTAAAGGTTGAGTTCACCTGCTTGAGTTAGCTCTAGATTACCAAGGATTGACAATTTTGGAATATGTAATCTTAGATGTAGAACAGCTTAGTCCTATTTTTAATCTTTAAATTCTTAAAAGGTAGGAATAATATGCCTAAAGGCATGGGAAAAGTCTTAGCGATCGGTGCAGGTATTATTATCCTGTTAGGTGGAGCAGGTTACTGGTATGTCTTCGTCGCCGGTGCTCCGCAGTTAGATCCGCCACAAGTAGAGACAGACACAGAGTTGACTTTTGAACTCAAGACCTATAAGAGTGCGGCTATGGGTAGCGATCGCACCTACGGCCTGATTTTACCTCCCGGCTATGCCAAAAATCCTCGCCAACGCTATCCGGTAATTTTCTTACTGCATGGCGGGCACGGGGATGCACGCGCTTATCAAGACAAAGCCGCTGTAACTAGCGTCCTTCATAGCGTTTACAAAAGTAATAAACTGCCGCCATCAATTGTCATTACTCCCGACGGTAACGATAACCGAGGTACGAGTCCGCTTTGGGACCCGCAATATTACGATGGGCCTAACGGTAAAGTTGGGAGTGCGATCGGTTCTGAGTTAGTTAAAGTAATTAAATCGCGCTATCGGACGCTAGAATCTCCACAATTTTGGGCAATGGGGGGGCAATCGTCTGGTGGTTGGGGAGCGTTTAATATCGGTCTTCGCTACTTGGATAATTTTAATATTCTCTTTAGCCACAGTGGTTATTTCACAGATGTTAGCGGCAGGGCAAACAGTCCCAAATATACAGTACAGCAGCTACCAGCTTCTGCTCGTCAACGCCTTCGGGCTTATATTGATGCTGGTGTTGGAGATGAGAATTTTTTAACTTCATCTGAGCAGTTTCACCAGTTATTGAACAGTTTGAATATTGCCAATGAATTCCACAAATTTCCGGGCGGACACGGTATTGTTGGCGCAGATGTAGGCTGGAATTACTGGCATAAACATCTGGCAGATTCTTTGACTTATGTGGGAAAGCAGTTTAAAATAGCGCTGGCTCAGCAGAAAAAAAAGTAATTGCTAATTGCTAATTGCTAAATGTAAGGTGGGCGCTCACAGCCAAAGAATTTGTAACTCATAACTAATCTTTGTGTCGGCGAGCGCCCACCCTACAGGCTAAGAGGTAAAATGAGTTTTAAAGTCTGATTACCGAGACTCTCTAGAGTTGTGCCTTATTCTTTACTATGACGCAAGCTTGAGGAAATATTGTGCGATCGCAACGGACTCGGATTGGACTATGGACGGCATCGCTCCTAACTGGACTGGTAGGAGTGGTTAACCTGTTATCTGCTGTCACACCTAGCCTGCAAGAGCGCAGGGAGCTACTAGAGCCTTTTTTCCCCTTTCCTGTGCGAGCTAGCGCCCACTTTTTTGCAGCAATTATCGGATTTATGCTGCTAACTTTGGCAGCTAATTTGCTCAGGCGTAAGCGGATTGCTTGGTTGCTTACTGTTGGGTTACTAATTCTCTCTATAGTCAGCCATTTAGTGAAAGGATTGGATTATGAAGAAAGTCTGCTAGCAGCGGTGTTGCTAGTTCAGTTAGTAATGATGCGTCGCGATTTTACTGCTTCATCAGATCGCCCCTCAATTGCTCAAGGAATTCGGGTTTTTATCGGTGCTTTACTGTTTACACTAGCTTACGGAACGGCTGGATTTTACATACTTGATAGCAAATATCAGATTAATCACCAACCGATTAATTTTTCTCTCGATCGAGCTTTGTTCCAAACTTTAGCAATGTTCTTTACTGCTGACAATGCTGGATTAGTTCCGAAAACTAGGTTTGGTGAATTTTTTGCAGATTCGATTTATGCTGTGGGAGCGGTGACGCTAAGCTATGCTTTATTAATGTTATTGCGGCCGGTGTTGTTGCGGGATGCAGGAACTCCGAAAGAACGGCAGCGAGCTAGAGAAATTGTAGAACAATATGGGCGGATACCGCTGGCAAGGTTGGCACTGCTGGAGGATAAGTCTTATTATTTTAGTTTGTCGGGAAAGAGCGCGATCGCGTATGTTGCGAAAGGACGGGGGGCGATCGCTCTCGGAGATCCCATTGGGCCTCCAGAAGACCAACATAATGCTATAATTGAGTTTCAAGAATTTTGCGATCGCAATGACTGGCAACCCGCATTCTACCAAAGTTTACCAGATCATTTAGACTTCTACAAATCCCTCGGCTTTCGAGTGCTACAAATTGGAGAGGAAGCTATTATCAACCTCAAAACTTTTAGCCTCAAGGGAAAAGCTAATCAAAACTTGAGAACAGCCATCAACCGCCTTACAAAAGCTGGACATAAAGTTAAATTTTATGAGCCACCCTTAAGTGATGAATTACTGCGACAAATGAAAGTAGTTAGCGACGAGTGGCTGCAAATAATGCAGGGTGCAGAAAAACAATTTTCTGTTGGTTGGTTTAACGAAGCTTATTTGCGGGAAACTCGTGTGGTAGCAGTCCATACTTCAGACGGTCAAATCAGTGCTTTTGCGAATGTTATATCCAGCGGTGAAAGTAACTTAGTCGGGGTTGACTTAATGCGGCGGCGCACGGAAGTTGAGAATGGCACGATGGAGTGTTTATTTGCCTCAATGTTGCAACACTTTCAAGAATTGGGGTATGAAGAATTCTATTTGGGTTTGTCAGCCCTCGCTGGAGTAGGCGCAACTGAGAAATCTATCCGTTTAGAAAAGGTTTTGAGCTATCTTTATGAACACTTAGAAAAGTTTTATAATTTTAAGGGTTTGCACAGTTTTAAAGAAAAGTTTCAACCCCGATGGGAACCCCGTTATTTAGTCTATCCAGGTTATAGGAGTTTGCCTGATGTTGTAGTTGCTTTGATTCGCGCCGATTCAGGCGATCGGCTGCTCGATTATTTTAAACTAGGAGATTAATATCCTAGTAATTGCTCTGATGTCACTCCGATCTGCCATCCGTCCGCAACCAGTGATGACGAGCCAGGTCTGGCATAAGGGGCAGTTATGCCAGACCCAGAGACTGTAATCGACGCTCAGAGACATAAAACCAAAAGACAGATTAAACGCCTTTCGTGGACATACTTGACATCGTAGACAGATGTCGTTACTATCAGAAGTGTTTCCGCTGTAAGAGTTATGCCGTATGTCACACCAAGGGAAGCAGCTAACGCTTTGGGGG
>DATGYA010000151.1:0-20234 GCA_035298405.1 Kamptonema sp. | reverse complement strand
ATCAGCTTTGCACATACAATCTAAAGTTTTGCCTGGGAATAAGATAGAGATTGATGTTCCAGAGGGGAGTGTAGGCGATCGCGTCGATGTTTTCGTGATTTTGCCCCCAAAAACTGAACCTAAACAGGTTTCCGTTATGGACATACTCAGTGAGTTACCAGGAAAGCGGCTGTTTCAAACTCCTGAAGAAGCGGACAAGTACCTTCAAGAGGAAAGAGATTCATGGGAACGCTAAATATTCCAGCATCAAGCGTTGTCTACGTGGACACCTCAATTGTCATATATACCGTAGAAAAGTTTCCCGAATACTTGCCGCTGTTAGAATCTATGTGGCTAAGTTTCCATGCAGGTGAAATTGAAATAGTCAGCAGTGAATTGATATTGATGGAAGTTTTAGTCGCTCCTTTCAAAAGAGCTGATAATCTTTTGCTCAATGCTTACGAACAACTGCTTTTTTCTACCAGAATGAGGCTAATTCCTATTAGTCAATCTGTACTCATGGACGCGGCTCGAATGCGGGCAAGTACGAACTTGAAAACACCTGATGCACTTCATGCAGCTACAGCTTTAAGCATAAACTGTACTGTATTTCTTACTAATGATAAAGGGTTTCGTAATATTCCAAATTTACCTGTTGTTATCCTTAGTGAAGTTTTGACATCTTGAGTGAAAAAGCAATTTTGTTAACTGTTAACCGTTAACTATTAACCGTTAACTATTAACAATTAGTCACCCATTAGCAAAACAATCTTCCCCGTCATCGAACCCGATTCGAGCAACTTATGAGCCGCCACAGCTTCTTCCAGAGGGAAAGTTTTACCTACGTGAATTTTCAGCGATCCGCTATCTATCCACCGAGCGCACTGCTCTAAAATCTTAGCTTGCTGTATTTGTTCTTCTACTAACCCTTCCAACATCGGTGTTAGCATTAATTCCAAACTAATTCGCAGATTTCGTAACCTCGCTGTCTTCAAATTTCCTAAAGCTGGATCGGGTTCCAAAATTGTCACCACATCCCCGTAAACCCGAACACAGGGAAATGTTTGGTAAAAAGTTTCGCCCCCAATGGTATCAAAACCTAAGTCTACTCCTTTGCCTTGAGTCCAACCTAAAATTGCATCGACAACATCAGTATTTTTGTACATAATTGCTAAGTCTGCGCCCAATTGCCGCACAAAATTAGCTTTTTCCTCAGAACCAACTGTAGTGCAAACATCTGCTCCTTGTAACTTTGCTAACTGGATAGCAACGTGACCAACTCCGCCAGCACCGGCGTGAATTAATACTTTTTGACCAGCTTGTAATCGTCCGCGATCGTAAAGCGATTCCCAAGCAGTTATTAAGACTAAAGGTGCTGCTGCTGCTTCGGCAAAGCTGATACTAGAGGGTTTTTTGGCAGTAAAACGCTCATCTATAACTGCCAATTCTGCATAAGTTCCAGTTGGGCCGCCCAAACCGCCATTGCAAAAATAAACTTCATCACCAACTTGGAAATGTTTGACTCCAGCACCTACAGATTCCACTACGCCAGCACCATCGCATCCTAAAACATGAGGAGTCTTGTCTTGTTTTAAGGTTCCCCGCTGTCGTAATTTAGTATCAATAGGATTGACTCCCGCCGCTCGGAGCCGGATTAAGAGTTCTGTATCTTTCTGAATGGTTGGGGCTGGAATGTCCACTATTTGCAGAACTTCCGGGCTTCCTGGTACATCAAAAGCGATCGCTTTCATAAAATACTTTTGCAGTTCCAATCTGGGATATGCTATCCGAATCTTACCTTAAATGGCGTTCGGACACAACTGGATTGGTTAGTTGTGAGCAAATCACAGAATAACTGTAAGTTTGGCCACTTTCAGATACAGGCTGGAGTTGCTACTCTAGTTATACCATTTTGATAACTAAGTTACTATACGAGCATATTAGATATACAAGACTTACACATTAAAAACTGTAACTCAGAGCGGCTTTACTAAACTGTTACGCATTTAAACGACTAACGAAGCAGGTAGGGTGCATCAGCCAGAACACGCTCCACACAGGGGAAACGATTCGTACTGACGTATCCTATGATAGTCCTTTAAATGTCGAAGGGCTGACTCTCTTGACAATAGGGAGATTAAGGCTCTTCCTGTTTGTGTGGACTGAAAGTTGGTGGGACTCTGCATAATTCTAATAGATTTTTCCAAAAAGCTAATCAAAGGTAGGTAAGATGCCTGCCCCAGAAGAGTTACTCTCTATGTCAAATAGAGGAACTTTGCATTGGTCACTTATCTTTAGTCCTAACTTAGTTATTTTTAAATAAGTTATTTTTAAATAAATTGGTTTTGGGTAGTTGTTGTCATCAAGGTGCTAAGCGATGTTAGAGCTAGACCCATTTATATCCAATGGGGTTGCTGTATACCTTCTGTGGTTGTTGGTTATTTTAGCGATCGCGTTAATAGCCTACATAAACAAAGGAGTGCTAAATAATACTCCTGCTACAGCCTGCGGTATTAGCGATCGCTCTTTTGGTGTTGGTATATTTTTAGAGTGCGATCGCTGTGTAGTTTCTCAAGTGTCTCTCCCCTCAAAAACCTTAGCTCCTTGGCAGTGTAACACTCAAGAGGATAGCAGCCCTACACGGAGCGATGCTCTGAATTTGGAATCTCCGTCATTGGCTATGTATGAAGTTGGGGATCTGGAGGCCATTCTTCAGGAACAACAGCGCCTAGAAGCAGCACTTCGCACCAGCGAGGCGAAATATCGCGCCCTAGCTGAGCAAGTTCCTGCTATTAGCTACATCGCTCCTCTAGAGCGACCGAGTAGTAGACTCTACATCAGTTCGCAAATCGTGAGAGTGTTGGGTTATTCTCTGGATGAATGGAGAGATTGCCCGAATCTGCTGTCTAATATTATTCACCCTGACGATCGCGATCGCCTTCTAGTCGAAGACGCTAGCCGCCGCGCCGCTACTATAGGCAGAGATCTCACTAGCGAGCCACCTTTCATTATCGAATACCGGGTACTCGCCAAAAACGGTCGAGTGGTGTGGTTTCGCGACCGAGCTGTAGCAGTGCCCGATGAGGTAAATCAGTCTGTCTTCCTCCAAGGTTTGATGTTTGATATCACTGAGAGCAAAGTAGCCGAAAGAGCATTGCAAGAGAGCGAATATCGGTATTACACCTTGGCAAAAATGTTGCCTGTGGGGATTTTTCGTACTGAAACTGCGGGCGAGTGTTTGTATGTCAACCCTAGATTTTGTGAGATGGCGGGGCTGACTCCGGCAGAGGCGCTACGATCTGGGTGGGCGCGATCGTTGCACCCCGACGATCGCGATCGCGTTTTGACTGAGTGGTATCAGGCGATCGGACAAAAATTGCCTTTCAAATTAGAGTACCGCTTTCAAAAGGGAGAACAGATAACTTGGGTATATTGTCAAGCTGTACCGCAAATAGAAAAAAACGGCGAACTGATTGGTTATCTGGGTACACTCACTGATATTAGCGAGCGGAAACAAACAGAAGAAGCCTTGCGCCAAGCGGAAGAAAAATATCGCAGCATCTTTGAAAACGCGATCGAAGGCATTTTCCAAACTACTCCAGACGGGCGCTACCTCAGCGCCAATCCTGCCTTAGCCAAAATCTACGGCTACAACTCGCCAGAAGAATTAATCGAGCAAATACAAGACATTGCAAACCAAGTCTACACAAACCCCAGACGGCGAGATCAATTCGTGCGCGAAGTCGAAAAAAACAGTTCGGTGTCAGAGTTTGAGTCAGAAGTTTATTGTGCTGACGGTAGCACGATTTGGGTTTCGGAAAACGCGCGGGCAGTTCGTAATCATAAGGGCGAATTGCTTTACTACGAAGGCACTGTAGAAGACATTACCGACCGCAAATTGGCTGAGGAAAAATTGGTACACGAGGCCCTCCACGATACACTAACCGGTTTGCCCAACCGAGCTTTATTCATGGATCGGCTGGAACACGCGATTGAACTGACTAAACGACGACCAGAAATTTTATTTGCTGTACTTTTTATCGACCTCGATCGCTTCAAAGTAGTTAACGACAGTTTGGGGCATTTAGTTGGCGATCAATTGCTAATCGCGATCGCCGATCGACTGAAACTATGCCTGCGTTTAGGAGATACTGTTGCCCGCCTTGGCGGAGACGAATTTGCAATTTTGCTAGAAAATATCAAAGATAAAAGCGACGCGATCTCAATTGCCCAGCGAGTACAAAACGAACTAAGTTTACCTTTCAACTTAAACGCCCACCAGATATTCAGTAGTGCCAGCATTGGCATTGTCTGTTCCGGTTTACCTCAAGTCAGAGAAGGAAAAAATAATACCTTATCTTATCCCCAATGTCCAATTTTATATGACAGATCCGAAGATTTGCTCAGAGATGCAGACGCGGCTATGTATCACGCCAAGGCACAGGGCAAAGCTCGCCACGAAGTATTTGACATGAGTATGCACACTCGTGCAGTGGCACTTTTACAGCTAGAGAATGACTTGCGCCGTGCTGTAGATCGCCAAGAATTTAGGTTGTATTACCAACCGATAGTCTCTCTCACAAAGGGCAAAATTAGCGGTTTTGAGGTACTATTACGCTGGCAGCACCCAGAGCGAGGTTTAGTGGAGCCAGCAGAGTTTATTCGAGTAGCAGAAGAAACTCGGCTGATCGTACCAATTGGTTGGTGGATGCTCCGTTCAGCTTGTCGCCAAATGTACCAGTGGCAACAAGAATTTCCTGCAAATCCACCTTTGACTATCAGTGTTAACCTTTCTAATCAACAATTTATACAACCAGATTTGATCGACCAGATTCAGAGAATTTTGGAAGAGACTGAACTCACCCCCCGCAGTTTAAAGCTAGAAATTACTGAAAGTGTAATGATGGAAAATGCGGAGTCAGCAACAGCTATGCTTACACAATTAAGAGCTTTAGAAATTCAGTTATATATCGACGATTTCGGTACTGGATATTCGTCGCTTTCCCGCCTACACACTTTTCCAACTGATGCTTTAAAAATTGACAGAGCTTTTGTTAGTAGGATGGCTGAGGATGAAGGCAATGAGGCGATCGTACAGACAATATTAATATTAGCGGGTCATTTAGGTATGGATGTAATTGCTGAAGGTGTGGAAAATGCACAGCAATTGGCTCTACTGCGAGCGTTACAATGTGAATACGGTCAGGGATATTTTTTCTCAAAGCCAGTAGACAGTGCTGCTGCAACAGTTTTGGTAGCAGCTCAGCCACAATGGTAATATTTCTAGGGTGGGTATTGTCTAGTAGATTTTTTGCTTTGGGGGTCGCTCAACCTTTAGCTCAAGTCATAAAATTTATGATAAACCACTTTTTTGAAAATAATAAGATTTTCCTCTTTACAAAATTCCCATTTAGTATAACATTATTGTCTAACTACCATCATTCAATTCTACTTATGCAGATTGCACAACCACAGTTTCTCGAACAACTCAATGGAATCATCGAGCAGCACAACTTACTCAAACACCCATTCTACCAAATGTGGAATGAAGGGAAACTTACGTTAGCGATGTTGCAAGAATACGCACAAGAATATTACCTGCAAGTCCACAACTTCCCCACCTATGTTAGCGCCACTCATGCCGCCTGCGATGACATCAAAATTCGTCAAATGCTCCTCGAAAATCTCATAGAAGAGGAACGAGGAACTGCACATCACCCTGAATTGTGGCTGCGCTTTGCCGAAGGTTTGGGTGTAGACAGACAAGCTGTTTTAAAACGCCAACACCTAGATAAAACTCGCGAATCTGTCCGCATTCTTAAGGATTTGGCTCGCAGCGAAGAACCCGCTCAAGGTTTAGCGGCATTGTATGCTTATGAATCGCAAGTCCCAGAAGTTGCAACCACAAAAATAGCAGGTCTTCAGCAATTTTACAACATTGATTCTGAAAATGTGCTCTCGTTTTTTAAAGTTCACGAAAAAGCTGATGAGTTCCACTCTCAGGCGACGCGAGAAGCACTTTTAGAACTTTGTCAGACTGAGGAACAAAAACAACAAGCGCTGTCAGCAGCGGAAACTGCGGCTTGTGCTCTTAACCTACTTCTTGACGGAGTTTACGAAGCTTATTGTCAAGATCGTTAAATAATTTATCCCCCCTTGGTTTTTAAGGGGGGATTAGGGAAATCTTCAACTATTCGGGTGTCGATTTTCCTTCGTCGCTCTGAGGGGGTTTTTCAGCAATTCCCAAATTTTTCTTAGAGCTTTTTAACTGTTTCCAAAGCGCCTTAATTTCTTTGTAAGCTTTTTCTGAGCTGATTTTGCCACCAGTTTCTAAGGAGCAGATATATGTTATTTTCTGTGCGAATTCCTGCAAATTAGCATTAAATGCTAAATTCTCCGGGGTGAAGTTACCGTAGTATCGGCTGCGAGGATGTAGAAACTGGTCACTCTCTTTCGTCATAGTTCTCTCCTTAAATGAATCAAAATCTGAGTTACGTTTCCTTTGTAAAAATGCACCGTCTGTTTACTGCATCAGTTTGTTTCGTTGTCACCGTGTTAACTAGCTTCCATTGTATTGACTTAAATAGCTTTTTCGCTTTCTTAGGCTGCGCTTGCTACGTTCATCAAGATAATTTTAATGTTTATTTAGTGTCACCTTAACCTAAACTTAACTAAAATATAACAAAAATAAGGGATGAGCTGAACGCATCCCCCTACGGATAGATTTAATAATCTCTAGTCAATCTTTCTCAATTCCTGCCTCTAGCTGTGACATCCACAACCTGTGTGTCCGCAGCCAGTACCATTGGGATGACCGTCAGCACAGGCATTCGAGCAGTAGTATTGACCACTTTTTTCAATAGCTTCGGTGAGTGTAACAACGCACAGGCAAGAAGAACAGGCACATTTCATCTGGGATACGGTGGTCATGGCTTTTTTGAGTTAATTTCCAAGTTCGTATTTATATCTGAACATATATTCAGACGTTTTGTCAAGGAATGTAAAGGAACTGTTACAATTTATGCCAGAGGGCAATCCAAGGTAGAATGATAATCAGATCCTAAAAAGAATTTGTATATAATGCAGTCTAACTGTGCTGTTAATGGGGCTATAACCCAAGCTATTAAAAAAAATGATGCTCCAACGTGCGATTTGCCGCACTTAGTTGATAGCGATCGCGTACAAGGCATCCAAACCCAAGTGCTCAACTCCCAGAAAGCTCAGCGAATGGCTGAGTTTTTCAGCCTATTAGGAGATGCCAACCGCCTGCGGCTGTTATCTGTTTTAGCAAATCAAGAACTCTGCGTCTGCGACTTAGCGGCAACGCTAGAGATGAGCGAATCAGCAGTGTCTCACCAGTTGCGAGCACTGCGGGCACTGCGGCTGGTGAGTTACCGCAAGCAGGGACGGCAGGTTTATTACCGTCTTCTGGATAACCACGTTTTGGAACTCTACAGGGCTGTTGCCGAACACTTAGACGAGGAAGGCTAAACTAAAAGCGGAGTCAACACATCCTTCCTACCTCATGAAGCTATTTAGAAAAGCTGGAAGCTGGCTGCTTACTAGCTTGGCAGCGATCGGGTTAATTGCTGCTGAAGTTCAAGGGCAAATAAAGATAGCAGCCAACGTAACGGGCAGTATTATTATTGCTCTAATACCGACTATTTCTATCAATAAGTTACCTTCAGAAGCCAAGGATACTCTTAATCTAATTAGGCGAGGTGGGCCATTTCCCTATCAGAAAGACGGTACTGTGTTTCAGAACCGGGAAAGAAGACTGCCCGCGAAACCTAGAGGATACTACCGCGAGTATACAGTACCCACTCCTGGATTGCGCGATCGCGGCGCAAGACGTATTGTGACTGGAGAGGGTGGTGAAATTTACTACACCAACGACCATTACAATACCTTTTTCAGGGTAACGGAGTAATCAGACATGAAGCAACTGCTGGAAGTTATTAAAGGCGATCGCCAGCCGGGATTATATGGAGTGACAGGAGAAATAAAAATTGATGAATTATCCTCTCTCTGTCAACAGCACGGTTTTCAATTTTTCCATATCGAGGGCAAGGATATTGCCAGCAAGACAGACTTGCTCAAAGCATCTGCCAAAGTGATGAGCTTTCCTGCATATTTTGGTAGTAATTGGGATGCTTTTGAAGACTGTATTACCGATCTGGAATGGGTTGCTGCCGACGGATATATTGTGCTGTACACTCAACCTGAGAATTTTGCTAGAAATAACCCTTCAGACTGGGCTACAGCAATAGATATTTTTCGATCGGCAGTTGAATATTGGCAGGCAACAAGTACACCTATGACTGTACTGATTAAAGCCAATAATTTAGATATCAAAAATCTGAAAATTCTCTAACATCTACCGGGAGTGATAGCGTTAGTTAGATGAAGGATGAATGTCGAGAAAGACATTTAATCCTTCATCTTTCATCCTTTATGCAACAGTGTGACCTGTGGCCGAAATTGCCTGCTTGATTGACTCTTCAGAGGCTTGAGCTTCTACGGTGACAGTCTTAGCTGCGACATCAACATTGACGTTAGCTTCGGATTCGACAGTTTTGATGGCTTTGGTAATCGTGTCGGCGCAGCCAGAACAGACTATTGAAGGAACGTTGAGTTTGATAGCCATAGTTAAATAGAGAAATTGAAAGGATAATATTCTTTTTTCATTTTAACAGAAATTACCCAAAACTGTTTGTAACGCCGCCATCTCGGCGGTTATTTTACTGTCGAGACGATGACGTTACTGAACAAACGCGCGTAAGTCCCATTTAAGCTGATTTTGCTACAACTTTCGGCACAACAGAAAAGTGTGGGCGGACTTCGGCAATACTGCGACCAACAGCCATCGCCACCGATCGCAAACTGTAAACTAACTCAATCATATCTTCTAAAGAAAGCGCCTGCCGCGCATCAGAAACCGATTTTTCTGGTTGCGGGTGACACTCAATGATTAACCCATCAGCACCGCAAGCAATCGCAGCTTTAGCCAGAGGTGCGACTAATTCCCGCTTGCCCACTGCATGAGAAGGATCTACAATTATTGGCAGATGAGTTAATTGTTTTAGCGCTACTACTGCTCCTAAATCTAAGACATTGCGGGTGTAATTGTCGAAGCTGCGAATACCCCGTTCGCAGAGAACAACATTAGGATTTCCGTGGCTTAAAATGTATTCAGCGGCCATTACAAATTCTTCAATAGTGGCGGATAAACCGCGTTTGAGTAGGACTGGTTTTCCAGCTTGACCAACTGCTTTTAAAAGCTCGAAGTTTTGCATATTACGGCTGCCAATTTGAAGCATATCCGCATAGGTAACAACTGGTTCAATTTGGGCAATTGACATTACTTCGGTTACGATGGGGAGGTGATGACGGTGGCTGACATCTGCTAAAATTTTGAGTCCTTCAACTCCCATGCCTTGGAAAGAATAGGGAGAAGTGCGGGGTTTGTAGACACCGCCGCGTAAAGCTTGAATGGGTGCGATCGCAAGTTTAGTGGCGACTTCTTCCATTTGTTCGGCGCTTTCTACTGTACAAGGCCCGCCGATAATGATAATTTCTTTGCCGCCAATGGTGGCGTGTTCTGAAAGTTTGACAATGCTTTGGTGTTCAAGGCTAGATTTAGTTACGAGTTTGGCATCTAACACGAGAGTATTCTCCTTAAAAAAAAGTGTGGGTGACAAAAAAACCCGGAACTTTAAGGAGTTCCGGGTGATGTGCGAAAAAGCAGCATGACAATTTACCCGGAACTCCTTCTAGGCCAAAAATAAAAGCCGTAAAACCAGTTATCGAATAATGTCATCACTGTTTTCGCCAGTAGCTAAGGTGTAGTTGAGAAAGAAAACTAAACAAAACAAAAACCGCAGATGTCATTCTGCGGTTCACGTGGAGATTTATAGCAAATCTAATTCACTCCAAGTGAACCGGCTTAAACCACCAAAAATAAAAGTAGTAATTGCTTGCAAACATGAGCAGTGCGCTGGGTTTGAGAATTGAATTTAGTTCTATGTATTGCTAACCATAGCAAAGAAAGTGAGTAATGTCAAGCTTTTTTTCTGGACATTTGCGAACTGGGGTTGATTTCACATCTTGCACTCTTGTCAACAAGTTTAATAGTTAACAAACTCAGGTATTAATATTTTTTAGTAAAACTTAAATGTTTATTAAAGGCAGATGATAGTGTTTAGGAGATAAAATTTAATTGTTAATTACTTTTAATTTTTAATTTTTAATTTTTAATTTTTAATTTTTAATTGTTCCCTGTTGCCTGTGTTACATTGGGCATAACTATTTTAAAGTTATTTCTCCGGCGCAGCAGACAGATGGTAATAACAAAACGTGGGCTTATTCTAAGTGCGACAGCAGTTGTGCTGACTGCTGTCGCAGTCACAGGGGCGGGTATTCATCTTTCCCAAAGTCAAGCATCCTTTCGCCAGAGTCCCAAGGAACTGGTGGATGAAGTTTGGCAGATAATTGACAAAAGTTATGTGGATGGCACTTTCAATCAGGTTGATTGGAAAGCAGTACGGAATGACTATCTCAATCGTACTTATACCAGTGACGAAGAAGCGTATAAGGCAATTCGGGAAATGCTGAAGAAACTGGATGACCCCTATACGCGGTTCATGGACCCGGAAGAGTTCAAAAATATGCAGATTGATACTTCTGGGGAACTAACAGGTGTTGGCATCCAGCTAACTCAAGATGAGAAAACGAAAAAGCTAGTGGTGATTTCGCCGATTGAGGATACTCCAGCTTTTCAAGCTGGGATTCTGGCGAAAGATATTATTACTAAAATTGATGGAAAAAGTACCGAAGGGATGGATACGACTCAGGCGGTGAATTTGATTCGCGGCCCGATTAATACTGAAGTGACGCTGACGATTTTGCGGGGAAATAAGGAATTAGATTTTAAGCTAAAGCGGGCTAAAATTGAAATTCATCCAGTGCGTTCTTCTGTGAACAAAAGTCCAACTGGCGATGTAGGTTATATTCGATTGAATCAGTTTAGTGCAAATGCGGCATCGGAAATGCGAGATACGCTCAAGTCTTTGGAACAAAAGAAGGTGACAGGCTATATTTTGGATCTGCGATCTAATCCGGGCGGTTTGCTTTATGGGAGTATTGAAATTGCACAGATGTGGCTGAAAGAGGGCACGATTGTTTCAACAGTGGATCGCGTAGGTGAAACTGACCGCCAAAAGGCAAATAATCGAGCGATAACTGATAAACCATTGGTGGTCTTGGTGGATGGCGGATCGGCGAGTGCTAGTGAGATTTTATCTGGTGCTTTGCACGATAATAAACGAGCGGTTTTAGTTGGGACAAAGACGTTTGGTAAGGGTTTGGTGCAATCAGTAAGGAGTGTGGGAAATGGTGCGGGTTTAGCAGTGACGATCGCGAAATATTTCACACCAAATGGCACGGATATTAATCATGCAGGGATTGAACCGGATGTTAAAGTTGAACTGACGGATGCTCAAAAGCAGGAATTGAGGAGCGATCGCACTAAAATTGCGACGCTAGCCGATCCGCAATATGCCAAGGCTTTGGAGGTTTTGACTAAGGAGATTGCGGGGAAAGAAGGAAGTAATCATAAGGCGGAAACGAAAGCTAAGCAAAAGAGTAAAAAGTAGAAGGGAAACAGGTAAAAGTGATTTTTTTGTTTTACCTTTTTACTATTATTGAGGTTGGCATTTTCCGGCTCGAATTAAGCCAATGCGACGCGCGATCGCATCTTGTTGTGAATCAAAAGGCCCCCACTTTTCTAAGGGTAGAGTGGGGTTTTCTTTTTGTTCTACTTCTTCACTAGGAACGATTTTGCAGTTGCCAGCGGGTTGTTTGACTATATAGAATTTTTGAGCTGATGTCATGGATGAATTGGGGGGATGAAAGCTATACTATTTAACGCGAGTTCGACGCGATCGCGATCGGCTATTCAAACTATCGTAGCACTATAAGACCAGGCGACTCTATTCACCACAAAATCCCATCATAGTCGGTAATGTCAAGCAGGTTTCGCCTCAATCACGCTTACAGGCCCTTTTGTTTCTATCATATTAGCTACTTTAAAACCTGCCGAGGCAAGCAAATGATAAAATTCATCCTTTGTCCGCATAAAATTACCGCCTATCACAAACAAAGTTAGGCTACCCATACCAATAAATGGCGACATTCTACCTTGAGGCAACATAAAATCAACAACCATTAATCGATCTTTCGCTGTCATAGCTTGATGGCACTTTTTAAGAATTGTAATAGCGCGATCGTCATCCCAATTGAGAAGGACGCGAGAGAGTAAATAAAGATCGCCACCAGCAGGAACCGTATCAAAAAAGCTGCCTCCAACTATTTGACACCTATCAGCAACTCCAGCCACTTCCAAAACCTGATTTGCATCAACAACAACCTCTTCGCGATCGAATAAAATAGCTTGCATCTTAGGATTTGTATTCAGAATAACAGCCGTTAGAGTGCCTATACCACCTCCAACATCCACAAGGGTATTAACTTCTGAAAAATCATAAGCTTCAAGCATCGGCAACAGCCACTCTCTTGTTGTCTCCTTCATCCACTCATTGAAATTTACAGCCGCCTCAGAATTCTGTTTTAAATAGTCATAAAAACTCATTTTAAAAGTATATTCAAAAGCATTTTCTCCAGTCGTTATACCATATAGTAAATTACCCCACCCCTGATATAGTTCATCACCCATTGCCAAAACCGTACCTCGTAAAGAATCAGAAGTACCACTCAGAAGATGTTTTCCCAGAGAATTTAAGCAAAACGTATCATTATCTTTCAGAGAAAATACACCAACACTTACTAACATACGCATCAGGTGATAAATACCCTGAGAATTTACACCAGCAGCTTTCGCGAGTTCATCAGCAGTCTTAGAACCTTCACTCAAAATATCAGCAATTTCCAATTTGGCGGCTACAAAAAGAGCCTGTGATATTTTAAAACCATACATCATTTCTAATAGTAATGATGATGAGTTTTCGCTGTTTATTTGGGTATTATCTAAATATAAAGCCATGAGTTGTCCTTTGACTGAAAGTTTCTAATTGTTACACTGCATAAGTTCTAGGTACGTAGTTGGGCTTTAGCCCTCTTAGGGCTGAACCGCAACTACTTACCTTTTAAGAGGGCTGAAGCCCAACTACTTACTTTTTAAGAGGGCTTCAGTCATAAGAGGGCTAAAGCCCAACTACGTGCCTCATCAATATATGCTCTGAGTTGTTCAGCCATAATCTGAACGTGAGGGGGATAATTCATAGTAATATGATTTCCTGGCACTTCTCGAACTTCTACCCCAACTCCAGCAACATCAATCCAGGGTAATTCAGGATTTTTGGCATTAACTTCATTTTGTTCTGTAGCACGAAAAAATATAATTCGATCTCCATAAGTTTGAGGGACGTAATTTCGCATTGCTTGAGCGTGTACTTTAAACAGATGCAGAAACTGACGAATTTGAGGTAATCCAAAATCTGGAGGTACTACCCTATTTGCAATCTTTACCTGCTCCAAAAAGTAGAGAAGCTGCTCATCTGGCTCAAGCTTTTTAAGGACATCCATAGAAAGAGACAGATTAAAACCAACACCTAGTAAGTATACCAGAATTGCTGTATCATCTTCTGTCGCTAAAATAGGCATCTGACCAGGCCCCGGAGTATCTATTAAAGTTAGCAATGCTATCTTTTCACCTTGAGCTTTAAGTTGCTGCGCCATCTCAAAAGCCACAGTTCCTCCAAAGGAAGAACCACCCAAGAAATAAGGCCCTTCAGGTTGTTGAAGGCGCATTGCTTTGATATACCTAGTCGCCATTTCTTCAACAGTAAAAGGCTCGATTTCTTGCTCTGAGACGTGAGCTTGTATTCCAAAAACAGGCTGTTCTGAACCTAAATAACGTGCTAAATCCCGATAAATGTAAACATGACCGCCTACCGGATGAACTAAGAACAAAGGGTGTTTAAAACTACCGCGCTGAATTGGTACTAATAACGACTCATAAGCTCGATCTAGTTCCTGGTTAGGACTATCAGAAAGATGTGAATTATCTTTAATTAATTCAGCTAAAGCTGCAATAGTAGATGATTGTAATAGGCTATGGCTAGACAATGATTTTTGCAGTTTTTCGTTTAAATTTGTTATTAGTTGAACTGCTAATAATGAGTCTCCACCTAAATCAAAGAAATCATCGTGAATACCTATTTTTTCAATCCCTAAAAATTCTTGCCAGATATTAGCAATATTTTGCTCAACTTCATCTCTAGGAGCAATATAGGTATTCTGTAAATTTGGTCTAGAATGGAGAGGTGCAGCATCTACTTTTTGAGAATTGTCTTCTGGTTGTAAAGATGTAATTTTAATAGGTTGCTCGACTCCTGGCGCTTCAATCCAGTAACGTTCGCGTTCAAAAGGATAGGTTGGCAATGGGAGACGGTAACGCTGCTCATCAGCATAAAATTTAGACCAATCTATTTGTACTCCTCCTAACCAGAGTTTCCCCAAGGTAGTAAGTAAGAAACCGACATCTGAAGTTTGATCTTGTGGATGGCGCAATGAAGAAACTATAATCTGTCCTGATGCTTTATTTGGATGTTGTTTTGCTAGAGTGTTCAAAGTTCGTCCCGGCCCAACTTCTAGCAATATTTGGTTTTTGTCTTTTAATAGCTGTTGTAAACCGTCTGCCAAGCGTACTGTTTGCCGCAGATGTTGAGCATAATAACTGGGATTTGTCGCCTCGGCTGCTGTAATCCAATTACCAGTAACATTAGACAAATAGGGAATTTTAGGGGATTTCAGCTTAACTTTTTTCACCTGTTCGGTAAATGGTGCTAAAATTGGTTCCATCATCTGTGAATGGAAGGCATGAGAAGTATGCAATCGCCGACACTCTACACCTTGTTTAATTAGCTTTTGTTCCAGTTCATCTACAGCATCAGTAGTACCTGAAACCACGCTCATAGATATTCCATTGATCGCAGCTATATCGAGATTTTTATCTAGCAATAATTGTACTTCCGGTTCTGAAAGTGGAACTGCCAGCATGGAACCCCCTGGCATTTGTTGCATCAATTTACCTCGTGTAGCTACTAAAGATAAGCCATCTTCCAAAGAGAAAACCCCAGACAAACAAGCTGCTACATATTCACCAATACTATGACCAATCATCGCTTGGGGATGTACTCCCCAAGACATCCACAACTTAGCTAAAGCATACTCGATCGCAAATAGTGATGGCTGTGTAATCCCAGTCTGTTTTAGTTGATTTGTCACTGTTTCTGCTTGTGTTTCGCTTGGATAAAGTACGTGGCGCAGGTCAATTTCCAAGTGAGGTTTAAGAATTTCCGAACATAAATCGATCTGTTCGCGAAAAGTTGGTTCCCTTTGGTAGAGTTCCAAGCTCATATTTATGTACTGCGAACCCTGTCCTGAAAACATAAACGCGATCGGTCGATTTTTTAACTCTTGGAAGCTGGTAAAAACTTGTTTGGGATTGAGATTTTCAAGAGCGATCGCGCCTGCTTCAATGTCATTACAAACAACTATCCTTCGATGATTAAAAGCTTTGCGCCCAACTTGCAGCGTGTAAGCAACATCAGCTAGGTTTACATCGAGATTTTGCTTTAAATATTTGCTTAAATTTACAGTCGCAGTATCAAGTGCAGAGCTAGTCTTTGCAGATAAAATTAACAGTTGTGATGGTTTAGATTCTCCAGATTTTTCTATGCTAGGCGCTTCTTCTAACACTACATGAGCATTAGTTCCACCGATACCAAAAGAACTCACTCCAGCACGGCGAGGGGTTTTACCTAATTTCCATTCAGAAAGTTTAGTGTTAACATAAAAGGGACTATTGGCAAAATCAATCTTAGGATTATGCTGTTCAAAATGCAGGCTAGGAGGTATTAATTGGTGTTTAAGAGCCTGGACAGTTTTGATTAAGCCAGTGACACCAGCCGCAGTATCTAAATGTCCGACATTAGTTTTAGCTGAACCGATCGCACAGAAGCCTTTTTTCTTAGTTTCAAGTGAGAAAGCTTGCGTCAACGCGGCAATTTCGATCGGATCTCCCAGGGGTGTTCCAGTTCCGTGAGCTTCTATATAGCTAATAGTTTCAGGGGGAATTTCTGCTAGTGCTAAAGCATCTGCGATCGCCTGCGCCTGACCATCTATACCGGGAGCAGTGTAGCCAATTTTGAAAGCACCATCATTATTAATGGCATAACCTTTAATTACTGCATGAATATAATCTCGATCTGCGATCGCCTCCTCTAATCTTTTCAAAACCACAATTCCCACACCGCTACCGCTCACAGTTCCCTGTGCTTTAGCATCAAAGGCTCTACAGTGTCCGTCTGGAGAGAGAATCATCCCCTCTTTATAAAAATATCCCGTCTTTTGGTTAACACCTATAGAAACGCCACCAGCCAAAGCCATATCGCATTGGTAATTCAGCAAGCTTTGGCAAGCCATGCTAATAGCAACTAATGAAGTAGAACACGCTGTTTGAACAGTAACACTCGGCCCTTTCAAGTTTAATTTGTAAGAAACGCGAGTTGATAGAAAATCTTTCTCATTAGCGATCGCAAGTTGGTAATCTCCAATTGATTCTCTAAGCTGACGATTAGGATAAAGGTTATTCGAGAAATAAGTATTGAAACTCCCTGCACCTGCATAAACTCCGATCGAACCTTCGTAAGTTTCCGAGTTGTAACCCGCACTTTCGAGAGCTTCCCAAGCCGATTCTAAGAAAAAGCGGTGTTGTGGATCTGTAATTTCAGCTTCTCTAGGAGTAAGCCCAAAGAATGAAGCATCAAACAACTCAATATCTTCTAGTACAGCTCTTGCTTTTACATAGCGCGGGTCACGTAATACAGATTTGTCAATACCTAAAGCTTCTAGTTCTTGTTCAGAAAAGAAAGAAATAGATTCCACACCATCACGTAGATTTTGCCAAAACTCATCAACATTTTTCGCGCCGGGAAAACGACCGGCCATGCCGACGATCGCGATACCTTCTATAGAGTCGGGAGTTTCAGAGTGATCCATTTTTATTCTTTCCTTGCTAGCGCTGTTTTTGCTTTTGTTGGATATTTAAACATTTCAACGATTGAAACATCTTTGTCAACTACTTCTAGCAATTTACTATGAGCCTGAACCATCAGTAGCGAGTAGCGCATCCACCCACTGCCTATCCGCTTCCGATAGTTTTGGTGGGGGAACGGGTTGGTGATAATTAATGCGGAATTTGTAACTACCGCGATCGTAAACACCCAGCAAAATAGCTTGTAAATCGACAGTTAATTCTGGATCGCCTGGTTTGAGAGGTAATGAGAAACTAGGGATTGGTTCTCTTAGTTGAAATTCATATAAATCTGCCATTGGACGGTTAGAGGCTCGACTTACCACGATCCGATAATCGCTCGTTTCCTCTACCCCAATCATAGGCATGGGTATATTTTCTCGGAGTAAATCGATTTCAACCAGGTGAGACGAACTGCCCAGCACTCGCAGCCGCTTCTTCTCATAAGCAGTTCGCCCTTCGCCTTTGCGCTTATTTTTTGGTGATAGCACCTCGATCGCAGTAATCACCTGATGAGTGCCCACCTCACGCACTTCTAAATAACGCTCTTTGACTTCGACTGGCATGGGGAGTCGGATTTGTTTCGGGCGAGTTTGTGTGGCGGTTGCTGTAGGTTGCGCTAGAGGGTTTTTTGAAGCTGTCAGCACGATCGCATCGGGAATCCCAACCAGCAATTCAGGATTGTCGTCATCCAGATAGGTACGAGTTTCGACTGCTACATAATACCTGGGTCGCAGATAGGGGGTAAGGGCATCAGAAATTGCCACAATCAATCGGTTGTGAAACTCGTGCCACAGAGCAGGCAATTCCAGATAGGGATTCATGCCGGGGAAGGGGGATGACATCCATGAAACTCCCATAATAGTGCAAGGATCTAAGTTTAGTATACTCTAACTGCTGTGAATCTAGTCGTAGGGCATACCGACGATCGCGATACCTTCTATAGAGTCGGGAGTTTCAGCTTTATCCATTTTTATTCTTTCCCTTTAGCGCTTGTTTTTGCTTTTGCCTATTGATTGCCTCTTTTTGTTTTTTAACGCGATCTCCACTTTGCCCAGCAGAGGATTTTTCCTCTGAATCCTCACTTAAATATTTAGCCAAAGAGCTAATGGTTGGATATTTAAACAGCTCAATCATTGAAACATCTTTATCGAGTGCTTCTCGCAGTTTACTATGAGCCTGAGCCATCAGTAATGAATGACCCCCTAGATCGAAGAAATTATCATCCACACCCACTTTCTCTAGTTGCAATACCTGTTGCCAGATGCTAGCGATCGCTTGCTCGATATCAGTCTGCGGTGCAACATAAGTTGTTTCTAACTCTATGTTAAAAGCATCTGGAACTGGTAGCGCCAGAGGGTCTAGTTTGCCATTGGGTATCAGCGGCAAGGCATTCAAGAACACAAAGCTGGAGGGCATCATATAGCTAGGCAGTTTCTGGTTGAGAAAATTGCGTAAACTCCTAACCCCTGTGCGTTGCAAAACTTTCCAGAAACCCTGAGTTTCCAGAAGATACGCTATGCTCTGTTGAAAAATATCTTCTTCGATCGCACTGAGCGCCAACTCAATCCCTGCTTTGTTTTCCCCACGCCAAGCGACTCTTCCCTCTAACCACCGCTCTCGATCGGCACTAGGCAGATGCAAGCGCAGGCGGACAGTTTGACCAGGCTGACAAGTATCTGGCACATCCACTAAGCCTACGCCACCTACTGAGAGGTCTTCTGTGCGAAGTTCCACCGCCGGACTTCCATCAAATTCTGCCAGACACTCGCTCTTGAAGGGAGTACGTTCTGGTATCAGGTTGGAAACGATATAGGCTACGAGGCGCTGATTGCCGGAGGCATCCTCCCGCTTCATCAGAACGGACTCCCGTACATCCGGGTGTTGCCTCAATATCGCTTCGATCTCGCCCAGTTCGATGTCCAATAAATTACGAGCGACAACAACTTTTTCTGGGTGCAATACTTCTTCCCAAGCTGTAGCGATCGCATCTTCAATCTCAATCTGAGGTGCGACATAATCCAACTGTGGGTTAGAAGTATCTGGCTCTGGCAGCGCTTTGCGGTCTATTTTGCCATTGGGTGTCAGCGGCAAGGCATTCAAAAACACAAAGCTGGAAGGAATCATATAGTTGGGCAACTTCTGCTTGAGAACATTGCGTAAACTCCCGACCGCTGTGCGTTGCAAAACTTTCCAGAAACCCTGAGTTTCCAGAAGATACGCTATGCTCTGTTGAAAAATATCTTGCTCGATCGCACTGAGCGCCAACTCAATCCCAGCTTGGTTTCTCCGACACCAAGCTACAGTTCCCTCCAACCATAGCTCCTCATTGAATCCAGGTAGATGCAGGCGCAGGCGGACGGATTGACCGGAATGACAAGTATCTGGTACATCCACTAAGCCGACACCACCGCTGGAAATGTCTTCTGTGCGAAGTTTCACCGCCGGACTTCCGCCAAATTCTGCCAGACATTCGCTCTTAAAGAGAGTACGTTCTGGTCTGAGGTGGGAAACAATATAAGCTACTAGGCGCGGATTGCCCGACGCATCCTCCCGCTTGATAACTACAGCCTCTCGCACATCCGGGTGTTGGCTCAATATCGCTTCGATCTCGCCCAGTTCAATGCGGTAGCCGCGAATTTTCACTTGCTGGTCGATGCGACCCAGAAACTCAATGTTACCGTCGGGTAAGTAGCGGGCTAAGTCGCCTGTTTTGTAGAGACGGGAACCTAGTTCATTGCTAAATGGATTATCGATAAAGCGTTCCGCAGTTAGTTCGGGTCGGTTGAGGTAGCCCCGCGCTAAACCAGCGCCACCAATATATAACTCTCCCGGAACTCCGATCGGGACGGGTTGAATATAGCGATCGAGAATATAGATTTGAGTGTTGGCGATCGGACGACCAATTGATGGCACTCCTGTACCTTTAAAGCAAGGTGCAATAGTAGCGCAGACAGTAGATTCAGTGGGGCCGTAGAGATTGAAGAAACGCCGTCCATTTGCCCATCGGTCGATCAAAGAAGGAGGACACTCCTCTCCCCCTACGACAATATTCTCTAAAGCGGGTAACTCCTCATCCGGCAAAACCGCAAGCACAGATGGCACAAAGTTAGCGTGGGTAATTTTTTGCTCCTTCAAT
>DATGYA010000150.1:0-6589 GCA_035298405.1 Kamptonema sp. | reverse complement strand
CATGACAACACAAATCCAAGCTGCCGTGTTGATACCAAACATTACAGGTAGTGATTGTAATCCCAGTTGGCGATCGCCTTCTACACTCTTAAAGTCGTTGACAATGGCAATCCCCAACCCCGCCAAACTGTAAAACAAAGTCAAAATCACAATCGTCGCATCAAGTTTACCAAACAAAGCTTGTCCCGCCCACCAAGGCAAAGCGATGTAACTCGAACCCAAGGCATAATTTCCCAACCAGCCATTCTGCTTAAGTTTCAGCGGTGGTGCCGAGTAAATGTAAGCTAAGAATCCGCCGCCGAGAGTTAGCGCTGTCATAATTGGGAAGTCATGGCCCGCCCACAAATCTAAGGCATAGCCGACACTGATACCAGCTACCAACAGTATCAAAATTTGAGCTACCACTTGGGGAACCGAGATCGCACCAGAGGGAATTGGGCGGTATGGTTCGTTAATGGCATCGATTTCGCGATCGTAAAAATCGTTCAAAGTTTGAGTATATCCCGCCATCAATGGCCCTGAGAGCAACATACAAGCCGCTGCTACCAACACATTTTCAAGCGTCCAAGTATAGTTTCCAGAAGATGCAGCCCCACACACAACCCCCCAAATTAGAGGAATCCAGGTAATCGGCTTCATCAGTTGCAAGCGAATTTTCCAGATAGATTTCTCGCCCGATGCAGCCCCTTTCATGCCCAACAGTTGCCGAGTTTTGGCGCTGAGGTCATCTGTTTGGGCAGCAGCGATCGGTGCTGGCTCTGGTGTAAACTGGGAAGGAGAATCAGACATAGTGTTATCTTGAGCGTACTATCTTGTCGCTGTGCGTTGCAATAATATTTCTGATAGGATAGCAGTTTTTTACACAGTGTCATCTGGCAGAAAGTTAGAATCTAAAACTTCAATAGAAGTGTAAGGGCATAATTGGGGAAATACTTCGAGAGATAATCCAGTTTCAGCACTTGCCTGTTCAACTGCATCCCAATAACATTCAGCAAATACCTCTTCTAAATAGGGTTTGAGACTGGGAGAATCCTTCAGATCGTCGCGAATTCGCCTGCGATGTTCGACAAGGGTACTTTTCCAGCTACGGCTTCTTAACTCTGGCTGAAATTGCCACTTGAGTAAGTGCATAATAACTATAATAAGATTACTCTCTAAACTTCTGCGTTCGCTTCTTCCCATGCTTTCTATTTCCTCGATCAAGTTTTCCCAGTCAACGTTTGAGAAATCCTGCGATCGCAACTTTTCTACAGTAGTTTCAATCCATTTCAAGTAATCCAATTCATATAAACTTTGTTTGTCAATTCCTAGTTTCGTCACCATATTTTTTACCTTTATTTACGTTAATATAACTTACCAACTCTATACAAGACTAAGGTTTGATATTGCTTTGTAAGACTCGCAAGGACACAATTAAGTTTTTGCGTAAGTCCTGGTTAATCTATTGAGCATTATCATCTGGAAGAAAGTTAGAATCTAAAACCTCTATAGAAGTATAAGGGCATAATTGGGGAAATACTTCCAGAGGCAATCCAGTCTCAATACTTGCACTTTCAACTGCATTGGAATAGCATTTAGCAAATATATCTTCTAGATAGGGTTTGAGACTGGGGGAGTCTTCTAGAGCGTTGCGAATGCGCCTGCGATGTTCAAAAATGCTACTTTTCCAGCTACGGCTTCTTAACTCTGGCTGAAATTGCCACTTGAGTAAGTGCATAATAACTATAATCAGATTACTCTCTAAACTCCTGCGTTCACTTCTCCCCATGCTTTCTATTTCCTCGATCAAGTTTTCCCAGTCAACTTTTGAGAAATCCTGCGATCGCAACTTTTCTACAGTAGTTTCAATCCACTTCAAATAATCCGCTTCATATAAACTTTGTTTGTCAATTCCTAATTCCGTTACCATAACCGTTTCCTCTTAAAGTTTTCATCTAGTTGGTAGAAAAGTTTGGCAATTCACATTTTCATTTATAGGAATTAGGCAATTTTCACGCAGATCGGGGTTGATTTTTAGGTATAGCTTTTCTCAGGTAAGTGAGGTACGTAGTTGGGCTTTAGCCCTCCGATCGTGCTTATGTAGTAAGGTCAGCGCCTAATAACTCCAATTACCAGTCAATAGCTGATCTACCTGAGTAGGGTTATACGTTGTTGCGCTTGTGGGCTGGAAGGGCTAAAGCCCAACTACGTACCTAACCCAACCTACAAGTTTTTGAGAATAGTACAAGATTATGAGTTAAAACGAAATAATCAAGTAACCATTCTGAAACTTAGCACCTGTCACCGATTTTCCACTTAGGGCGGGAGGTAGCGAAATATTCCGCCGCTGTTCGCCTGCATCAATAGTAACTTCTGGCCCCGATTGCGTGAGTTTAATTTGCTTTTTGTCAAATCCCGGCAAAAATAAACTAACTTGACGTTCAGCAACGTTGATGGTAATCGGTCTTGGTGCTTCAGTTGCCTTGCTGAAATCTGGTAAAGAGTCCATTAATTCCTGCCAATTATTATCGGCACGGCTGGAGACTGAGACTGCTGTTAAAGGTGCAAATTCTGCGGTAATAGTTTCAGTAACTTGGGCTTGATTGACAATAACGCCACCAACTGTTAAACCGACTTGTTGGGAACTGCCCCACAAATAACGGGCCGTTGCGATCGCGCTTTCATCCGCATTCAGCACCAAATAAGCTGCCACTCGATTCGGATCTGCGATCGCCTCCCTACCCTTGTCTAAAATATTATTAACTTGCTGCGTTGGCTGAGCAAAATTGTCCCCCGACCAATCTACATTAAGGACAGTGCTAACTATTGGTTGAATAAACGGCGATAGCGACTTACCCAAATCTGAGTCTGCAAAAACTTGACGGAAGCGGCGAATATACCAACTCAAAATTTCTGCCATTCCCAGCATCCGCAATTCCTCAATGCCACCGCTGCCATCGTAGACTATGACATCGTACTGACCAGAAGCATCATACTCCCGGAGGGCATCAAGAGCTAAAGCGCTGTCCATTCCCGGCAATATACCTAATTCTTGACCGTAAACCTGTTTGAAGAAAGGAGTGCGGAGATATTGGGACTCAAGATTTTTCAACTCCTCCCACCTCTTTTCTAGTAGCAGTGTGCTTTGAAACTGCACTACTTTGAGGTTAGGGGCTATTTCCTGGGGTTCTCCACTCACAGCAGCGCCCAGCATTATCCCTAGAGTTGGGCCCGGATCTTGTTCGGCTAGCAAAACTCGTTTACCAGAGGCGGCAAACTTTTTGGCAGCCGCGATCGCGATCGTGGTTTTACCTGTGCCGCCTTTGCCCAAAAATGTCAAAATCAAAGCCATTTTCTGTTCCCGATGCCAACAGTTCAAAATTTTCGATCGCCTTTTTTTACCAACTGCACTTGCTAGCAAGCCTTTGGGCAGCTTACTGATTCCAGTCTGGTTAATGGAGGTTTCCTGACTATGTTAGCGTTAACGTTGGTTCTGTGCCATCTCCACACAGAATCCCCAGTAATTTAACTGTGCAGCCTCAACAATCTAAGCGTGCGATCGCAACCTTGTCTACTTAGGTTTTTTGACCTAGACTCGTACTGGGGAGTGCTAAGCATCTCTTAATCTACTCCAGCACTTATTATAAGATCCCTAAAATGGGTTCTATATATACTCTCAAAAATGTAACCGCAGATACACGCAGATTGCTATGATTAATATCCACCCGATATTCGGTTAAAATCAACTCTCTCTGCGCCTGTGCGCCTCTGTGGTTCGTTATTAAATAGAAACCTCCTTGCAATGACACTAGATTGGATTAGCCCCGCTGACAGATTACAAGCATTACCGCCCTACGTATTTGCCCGCCTCGACGAACTCAAAGCCCGCGCGCGCGAACAAGGACTGGATTTAATCGACTTAGGGATGGGGAACCCAGACGGCGCAACGCCCCAGCCCGTAGTAGAAGCTGCGATCGCAGCCGTTCAAAACTCCGCCAATCACGGTTATCCCCCCTTTGAAGGTACAGCCAGCTTCCGCAAAACTATTACTAACTGGTATCGCCGCCGCTACAATGTCGAACTAGATCCTAATAGCGAAGCTTTGCCATTATTAGGTTCAAAAGAAGGCTTAACTCACCTCGCGATCGCCTACATCAATCCAGGGGACTTAGTATTAGTACCATCCCCCGCCTATCCCGCCCACTTTCGCGGCCCAGCGATCGCCGGCGGCAAAATTCATAGCATCATATTAAAACCAGAAAACGACTGGGTAATTGACTTAGGCGATATTCCCGACGCAGTAGCCGAACAAGCAAAAATCCTCTATTTCAACTATCCCAGCAACCCCACAGGCGCAACCGCCCCCCGCGAATTTTTTAAAGATATTGTCGCTTTTGCTCACAAATTTCAAATCTTATTAGTCCACGATCTTTGCTATGCGGAATTAGCCTTTGATGGCTATGAACCCACAAGTTTATTAGAAATTCCTGGCGGTAAAGAAATCGGCGTAGAATTTCACACCCTATCAAAAACTTACAACATGGCTGGCTGGCGAGTCGGTTTTGTAGTTGGAAATAGCCGCATTATTCAAGGCTTGCGGACACTAAAAACTAACCTCGATTACGGTATATTTACCGCAATTCAAACAGCAGCAGAAACCGCATTACAATTACCTGACAGATATCTAATTGAAGTGCAGGAACGTTACCGAACTCGCCGGGATTTCCTGATTAGTGGATTAGCAGAATTAGGGTGGAATGTGCCTAAACCTTTAGCTACAATGTATCTTTGGGTTCCCTGTCCTTCTGGCATTGGTTCCACTGATTTTGCGCTTAATGTTTTACAGCAAACTGGAGTTGTGGTCACACCGGGGAATGCCTTTGGCAGCGGCGGTGAAGGTTATGTGCGAATTAGTTTGATTGCTGAGTGCGATCGCTTAGGAGAAGCATTGCGGCGCTTAAAGCAAGCTAATATTCGATTCTAACTTAAAAATGTTTGCATTAGGGTTTTAGCCTCCCAATTTGTGGAACATCCGGTACTGATAGTAGGGGTCGCGATGTCCGCAAATTGTGGGTAGCCACTGAGATTTCTGAGAATCAACAATTATTGAATAAATTTTCTGAGTTGGAGAAAAACATCCCAAAAGTGGAAGAAAAGCTAGTTAATTTTCAATAATTTGGTATTAGATAAGTAAATCCACTTAATTAACCGTAAGATACAGATGGCTAAAAGGCTTGTTGTATAAGCATTCTTCCTTCTTCCTTCTTCCTTCTTCCTTCTTCCTTCTACTTAAGTCCAATTCATTAATTTTCCTTAAAAATCAGCCGTCTTTGACCTAAAGTACCTCCAATTTTGGGAAGATAGAAATTAATACCACAGGTATATCGACATTTGCTGTACCCACACTCCCGGGGAGCGTCATCATGTTGAAGTTGAGCGTAAGTTTTAAGAATGGTTTAGTCAAAAAGTCTGTGCCACTCAAAACTGAGTTGGAGAAATACCGCGATGGGCGCGATCGCCCCTTGGATGAAACTTTTGATGACAAATGGTTTCAGCGATTTTTTGTGGCGCTGTTACTGGCGGGCCAAGTGTGGTTGCGCGTAATCCGGGGCAAGGTTTGTGGCAAGCTGGTGATGGAACATTTGGTAACGGTGGGTTTGGGCTCGCTGAGGGCGGTGCTCCTGATCGCATTTTTTGCGGGGATGATTTTTACGGTTCAATCCGCGCGGGAATTAATTCGGTTTGGGGCAGTGGGGGCGGTGGGAGGTGCTTTTGCGATCGCATTTTGCCGAGAGTTAGCACCAGTTTTAACGGCGGGTGTAGTGGCGGGGCAGGTGGGCAGTGGGTTTGCTGCGGAAATTGGCGAAATGCAGGTGACGGATCAAGTGGATGCGCTTTATATGCTGAAAACGAATCCAGTTGATTATTTAGTGTTGCCCCGCGTAGTAGCTTGCTGTGTGATGTTGCCGATTTTAACAATTTTTTCTGTGGTCGTGGGTATTGGTGGTGGGGCGTTTGCAGCGGCAACTTTTTATCATTTGCCACCGGGAATGTTTTTGGAATCGGTGCGGACTTTTTTGGAACCTTGGGATTTAGTCACAGTGGCGCTTAAGGGGTTGATTTTTGGGGCGATGATTGGCATTATCGGTTGCGCTTGGGGATTGACTACGACTGGTGGGGGCAAGGGTGTAGGGCGATCGGCAACAGCGGCGGTGGTGACTTCTTGGGTGGCAATTTTTATGGCGGATTTCTTTTTATCTTTGCTGATGTTTCATGAGTTGGCGATTACGAGAGGGGGAGGTTGAGGGTAGCGATCGCAATATAGCGCCTCTAAATCATTCGTACAAATTTGTAGGGGTAGTGCCCCCGTGCCTACCCCGCCGATATTGGGGCGATCGCAGGGGGATTGCCCCTACAAGAATTACACAACTCATTTAGATGTGCAATATAGCTCACAATTCGGAAAAAAATAGTTGCTCCACATTACAAAACTGTAATTCAAATACAGGGAGAAATGTCATTTTGAGCAAGCTAAATGATTAGAGAGAGGCACTTAAAGGCTGATTGATACTATATTTCTTGAGCCAAAAAGCTGCTTCAACCGAATTGA
>DATGYA010000149.1:0-3140 GCA_035298405.1 Kamptonema sp. | reverse complement strand
GAGCAACCAGAAAAAAGAGGAATATCGCCAAACGGCTTTTCTGGAAAGTGGATTGACAGAAGAAGACTACGATTTGTACAGTCCTAGTGCTTGTACGGCTTATCACAGGGCTGCGGGAACTTCGGGGCAATCGGGGCAGATTGGTAATGGTATTATTCTCAAACAACATTACCGTTGCGTGCGATCGATCGTTACTTTTTCAGATCGCCTTTGTAATTATGGCATGGCACTCGATACGCCGGAAAAACCTTCTCGACTGGGAACTAACCTGCTTGCCATCCACGTTGATGGCGATTACTCCAACCACGTTAACACGCTAGAAATTGATAAAGTTGAAGGTTTAATTGAGGAGTTGTTGGCGGTGGGTTACAGCCTTAATTCTCCTGACTCTTCAAACACAATTGGAGTGATTTCGCCGTATCGCAGTCAAGCTAACGCCCTGCAATCGAGATTGCAATCGAGGTGGAAGCAGTTTCCATCAGATAGCATTGGTACGGTTCACACTTTCCAAGGTGGGCAAAAAGAAGCGATAATTTTATCTACTCGCCAATGCCATTCAACTGATAGCCTTTGGTTTATTAATCGCCAACCTAATTTACTCAACGTTGCTGTTAGCAGAGCGAGAGAATTGTTTATTTTGGTGGGTAATTTGGAACGGTTGAAGAAAGAAGGATATACCAAACAATTAGTTGAGTATATCGAGCAATTTGGTGAGGTTAGAAAATTAGCATAACGGGCAAATAATCCAGCATCTTATAGCAAGTCTAAATGAATCGTAGAACTCAAATGGAGTAAAAAAACCAACGTTACAACTCAAGAGTTACCAGCCAAATGCTTTTTACCAACATCTACTATTAACTCTTCTATTGACTTAATTTCTTTCCAAAGACAGACCAGTTCTGATTGCCTCAGAATTAACGTAGAAGCAGGCCACAATCCCCACTACCCGAAGCCCCTATTTTTGGAAGCAAGCAGGGAGGGCATATATACACTTTTTTAAAGCAATACCTGCCTGGTGTCTGGGACGCTTGTGGCTCAATATATAGCAACCGCCAAGGTGATTAGAACATTATGAAGGGGTAGAACCCTTACCTTCATTGCTTTTTCCTTCTGCCTTCTGCCCTCTGCCTTCTGCCTTCTGCTATAACAAGGCACTTTCATTCTACAGCCTCTCTTAGCTATAGTTACTCAACTTGTTGTTATGCCATCTGTTCCCGAACGTCAAAAGGAAAAAACTTCATCCTATTTACTGCGCTTAACTCCGGCTGAAAAGGACAGGTGGCATAAAATGGCTCAGTTCTATGCTTTACCCTTAGCTGAGTTTATCAGACGGCGAGTGGAAGGTCGTCCGGTTAGCCCTCCAAAAGTACCAGCTATTAATGCCAGAACTAGCGTACAACTGGGACAATTTAACTTGAAACTGCGAGGGTTAGAGAAAGATTTACAAAAAGCGATCGCTTCTACTGAAGCACAAAAATCTATCTCCAAACCAACTCACCAACAGTTGACTGAGAAAATAGCCGATGTGCAGAATTTGCTGATGGAAGTGCGCCAAGAGTTGCAGGAAGTAAGACTGCAATTATCTGGTGTAGATGAAAATTCTGAAAGTGAGGAAATCTCAACGGAGTCGGACTTTGATGGGGAGGACTGGGACTGATGCTGACGAAAGTTGTCCCTACTGGTAGTAACCCCGGTGGTTTGTTGCGCTATCTCATGGATGAAGAGAAGGAATTTGAGTTGTATGGGGGCAATGTAGCGGGACAAACTTACGGACAGATTATGGCAGAGTGGAGGGCTGTTAGCCAGCAGAATTCTCGCACGGATAAGGATACTAAGCACGTTACCATGAGTCCGCATTTTGCCGATCGCCTAACTCCAGACGACTGGCTAGACATTGGGGAGTTGATGGTGCATGGGTTGGGATATACCAATAATCTGTGGCTGATGATTAAGCATAAACCTACAGAAAGCCAGTTATTGAATAATTCAGATGCACCGCCTCACGTTCATATCATGATTCATACGTTTGAATGCGAAAATTTTACTCGCATTAATGACTGGCAAGATAAAACAAAAGCTGAAAAATTGACGCGGGAAATCGAACAGCGGTGGAATCTTTATCAGGTTACTCCTAGCGGTGAGGTGGAATACTCTGCACCGACTACCGGACAAAAGCGCCGGATGATGCGAGAACAGGAGGAGTTTGAAACTGGAGTGCGAGATAGACCGCCAGAGGAACCCACTAAGTTGAAACTGGAACGGTTAGCGATCGGCGCTACATCGGATCGCCCTTCTATTATTACTTTTGTTGGCAGGCTTCAGCACCAGGGGGTTGATGTGTACCCCACTATCATTGGGGATGAGATGAAGGGGTTGGCGTTTGAGTATGAAGGGTTTCGGTGTCGGGGGTCTAGCTTGAAAAATTTTAGTTGGAAAAAACTGCAAGAAGTACGGGGAGTTTCTTACGATAAGACTCGCGATTTGCCCATTTTACGAACAGTAGCAGCTGGTGAAAAGGTGCAGATGTTGCCAGAAGAGGAGTACTCTCAAGAGTCAACGTCTATTAGTGCTAATCAGATTGAATGCACGGCGATGTTTGCATCGGATATTGATGAAATTTTATTGTCACACAGCGATCGCTATGTTGATTCTGAGTTTACTGCTTTGCGGATTTCTCCAGATGAAATTTCCTGGCGGCGCACGCTAAATCAATCTGAAATTCTGCGTGCTAGACGTAATGGCGATGATTGGGAGGCGTTACCTACGGAAAGTGAAATGACTTCTTGGGAGATTCACGCTACGATCGCGCTTACGGAAGATTTAACTAAGGAATTAGAAAGTCAATACTGGGAACAGCAACAGCGGGTGGATATTGTTGCACCGATCGTTGCGGCTATTCTAAATTTGGAGGAGACTACTCGCTCGGTTGGCAAGCGCTACACTGCCGAGTGGGATGAGGAGTGTTTGACTCTGTGGGAAACTGGAGGTAAGAAGCCTATTATGAAAGCCCAGTGGGATGGGGAGAGTCGGTGCTGGGTCGAGAGTGGGTCAAAGCTTTCTCAGGAAACAACTAATTATTTTCAGGAGAAGGTTTTACCGTTTGTACGACGGGCGATGCAACAAAAGCGGGAAGGGGAAGC
>DATGYA010000148.1:0-5218 GCA_035298405.1 Kamptonema sp. | reverse complement strand
ATTTGGTCAAACTGCTCTTGATTGATGACTTTTTTTGATACTAACTCATCAGTTTTACCATAAGGACGGCTGGCTTGGATTTTGTTAGAAAGTGCTGGTACTCCTAATTTGGCTTCTAATTTGTCTAATTCTGATAGAATCGCCGAATTAATGTTAATTTGACCTTTGCCACCAGCGCTCATGTTGTGACCGCTTGTTTCTACGTGGCTGGAGGTGGCGGCGGGTGAGGCTGTTGGTGATGCTGTTGAATTATTGCTAGCAGTTGGCGCTTCGCTACAACCGCTTAGAACTATGAGAGTTGCTGTAGTGGTTGCTATGGATAAGGAACGAAATGCTGATATCATGGCAGTCTGAGAGTTTTGTAGATTATGCTATGTACTATCCTACCTTTTCGATAAACTTTCGCAATAGTCAGATAGGTGATCTATTGTGAGGCTAATGAAAATTTCTTTGAACTAATTTAAGATTTTCTTCAGCTTCGGGCTGTTTTGGTTCATGCGATCGCTTCAAATAAACCCATACAACCAGCTTCAGCGATCGCATCTTGATGAGGATGAAACATATACTTACCCGGATAGCGATAAGTAAATTCTAAAATGTGACGCTCAGCCACACCCATCGTAATTACGTCTGTTTCTTCACTAGGAGTCAAAGTCATTCCCGTTCGATACACTTTAAAAAAGTTAGCGTGCAGGTGGAAAGTAACTGCTGCTTGATATTCGATCATGTTTAGTACATAAAGCCGGACTAGCTGGTTTGTGTAAATTTGGATCGGGGACTTCATGTAATAATCTGGTAATCCGTTAAAAGCATAAAGTTCATTTTTTTGATCGTCGTTTACGTCATATCCACCCATGATCAATACCAATTCATCTGCCGGAGGACGAGGTTTTGGGGGGTCAATTATGAACATTCCATATAAACCTTTACCAATATGGCGAGTCACGGGAGCAATGTGACAGTGATATAGGTGTACGCCATAGGGTTCAGCATCAAATTCATAAATAAATGCCGAACCGTGTCGCACTGGTTTAACACCATCCATTTCTGTGGGATGGACACCATGAAAGTGCAATGAGTGGGAATGTCCAGCTTTGTTAGAGAAAATAACGCGGATGCGATCGCCTTGAGTTGCTCTTAATGTCGGCCCCGGTACGCGATTATTTACATTCCAAGTATTGAAAGTTACAGCACTATTTAGTGCTAGTGTGGAAGTATTAGCTTCCATGCGAAATTCCCGAATCGTGCGCCCATTTTCTCGCTTTACCGTGCCGTAGTCAAAATCTCGCACAATTTCCATTGGGTTGATATTGGTGGCGGTTGTGGTATCGATAGGAAGGTGCGGGACTCTTACAGGCGTAGTTTTTTGGGCGAGGGTTTGAAAGGCGATCGCACTACCAGCCACCCCAGCCCCCACCAATCCTAGCTGTAGCAGTTGGCGACGACTCCAACGTTCTGCTTTCCCTATGACAGGGTGATTGGACATACCAAGCTTGTTGATAAATTTTCTTAAGATGTAAACTATACATAATTTTAAAGGGTTAAGAGTTTATTGTCAAATATTCTCATTTGGTAGATGGCGATCGCGATCGCCATCTGCCAAATGCTTTTTAATGAACCATAAAGGCGCAGAGGAAAGAGGAATAGGGTTAAGATAGGTATGGTAAGGGCTGTGGTATTAAATACTGCTGAATCTGCCGCAACCAGACTTTACACTGTACAAAACTCGATCGAGTGGACACGATCTTGCTAATTACCAATTAACAATTACCAAATATCAAGCAAATCTTATCTTAACGCTAACCTTATGATTACTTATCCTTTACCTTGACAGTATAAAGTAGAAGCAATATATATCAAATTAGTGTTTTTTAGCTGGAATTAATTAGGTATGCCTCCAATGTCCAAGGCAGTTTTAGAAGAAAACCAGCACACCACAGACCTGAATCGCAACTTGCATTTTTATCCCAAGGGTGAAGAGATTCCTCTTGTCTCCCAAGGAATTTGGCAAGTCTGTCAGGGTCTAGTGCAGCTAAGTACGCTTTATCCAACAGGGGAAGAGGGACTTTTAGGTTGGGTGGGGCCTTCAATGTGCTTTGGTCTTTGGTTGACTTGCTTACAGACTTATCGCGCTACGGCAACATCAGATACCTACTTGCTCTGGTATTCTATGGTGGAAGTTGAGGCTTCTCCGCAACTATGTCATGCTTTACTGCCTCAAATGGGGCGACGATTGCGGCAAATGGAAGCAATTTTAGCGATCGCAGGACAGCGGCGAGTAGAAGATAGATTGTATCAACTATTGCTATTACTAAAACAAGAATTTGGTCAACCTGTAAACGAGGGAAGTCGGTTAAATATCCGCCTCACGCATCAGGATCTTGCTAATGCGATTTGCACAACGCGGGTGACAGTGACGCGAATGCTAGGCAAGTTACAGCAAAATGGCTGCATCAGTCGAGATAGCGATCGCCATTTAATTCTCAAAAATGATACTTTTGCGATCGCCTCTGATTTGTTTAGGGTCAAATCTACAGCAATTTAAAGCCAACCATAGCTTAAATCATTGAGGATTTTGGGAGTTGTATTATTTTTGTAACTCAGTTTTTTTAGTGCGCGATCGCCTTTTTCCCATCTCATCCCTACGCCCATCTAAAGATACCACCTCAGCCTCCGAACTCTCCCTCGCCACCCGAATCAACAACCCCGCTAACACCAAACTCGCCACCATCGAACTACCCCCATAACTAAACAGTGGTAGCGGCAAACCCGTAGTCGGTAACACCCCCGTCGCCACCCCAATATTTAAAAGCGACTGCCCCACCATCACCACCATCACCCCAATCGCCACCAACTGATACTCAACATTGCGAGCCTTCAGCGCCACCAACAGCGCCAAACTCCCATAAGCCCCCAACAAAAGCAACAACAATAAACCCCCCACCAAACCAAACTCCTCAGCATAAACAGCAAAAATAAAATCACTATACTGAATCGGTAAATAAAACAATTTTTGCTGCGACATCCCCAAACCCGTACCCCAAAAACCTCCAGAACCAACTGCCAATAAACTTTGAATCAACTGATACCCGTCTTGCAGAGGATCTGCCCAAGGATTCAGAAAAGACATAATCCGGCGGCGCTGATATTCCTTAATACTAATACTTAAAACACCTAAAAATAGCCCTCCTAAAGCCGTTGCCCCTAACTGATAATAAGGCAATCCAGCAGCCATTGCCACCAGCCACAAAGTCATCCCACATAAAGCCGTTGTACTTAAGTTTGGCTGCAACAAAATACCCAAAAGTACCGCACCAAAAATTCCCAGCCAAGCCCAGCGAAACTTATTATTAAGCCGATGCCAATTAGCGAAAACGCGAGCACTTTGCAGCACCAAAAAAGGCTTGATTAACTCTGAAGGTTGAATAACGGGAACTGGGCCTAGAGATATCCAGCGAGTTGCACCATTAATACTGGTTCCCAATCCCGGAACTAAAGTTAACCACAGCAAACCTACAAGCAAAAAAATTCCCCACTGAGCCATTCCTATAATGTATCGTAGGGAAGAGTAAACAATGATATTGAAAGCTACTAACCCAATCGCCACTGCGATTAACTGTCGCTTAAAGTAATAGAGTCCATCTCCATAATCGGCATTAGCGCTGGGGTAGGAAGCTGAAAATAGCACCACTAACCCCACAAATAGCCATAGGAAAGTCAGCCACCGCAACAGGCGGGCCTCTACAGACCATTCCTGCACGGAGGGGTCGAGAAAGGGAATTAGCTGTCGGATGTCATAACCCATAGGATTAACTTAGAATTTAGAATAACTGCTAAGTAGATTAGAGAGTTTGTTTAAATGGATGATTTAATAGTAGTAGTTGATTATAACTCTAACTGGCCGATCCAGTACGAACAGGAAAAGCAGCGACTTCTTAACGCGATCGCCATATATCTAGAAGACATCCAGCACGTAGGCAGCACCTCTGTACCCGGATTAGCAGCCAAACCAATTATAGATATTGCCGCAACCCTTCGGCATTTTCCGCCTCATGCCAATCTGATTAGCACCTTGGAAGAACTAGGTTATATGTATCAAGGTGAATTAGGAATACCCGGAAGATATTTTTTTCGTAGAGGAATACCTCGCACTCACCACCTGCATTTAGTTCAACCCAACAGTGAAGTATGGCAGAAACAACTGCTGTTTCGCGATTTTCTCAGAGCGCATCCAGAAGCCGCACAGCGATATGATACTCTCAAACGCGAATTAGCAGTGAAGTACGATCGCGATCGCCAAGCTTATGTTAATGCCAAAGCGCCTTTAATTGCAGAATTATTAGCCGCAGCAAATGAATGGAAACTATAGACGAAGGAAGAAGGAAGAAGGAAGAAGGAAGAAGGAAAATGCCACTAACAACTAACAACTAACAACTAACAACTAACAACTAACAACTAACAACTAACAACTAACAACTAACAACTAACAATAAAAAAGAGGCCGAACTCGACCTCCCGCCAATACACTGTGTCAATCTGCAAAGATTTTACAGCAGACCTGTATTAGCACCTGGTTTGCCAGTAGCGAGTTGAACCTTGATAATTTTCCCGCCCATTTTCATAATTCGTTGCTGTTCCCGGAACCAGTTGTCATAGGGAACTAACTTTGTAAAGTAAGTGTTTTGCAATTCGCGCTGAGTGCGAATGCGAGTTTGGCTAGGAACGCAAGCAGTGACTTTAAACATTCTCATGGTGCAAGTTTCTCCTTAGTTGGTTGACAAATTCTTAGATGATTTTTTAAAAGAGTGAACGCAGAAAGTTCATCAATTTGGTAGGCAAGGATAATGGATTTTGCAGCTAAGTTAAGTGGCATATTTCCCTTTTGGGAACCTCAACACCAGAAGCAAATCTCAAACCTAAAACCTTTGAAGGCAGGGAGTTAAGAGTCAAAGCCAGCTCATTAAAACTAATCAAATCATCTAGATCAGCCTGTCATGGTCTAACACTCACTCTTAACTTCCCTGACCTCATTGAAAAGTAAAAGTAAAAAGGCAAAAAAGGCGAGTAAGAAATTAAATTCTTCCTTCTTCCTTCTTCCTTCTTCCTTCTTCCTTAGCTCAAGCCAGAGGAGATGTAGTCGAAATAAACACCCATTTCCTTACCAGCATCAGCACCAACTAGACCAGCGGTGACTTCCTTCATTGCTTGGATGGCTTGC
>DATGYA010000147.1:0-11169 GCA_035298405.1 Kamptonema sp. | reverse complement strand
AACTTTAGGCTGCATTGCCAAAGCTCGCGCGATCGCAACTCGCTGTTGCTGACCCCCAGAAAGTTGTCCCGGATATTTATGCGCCTGTTCCAAAATCCCAACTCTTTCTAAAAGTTGCATCGCTGACTCTTCCGCCTGCTGCTTCGGCCGCCGCCGCACCCAGACAGGTGCTAGCATCACATTTTGCAACACTGAAAGATGGGGAAATAGATTAAATTGCTGAAACACCATTCCCACTTCCCGGCGAATTGCTTCTATGTTGCGAAGATCGTGAGAAAGTTCAATACCATCTACTGTAATTTTACCCTGTTGGTATTCTTCTAGAGCATTAAAAGTGCGGATAAATGTCGATTTTCCCGAACCTGACGGCCCCATAACTACAACGACTTCACCCCTATTTACGGTCATGCTAACGCCCCGCAGTACGTGAAATTGACCGTACCACTTGTGAACATTTTCTGCCACAATTACAGGCTCTTTATTTGTGGAATTTTCTGTATCTAATGCTGTGGTTTTAGTTTCCATGATTTTTATCTTTGACCTACACCTAAAGTTTGCTCTAATTTACGGCTTGCCAGGGACATTGAGTAACAAAATACCCAATAAATAACACCGATAAATACATAAACTTCTGCATAGCGACCTACATAAGTAGGATTTGCTAAAACAGTGCGAGATATGCCTACTAATTCCAATATCCCAAACAGAGATAATAGGGAAGTGTCTTTAAATAACCCAATAAATTGACCAACAATAGCGGGAATTACTGCTCGCAAAGCTTGAGGAAGTACAATTAATAAAGTCACCAGTGGTGTATTCAAGCCAAGCGATCGCGCCGCTTCTACTTGTCCGCGTGGCACAGATTGCAACCCCCCCCGCACATTTTCTGCCAAATAAGCGGCGCTAAATAAAGTCAAAGCTGCGATCGCTCTTACTAATCGATCTAACTTTGGAGTTCCAGGCGGCAGAAAAAATTGCAGCATCACTTGCCCTAAAAACAAAATGCCAATTAATGGCAAACCCCGGATAATTTCAATATACAATATCGAGAAAGCTCTTACCACTGGCAAACTACTTTGCCTTCCCAGTGCCAGCAATACTCCCAAGGGAAACGAAAGCGCTATACTAACAACTGCCGCAAACAAAGTTAGCATTAAACCGCCCCAGTCGTTTGTCGGCACTTCTTTCAAACCCAAACCGCCTTTAATTAACCATAAAATTACTGGAAAGGAAAATATCCAAGCCAAAGGCAACCAGCGATTTATTTTAGAATTAATTTGGTGTCCACAGCCATAACCAACAGCGGCAACAATGATATTTCCTAATAGCCAGAGGCGGGATGTTAAGTCGGTAGGTAAAATTAATGCAGTGGCAATACTAGCACCTAATACTATTAATAAAGGGCGATTCCAGAGGCTAAATTGTCGCTGGAAATTCCCCCAAGTCAAACTGCCAAGTAAGGTAATTATTCCCACTATCACCCACAGCCGCCACTGTAAATCGCGGGGAAATCTTCCGGCAAAAAATAGCGGCAAGTTTGCCTCTATCACCCGCCATTGAGCTTTTGTTGTCACCCAAATTGCGAATCCTTTCAGGAATTGGAAGATGACTATTAAGCAAATAACGGTCAGGATACTGTTATACCAAGTACTAAATAAGTTTTTTCGCGCCCAATTCCAAGGTGTAGGCGACTCGCTGACTGGCGGTGTCAATAAGGGGGCAGATTCCATTTGGTGTTATTTGTTACTTTTTACCTTTCTTTCAGTTGCACGCTTCTATTATATAAATTCATGACTATGGCAATGCTTAAACTAATAGTAAGATATGTCACCATAATTATCAACATCACCTCAACTACGCGGCCGGTTTGATTAAATGTAGTGGAGGCAACAAAATATGCGTCTGGATAACCGATCGCAACTGCCAAACTAGAATTCTTCGCTAAGTTGAGATACTGACTCGTTAACGGCGGAACAATCACCCGCAAAGCTTGGGGCAAAATCACCAGCCGCATCATTAAGCCTGGTTTCAATCCTAAAGCTTTTGCAGCTTCCCACTGTCCTTTAGAAACTGATTGAATTCCCGATCGCACAATTTCAGCGATGAAGCTAGCGGTATAAAGAGTTAATCCTGTTAGCAGGGTGGTAAATTCTGGGGTTAATTTTAACCCGCCTTCCAGTTGCAAAGTTTCTGTAACGCGGGGTATATCTAAAGTAAAAGGTAGATTTTGAGTAATAATAAAAGCTATAATTGCTGCGATCGAAATTGCGCCTGAAGCCCAGATAAATTGTCTGCCCGGTTCGCCTGTTTCTACCCGAACGCGAGTGCGCCACTGCCACAGCCATGCCGCTGCTACCATCCCCACAGCTAGTAAAATCAACCACAATTTAGTACCCGGATTCTCTGCCAGCCAAGGGATAGCTATGCCTAGATTTGTGAAATAAAATGGCCCGGTGCTGCTTTCCAGCTTTGGCAGTGAAATAAACACGGCAAAATACCAGAAAAATAATTGCAATAGTAAGGGTGTATTCCTCAGAACTTCTACATAGAGCATTGCTAAATTTCGCACTAGCCAGTTGTCGGAAAGTCTAGCAATTCCTACGGTTAATCCGACAATTGTTGCTAAAATTAAGCCCACCACCATGACGCGCAAGGAATTTACTAAACCTACTAGCATTGCTTGAGCAAAACTGTTAGAAGGATTGTAAGGAATAATGCTCTCGCCGATGTCAAAAGATGCTTGGGAACCCAGAAAGTCAAATCCTAATTTGATGCCTAGCTGTTGCAAGTTAGCGCTAAGATTGTTCCAAATTACTGCTGTAAAAATCACTGCTAAGAGAATCGCGATCGCTTGCACAGCAATTTTCCAGAAACGCTCATCTCGTAACAGTTTAGGTAAATCTTGAAAATTTGGTAAATTTGGCGAATTACGGTTCCGATCGTTCATAATTTACACCCTTATAGTTAACAGTTAACAGTTAACAGTTAACCGTTAACCGTTAACCGTTAACAAAGCTTGTATTGTGTAGGGTGCGTCAGGCAAAGTTATAAAACAACTATCGAGAGTTTCAGTTCTGACGCACCTACAATTTTCTGTTAACCGTTAACCGTTAACCGTTAACCGTTAACCGTTAACAAATATCGGGTTAGCGGAACGGCGGTGAGTACATCAAACCGCCATCTTTCCAGAGTTTATTTTGCCCCCGTTCTAATTTGAGCGGACTATTAGGGCCAAGGTTACGATCGTAAATTTCGCCGTAGTTGCCAACTTTTTTGACAGTGCGGAGTGCGAAATCATTAGGCAAACCAAGACCTTTCCCTAAGTCTCCTTCAGTTCCTACCAAACGTTTTACGTTAGGGTCAGTTGTCGTTGTGGCTAGTTGATCGATGTTTTTAGAGCTGATGCCTAAATCTTCTGCTTCCATTGTAGAATAAATCACCCACCTCACGGCATCAGCCCATTTAGCATCGCCATTATTAACGGCGGGAGCCAAAGGTTCTTTTGACATCACCTCTTGTAATATAATGTGTTGGTCGGGATTCGGTAATATAGTGCGCTTGGATACTAATTGAGAGCGATCGGCTGTGACTCCTTGACAGCGACCTTCTTGATAAGTTGCGAAGGTAGCATTGACATCTTCAAACACAACGGGAGTGTATTTAACACCCAGTTTCCGCATTTGATCGGATAAATTTTGTTCTGTGCTTGTACCTGTTTGAACGCAGATTGATTTGCCTGCAAAGTCTTTTAAAGTTTTGATGCCACTATCTTGTTTGACCATAATTCCTTGGCCATCGTAAAACACGACAGGGGCAAATTCTAGTCCAGTACCACCGTCGCGGGAAAGCGTCCAAGTAGTGTTGCGACTGAGGATATCGATTTCGCCAGACTGTAAAGCTGTGAATCGTTCTTTAGCATTCAGATTGCGATATTCGACTTTTTCTGGATCGTCAAATAAGGCAGCCGCGATCGCCCTGCAAACATCTACATCTAGTCCTGAGTATTTGCCTTTTTCATCGACAAAACTAAATCCAGGCAATTGACCGCTAACACCGCAAATTAGTGTACCGCGAGCGATCACTTTATCTAACCGACTTTGAACTTGGGGAGTGTTTGCAGCATTTGTTGCCTGTCCTGTTGGCGCAGAGGAACCGCCGCAGGCTGTTAGAGGTGCAGCAAGCACAACTGTTGTTAGTAGCACAGAAGCCCATTTACGCATAGATTTAGATAATATTGAGCTAAAAATTTCCGCTGCCACAGGTTACGACGCACCCGCGAGGGGTTTGCAGAATAGCTTCAAGCTTTTTACCTGTATTTTAATCTTACTTCTGTTTGAGCACAAGTATGGTAATATCATCATAAATTTTTTGCTGACCGATATGTCGCTTAATGTCATCGATCGCAGCCGACTTGATTTCAGCAGTAGAGCGATCGCGATTTTGCTTTACTACCTCAATTAACCGCTGCAAACCATATTCAACTTTATTGATATCAATCGCGTCAGTAATACCATCAGTGTAAAGTACCACAATATCACCTGACTTCAACTCCACCTGGTGCGTCGCCACAGTATCAGCAATATCTTCCACCATTCCAATTGGAAATCCCAACTCCATCGTGTCAATCTGCTCAACTTCGCCGCCAGTTCTCACCACAATCACTTCTTCATGCTGTCCGCTAAATTTCAATATCCCCTTATCATAGTCGAGCAAGATTAAAGTCATGTTTTTATAGGAATTTATCCGCTCTAGGTTATTATAAATTGTCCGATTTAAAATATCAAAAAATTCTTTTGGATCTTTAAAGTTAGCCTCTAGCAGCGTTCGCACTGCTGTTTGCACCATAATCATTAATACCCCGCTTTCTAAGCCATGTCCCGTGACATCGCCAATGCCAATTTTAACGCGATCGCCACACTTGAGAACGTCATAGTAGTCGCCGCCAACTTCCGATGCGGGTTCCATAAAACCTGTAATTTCTAATCCTTCTATTTGCGCTAGTTCCGATTCTTTAGGTAGCATCATTTGCTGAAGGGAGCGCGTTACATTTAGTTCTGCTGCCATGCGAAAATTTTCAGCTTTTAGGCTATCATTTAGCTTAGTAACGGTCTCGCTATAGTGCGCTAATTGAGCGTTAACTTGTCTTACTAAATAGGTAATATAGATAGAAATCACGCTGGCAGATCCGCTTAAAGCGAATAGAGGTGCTACAATAGGAATCCACCAACCAATGAGAAAAAATAGGTAGCAACTTAGCACTAAAAGACTCGTAGCTAGTCCGACAATTGCTATTGTTTTTCTCCGAGTGATGCCCCGTTTTAAAAGTTTTTGAGAGTGGACAGACCAACTCAGAATAGCGCCTATAAAAGACCAGGTTATAATCCATATTGATTGCACTGGTTCAGACCAAACTTGCATTTGCACTCGGCCATCCAGTGCTGCACTCATAATTTGGCTGGCTATATTAGCATGAATAATTACTCCCGGCATTCTGTCTGGAAAAGCAGTAAAAGAACTGCTGTAGGGAGTGAAGAAACTATCGTGAATGCTAGCGGCAGTGACACCAATTAAAACAATGCGATCGCGCCCCCAATTTTTCGGGACTTTTCCGTTCAAAACTTGCAACATTGATAACGTTTGAAAGCGGTCTTCCCTACCTCTATAATTCATTAGGATTTGGTAGCCGCGATCGTCGGCGCGAATATAACCGCCATCGTTCTGCTGAAAAGGAATAAATTTAGCTTTACCCAATTGATAATAGCGTTTACTTGCATCCAGTGCTTGCAGCTCAATCCCCTCATTTTCCAAATATTTTAATGCCAGTTTTGTCCCTAAACCCAACACCGTTTCACCCGATTTAGACTCAAGAGAAATCAAGCCGCGGCGGAGCTTGCCATCAGCATCCAGTATTAGATCGGAAGCAGCAACCCGATTCAATTTACTCAAAGCTGGAGGTGGATTCACATCAGGGCCATATCGATCTCCTATTACCTTTTTAACACCGATCAGGTTGTGGCTAGATTTCATCACCTCAACGAGTGCTGGATGACCTGGCTGTACGGGCAAATCTCGATACAAATCCACACCAATAGCGCGGGGTTGCTGTTGGTTGATTTTCTCTAAAACTTTCGCCAAGACAGCATCGGGAATTGGCCATTGCCCGATGTTTCTAATAGTCGCTTCATCAATAGTTACTACAACAATGCGTGAGTCTGGAGGTTCTAGGGGGCGCAGGCGGAACAATTGGTCAAGTGCAGCCCACTCTAGCATTTGAAATAATCCCAGAAACCGTAAAGTAATAATCAAAGTCGCTACAGAGGGAGCACTTACCAGTACCGCACGCCAGTTACTTAGAAACTGTTTGACTTTAACCGCATTCTTCATCCAAGAAGGTTAATTTTGAGCTTGGCAGCAATCCACTAAATACGCTTGGCTAAATTGAGTTAAACCGACAGATTGAAGCAGCTCTTGCCATTCGGCGGCAATTTTGACATCGCCAGGACGCGATCGCCTCAATTCGATTAATATAGCCACCGTATTGTACCAGAATCGATTTTGAGCATAAAGCTTTGCTTTCTGAAGCGGATCTGCACTATTTAGCTGAGTGCTAAGAGCAGAATTAACTTCAGCTCGTTGTAGCCATCCTTGTACCACGACATCTCCCGTGCGGTCATTATCATCGCAACTCAAAGCTACAGTCCATTTATAGCGCTTACCAATCGCTAAGGGCCCAGCACTGTTAGGCAGTTTAAAACTAATAATCCCAGGAGTACCAGTTAGCGGCACCGTAGTTTGATAAATCGCCATCGAGTTTTCATCCCAAAAAGTAAACTCGGCGTTGAGAGGTTGCGATTGAGGAACGTTGACAAAAATGGTGGGATAAGCGTCGGCAGTGAGTTCTCCATCAGTAGCTGGAACCAAAGCCGCAAGCGACTGTTGAGACGCTTTCACCTCAGAGGACTCCAAGCAACTGCCACCCCGCGATGCACCTCCTGCGGTTTTTTCCGGGCTGCCTTTGGGTTCAAAGGTAACGCTTTGAGCTGGTGACAGCGGCAGAAGCACTAATCCTACCACTAGAGACACTGCAACGACTGACAATGATGAATTCGATAACTTATGATTACTCATTATTCAGTACCTAAGATATTGATGGACTTGAGACAACGCACCCTCAGACATTTTTGAGCGGCTAACGCCTATTATCAATTGTAAAGCATTTATAGCTCAAGGAATAAGGAAAAGATGCGGGTTGACAGCCTATTGCCAATTTCCCACCAGCACAAACGGTGACCAGAAGAAGGGATGCTGAAATTGTTTGTTTTGCAATAAAGTTATTTGAGCGTTGCGGATAGCTTCAGCTTTGCTAATATTCGATTTAGCAAGTTGTCGATAAAACTCAGACATAAACAAAGCCGTAGATTCATCATTCACTGACCAGAGCGTTCCCATTGTGCTGCGAGCGCCGGAACGAATTGCCGCACCAGCCAAGCCTAAAGCCGCGCGATCGTCGCCAGCAGCAGTTTGACAAGCACTAAAAATTAATAGTTCTATGGGAGATTTTTTGTCCTCAGAACGAGAGCGTAGCAAGTGATTAAATTCCTTAACGTTGACGCGCTCATCCCATGTTAAAATGAAAGTTTCTGTTGCATTTGAACTAAACTGACCGTGAGTAGCTAAATGAACTATGGGGTAAGAAACTGCTTTGATCCGAGCTTGTAACTCCGTACTAAGAAACTGTTGATTTAAAAGCGTAATTGTAGGAATTGTGGCTGAAATCTCCTCAATTTCTCTCTCTACTCCAGGCAAAGCTACAAAACCTTGACGTGCTTCTGTGAGAGCACCTGTTAATACTTTTAATTTGATCTGAGTTAGGGGGCGGGGTTCTACCAGTTGTAGTCCTGGCGTTAGGGCAATGCTATATTTTTCGATGAGATATTGTTGACCATCGTGGAGGATTGCCATCGGTATATTTCGCAGATAGCCATCCAAAATAAATACCAGTGTTTTAATGTTACTGGCAGTCAAGTCCTTTTCTAGTGGACGAATTAACCAATCATAGACTTGTTGAGCTAGGGGGAAACGCTCTGTGGTACTAGAAGTTTGCCTGATGGAGTTGCGAACTTGTCTGAAGGTTTTTTCTAATTCAGCTTGAGATTTTTGAGTGCTGTAATGTTGTAGAGGTTTACCTGGAATAGAGAGGATGACTTCTAGGCGATCGCTCAAAATAATTGGGTAGATAATGGCAGCAGTAGGATCGACTTCTTCAATCGATTTTTGTTTTGCATCTGCACAAGCATCTCGGAAAAAGTTATCTAATTCTGCCAATTGCAAGGATTCAATTGTCTGGCGAGCTAGCTTGAGTTTAGCTTGACTGGGGGATTTTTCTTGGAGGAGCAAACCGACTAATTCCCGATAAACTGGTTCCACACTTTCCCGAAACGAGAATTGCACTTCAGGGTTAATATTGACTAGATCGCTTCGCAGAGAAGCTAGGATATTAACGGCTTGAGTATATTGACTAATTGCCCCTTCTGTATCTCCCTTAGCTTTTTTAATTCGTCCTAGTTGCCATAGTAATTGGTAGGCAATATCAGGAGACTTAAATGCTGGTGCTAAACTGAGAGCTTGGTTTGTAAAAAATTCTGCTTGTGACTGCTGTTTTTGCAGTTCGTATAACTTACCTTGAGTGCTTAAAATATAAGCTTGAGTCCGCGTATTGCTTAAAAGTTTTGCTTGTTGATTGGCTCGATTGAGAATTTGTTCAACTTCTCTAAATAAGTTGTCTTGTGAAGAGCGCTCGGCTATTTTCATTAAGCTTTGAGCTAGGTTAACTTGAGCGTAAATTCCCGCTTGATTGGGAGGAAATTGACTGACTTGAGGCTGTAGCGATCGCCACATTTTTTCTGTCTCTGACCAATTTTTCTCATCTACCAACAGGCTAAGTTGATTTAACTGAGCTTGCATTCTAGTATCGCTACGGGTTGCCAATTGCGCCGATTGCTTGTAAGCTATTGATGCAGATTGCTCAAACTCGGTACGCTGTGCTGTGGTTAAAGCAGGTTGGTTAGCAAAAGCACGCGCTGTATTGCCTAAGTTGAGATAAATTGCAGCTTGCTCTTGAGGAATGCCTAATTGTTCAGATGCTGGCAATGCAATTGATAATATTTTCTGCGATTGGTCTAGTTGTCCCAAAACCCGCAAAACGTGACCTAAACTATTCATTGCCCGCACAGTTACTACGGAAACTGGATAGTTTTTCAATGTTGGCAAAGCTGTTGCTGAAAGTTCGCAAGTTTGCGATTCTAACTTCAGCGATTCTAGCAAAGTCTTACAGGCTCTTGGGTATAGCCCTAGTGATTGTAAAGCCAGACTTTGATTAACTTGACTTTGAATTAATGCCTCTTTAGCATCAATTGCTTGATAGATTTTAGTTGATTGTATCCAAATTTCTAGAGCATCTTGAACATTACCTTGTTCTAGCTGTAACTGTCCTTTGATGTCTTGAGTTTGAGCTAAAATTCGTTGTTGTTCGGCAGTTTTGGATTGCCCTTGTAGTAAAGAAAGACTAGCATTTACAGTTTGTTCGGCTTGCTCCCACTGTTGTAACTGTGCCAAAGCTGCGGCTAAATTACTCAAAGCCATGCCTTGATTGATGCGATCGCCCTGTTTTTCAAATGTTGCTGCTGCTTGTTGTAATAGCGGCAAAGCTTCTTGAAAACGTCCGTTATTATAGAGAGTGTGAGCTTGTTGGATTTGTTGAAAACTAGAGGTTTGGCTTTGGACAATTGCTATTGGCGGATTAACCTGAGCCTTAACAGGATTAATAGCTATTGTCAATAGAAATGATAGCAGAAATAAAACAGTGACTTGAGGGAGCGATCGCGCGATTTTCATGATTTTGACTAATAAACTACTTGCTGTTTTTGGAAGTATAAAATATTATCTAAACGATAATACACTCCTTAATTAACCTTCCCTCTCTGTCTCTGCTTCGACCTCCATCTCTTCAAACTTAACCTTATTATACACATCGGCAAGGGAAATTTGAAAAGGTACTGAATTGAGTGCGATCGCCTCATCTTCTGCATCATACTCTCCCAACGACCAACGTTTTGTTCCCGTCTTATAAAACTGTTCTACATAAACCTGATTTTGGTGAATTAAAATGTACTCTTCAACAGTCGGAATACTCCGGTAATAATCAAACTTGTCACTCTTATCATATCCCTGAGTAGACTTAGAGAAAACCTCTACAATCGCTTTAGGATTAGTAATCGTATCAGTGCGGTTATTATAATACTCCGGCTCTCCTACCACCACCATCACATCAGGGTAAGTATAGATGCGCCGTTTAGGTATCCACAGCCGCACATCACCCATATAAACTCGGTAATCTAATTTTTTGAAAGCAAAATTTAGCTCGGCATAGAAATTCCCAGCTATTTGATTATGATTGGTAGAGCCGCCTGTCATCGGATAAATTTGCCCGTCAATGTATTCGCTTTTGTAGTCTGCTACTTCCTCTAGCGCCAGATATTCCTCTGGGGAGTAGTATCGCTTTTCGGTAACTTGCATTGTTTTATCTCTTAAAACTTCTTGTTGACAACCTATTTTTTTCTAAATGAAAAAAACAAGGAAATATTCTTCTTCAATTTACCAATTACACTGTCTAAATTTCAATGCGGAATGCAGGTTGGAGTCAATTTAGGATTGCGAGCAGAAGCACCACCACCTGAATTATAGCTCACCAGTGTTACTTTCCCTTGAGCATCCATCACCCAACCTTGAGCCGGAATCACTGCCTGTGGCTGAATTTCTATTTCTGCGCTTGTAGTTACCTTCTGACTTTCACCTAGCGCTGGTTCCACCCAATTAAACAGAGCAGAATCGCTGCTGAGGACATCATTAGGGTTCGGTGGTACTCCTCCTTTACCAGTAATAGCAAACTCACTGCCCGCTCCTTGCGTGCAAGGATTAGCCGCAATTAACGCCGCCGGATCTACTACATTTTCCGGCAATGCCACTAACCCTTGAGCCGGATTTACACCCGTAGTGCTAAATGTCACCGCTCCTTGTAAAGCCGGGCCAGCCTGTTGAGAAATCGCAGCGATATCGCTGGTAGGAAGTAAAGAAGTTGGATTTACTTGTAAAGCGGCAAATTCAGCATCA
>DATGYA010000146.1:0-3480 GCA_035298405.1 Kamptonema sp. | reverse complement strand
CGTAATCACTGCTACTGAACTTTTTTTATACGTGCGCGATCGCGTCGAACCCGACTCAGCAGAACAACGCCACCGCCAAACCCCCGGAATGTGGCCGTTAGCAAAACACGATAAAGGCGAATTTATCTTCTTAGTTCCCGGCCACGAACTTAACTTACCACCAGCACCAGAACTCAATCGAGAAAATAATCCTTATCGCGGTTTAGGATCTTTTGATGAAGAACACAGCAATCTGTTTTTTGGACGGGGAAAATTAATCAAAAAGTTGTATGATTTTGTCGAGAAACATCCCTTGACTGTAGTTTTAGGCGCGTCAGGAACGGGTAAATCTAGTTTAGTGAAAGCGGGATTAATACCTCGCTGGCGAAATGCTAATTCAACATTAGAAGCTAAAAGCAGGGCAATAACTGCATCTGAAGGTGAGGGAGAAACTGATAATTCATCTGTTGTTACAGTTATCGGGTCTTTACGGCCAGGGGAATCTCCTTTAAGTTCGTTGGCTAGAGCACTTTTGTTAATAGATGAAAAGGGGGCGAACCGCAAAGGCGCAGAGGACGCAGAGGAAGAAAGGGATGATGTTTTTCGGATTAAGGAATTGACGGAGGAATTGAGGAGAAATCCGGCTAAATTTGCTGAGTTGGTGGCTGTTTGGAGTAGCGCGAATCCTCAGAAAAAGTTGCTGTTAGTGGTTGACCAATTTGAGGAATTGGTAACAATGTCTGATGAAGAGGAGCGATCGCTGTTTTTGGCGCAACTTGAACGCGCGATCGCAGCGCATCCAGAAACACTCAGGATTGCGATCGCTGTTCGCCTCGATTTTGAGGCTCAATTCCTTGATTCTGCTCTCAAAGCTTACTGGATAGATGGTCGCTTTGTCGTACCGCCGATGACTCAGGACGAGTTACGGCAAGCGATCGAGGGCCCGGCCTCCGAAAGAGTATTATACTTTGAGCCATCCAGCCTCACAGACCAATTGATTAACGAAGTCGTGCAGATGCCGGGAGCTTTGCCCCTGCTTTCATTTACCTTAAGTGAGCTTTATATCAAATACTTAGAAAGTCGGCGCAATAATCGGGCATTAAGTGAGAGCGATTACAAACAATTGGGCGGCGTTGCGGGTTCTCTCACACAAAGAGCTACCGCCGAATATGACCAACTGGTGCAACTTGACAGCGCTTATCACGACACAGTAAGGCGGGTGATGCTGCGGATGGTGGCGGTTGAAGGTGGGGAATTGGCGCGGCGGCGGGTGGCGCGATCGGAGTTAGTATATACAGATGCAAGTGAGAACCAGCGAGTAAGTGAGGTAATTCGGCGCTTTTCGGAAGCGCGGTTGCTGGTTGGGGGACAGGAAACTGGCGGCGAGGCTTATGTTGAGCCTGCTCACGATGCGATCGCGCGCGGGTGGGATAAGTTACAACGGTGGAAAAATCAGGAACAGGAAACTTTGACGCTACAACGCTTATTAACCCCTGTCGCTAAGGAGTGGATTAATAATAAACAAGTTGGTTTTCTTTGGAATAACAATCCGCGTCTTGACTTACTAGAACAGGTATTAACATCTGATGATAACTGGCTGAATCAATACGAATCAGAATTTATTAAACACAGCATTCAACGCAGGCGAAATAACCGTTTGCGCGTTATTACTGCTGTTTGCACATTTGTAACTGTTGTCAGTTTAGCTGCAATTGTTGCCTTAATTCAGCGCAACCGGGCGATAGAAAATCAGATCGATGCTTTAGCTTCTTTGTCTGAATCTCAGTTACTTTCTAATCAACAGCTTGATGCACTTTTAGCTGGAATGAAAGCGGGTAAGCAATTAAAAACAGCCATGAATGTCAGCGGCGATGTGGCTGTGGAAACTGTAGGAAGTTTACAGCAAGCTATTGATAATGGCAAGGAAAATAATCGCTTAGAAGGACATGGCGATCGCGTGCAAGCAGTAAAATATAGTCCAGATGGGAAAACCATAGCAACTGCAAGTTCTGACAAAACTATAAAACTTTCGAGTGTCGATGGTCGTCTTCTCAAGACTTTAATAGGAAATGAAAGAAGTGTAAACGATCTCAGTTTTAGTCCCGATGGCAAGCTGTTAGCTGCGGCAAGTTCGGATGGCATAGTTAAGCTTTGGAATATTGAGGGCAATCTGATTAAAACTTTCAGCGGACATAGTGAAAAAATAAACAGCATTAGTTTTAGTCCCGATGGTAAAAGGTTAGGAACTGCCAGCGATGACAAAACTATAAAACTTTGGAATTTAGACGGTAGCTTAATCAAAACTTTGACAGGTCATACTGAAAGGGTAACTCGTATCAGTTGGAGCTCAAACAGCAAAAATATAGCATCGGTAAGTGAAGATAAAACGGTGAGGCTGTGGAGCATTGATAGCAATAAATCCAAGATTTGTAAAGGACATACTGATTATATTATGGATGTCAGCTTTAGTCCTGACGGTAAAATGTTGGCAACGGCAAGTCTGGACAAAACTGTAAAAATTTGGCAACCTGATTGCAAAATTATTGCCAACTTTGCAGAACAAGAAAAAGGAGCAATTAGTGTTAGCTTTAGCTCAGATGGTAAGATGTTAGCTTCTGGTAGTGATGACTATACAGCGAGAGTTTGGAGTTTAGAACCTGGCGGTGCAGGCGCAATTTTGCTCAATCAATTTAAGGGACACGGCGATCAGGTGACGAGTGTTAAATTTAGTCCAGATGGGAAGAATTTAGCAACAGCAAGTGCTGATAAAACTGTAAAAATCTGGCGGTTAGATGGCGATATTCCCCTGCGACATGACGGTTTTATTGAGAGTGTAAGTTTCAGTCCCGATGGTAAAACTTTTGCTTCTGCTAGTGCTGACGGCCAGGTGAAATTATGGCGTACTGAGGATAAAAGTATTTTACATACTATAAAATTAGATAGTAATAATAAGGTTTCATCTATTAGTTTTAGTCCTGATAGTAAGATTTTAGTTGCTGGCAGTTATGACAAAACAGTGACACTTTGGAATGCAGCAGATGGAACGCAGCTTAAAAATTTAGCAGGACATAACGAAGGCGTGACAAGTGTAGCCTTTAGTCCGAATGGTAATATTTTAGCTTCTGGTAGCGATGATAAGACAATTAAATTGTGGAATATAGCTGATGGAAAATTGCAAAAAAATATTACTGAAAATGGCGATGGGGTCACAAGTTTAGCTTTCAGTTCTGATGGCAAGTTTTTAGCTTCTGGTAGCAACGATAAAACAGTAAAACTGTTTAACTATGACGGTACTTTAGTTAAAACTTTAGAGGGACATTCTCAGGCTGTACAGGCTGTAGATTGGCATCCTAACAGCAAGGTTTTAGCTTCTGCAAGTGCGGATAATACTATTAAACTTTGGGATGCGGATTCTGGTAAGGAAATTAGAACTTTAACCGGACATCAAAATGCAGTAGTAAGTGTTAGTTTTAGTCCAGATGGAAAGATTTTGGCTTCGGG
>DATGYA010000145.1:0-7803 GCA_035298405.1 Kamptonema sp. | reverse complement strand
TAAAACCGCGAGCTGCGATCGCACTTTCTAACTCTTTCAATAAAAACTTCCCCAAACCTTGCCCTCTCACCTCTGGTAAAAGGTACATTTTGCGAATTTCTACCGCATTGTTTCCCCTTTTAATCGGATAGTAAGCAGCCGTACCTACTAAACAGCCTTGTTTTTCAACTACCCAAAACTCGCCGCCGACAACATGATAAAATATTTCCACTTCATAAACATCTCGATCTGCGCCGTTTGGTTCGCAGCCCAACCCATATTCTGATAAAATATCCCTAATTAAGTAAAAAGCCGAAGCGCGATCGCGCTGTTCCCAAGAACGAATTAAGCAATCCTTATATTGAATCTCCACTTGTTTCCTACCTCTAGCTGTGAATTCTCGGTTCCGAGTACAAAGTTGCCAGCAAATCATTCTCAATAGATGCTAATTCCTCAAGTCTCTGAGTCACAATCTCGCGATCGAAATAAGTAGTAGCTAAAACCCAATATATACCGTAGTGACGCGCCTCAGAAGCCATCAAACCCCGATAAAACTTTGCTAATTCTGGATCGTGACAATGAGTTGCTAGCAATCCCAGTCTTTCATGGCTGCGTGCTTCTATTAAACCACAAACCAGTAAAGAATCCAATAACCTCTCCGGTTCCTGTTTGCGAACTTGAGCAGTTAAACCAGCAGCATAGGGAGGTGATGACAAAGGGCCCAAGGGAACTCCCCGACGCTCTAACCACTGATTTACCTGCTCGAAATGCTCTAATTCTTCGCGAGCAATAGCCGTCAGCATCCGCACTAACTTAGCGTGGGCAGGGTAGCGAAACATTAAATTTAAAGCTACGCCAGCCGCCTTGCGCTCGCAGTGGGAATGGTCTAATAAAATTGTATCTAAATTCGCGATCGCTTGTTCTACCCACTCTTTAGAAGTTGGTTGCTTGATAAATTTGATAGTTGGTAGTGTGGAATTTAACATCTGGCTAATGGCTAATGTTGCAGTGGGCGAAAAGCGCTATAAAATTATTACAGATCCAGGTTTTCTGAATTATAAAATCATAGAAAATTCCCGGTTTTTAAGAAAGTATAGACTTGTTTTGCAACCCTTGGCGCGACCAAGAGTCCAGTATGGGAAACAGGCAAAATGATGTGTTTAGAAACACCCGCACAGCGAGTTTCTTCTACTGCAATTAGACTATCATTGGGAGGGGGTACGCGCAATAACCAACCAGTACCTATATCCAGACTGCCAGCAATAATACCCACATCTCTATTTGGTGGAGGTGATATAGGATCGAATAATCCTGTCATAATGCTGCGTCCTAAGATAAAATTTCCCCAAAATTGGCGACTCAATCTGTAAGCAATCTTACTACCCTGATGGGGAGTACCCAAGGTAACAACTCTTCCCGGATATTGCTGAGGGTAATCGCGAAACAATTGGTAAATCAACAATCCACCTAAACTATGACCGACCAAGTGTATAGTTTCAGCTTTTTCACCTTCTAAAAATTTATGGAGATAGGCGGCATTTTTATCTAAAGAAACTCCCCAAGCAGAATAGGAAAATTGCCTAGTTTGATAACCGTACTTTTGTAAACGGCAACGCAATGGTAATATTTCTGTACCCCGAAGTCCGACACCGTGAACTAATACTACAGTTGCCATGCCACCTTCCCAAATTGAGGTCAATTCTCAGGTATGTGTTCGCCAATAATTATCTATAATTATCAGTTAAAATCACCTTACGCATCTGTTTCTACTTAACTTTCGCTAACAACTCTACAAACACCCTATACATATCTTGAGCAAACTTCTTTGGATTCCATAGAGGCAATAAACTTTCCGGTTTCTTTGACTGCCTCAAATGTTCTTTAACTGCGTTTCTTAAATCCAGATTATTACCTAATTTTACACCCCATTGTGTATACTCTTCCCAACTCCAAGAAACCCCCGTTTCCATCTTCAAAGCCTGCATAAATGAATAGCCCATCCTTGACAAAAATTGTTCGCCCACCCGCGTCACCACAGGTAAATTAAACCACAAAGCCTCTAAAGTGTGAGTTCCGCCATTATAAGGATAAGAATCCAGACAAACATCTGCGAGTAAATATATTAATCTGTGTTCTTCCTCCGTAGGCACTCGTGGCAAAAATTTGATGCGGTGTTTCCCAACTCCCTCAGCTTCGCAAGCTTGGTGATAAGCTGATTGAAACACCTCTACATCGCCCATAGCTTTGTGAATTAAAATACTATTCGGCACTTGTTTCAGAATAGCAACCTGGGCTTGTACTAACTCGTGGTTAAATTTTCTACCGGGCGCAACGCAGAGATAAACTACTTGATCTAAGCCAATTCGATGGGACTTTCTCAACGCTACTCGCTCCCCCATCAGCCTTTTAAAACCCGAAACCGCTGCAAAGGAATCCGGCATTCTAATTAGCTGTTCTGTGTAATATTTTTCTCTATCATCTGGGTGCGTGTGCCAATCACAAAGGAAGTAATTTTTATTGGATATATAAGGAGCTTCAAATCCCAGCCAAGACATACAAACCAAGGCTGGTTGCCGATATAAAATTTCGCAGTGAATAGGAACGCTGAGAGAATCTAAGTCTACCAGTATATCCAGTTTTTCTTGTTCTATTTCTTTGATAATTTCCCTGGAGTTAGCTTGTCCATTCGGAAAAGTTTTAGGATAAGTTAACTTAGCTCCGTTGTCAACAAAGCTCTGGGTAATATCGTCGCTGTCTAGCCTTTCTGTAGCGTATAAATAAACGTTATGCCCAATTGCGGACAACTCGCGAATAATATCAGCACTACACCACCCTACAGAATGCCGATTGAAGTGATTAGACAGAAAACCGATTTTTAACTGGCTTTGATTACCCCTTTGTTTAAAAGTGGGCTGCGAAATCTGAGGATGATTTGGTTGGATAACTTGCTCGATATAGTGTTGAGAAATTAAACTATAAAGTTTAGAATTTTTCTCTAAATCGTCTCGAAAATAAGGGGTGCTAAATAAAAGATTGGCATAAAGAGATTTAATTTCTACATTTCCAAAAGTTTTAACTTGATATAGATAAGACTCCAGCTCTAAAAATCTGGACTTAGCAATTTGATTCAAACCCGATACTTGATAAGTGCTAATAAAGTAGATGGCGGTCATTATTTTGTCAGTATCGCCGCACATATCGCTATATTTGTGAACGGCTTGACGCGCCGCTGCCAAATCGCGGGTATCTCGGAGTATGCCGCACAAGTGCTGGTGAGCGATCGCGAAATCTGGTTTAATTTCTAAGGCTTTTTGCAACTGAGGAATTGCTTCTGTTAACTTGCCTTGATAGCGCAATACTATTCCGATTTGGCAGTAAGCATCTACTAAGTCTGGTTTAAGCGCGATCGCGCTTTCCCAAGCCGCAATAGCTTCCCCAAGTTTGCCTCGGTTTGCCAGTTCATCGCCTCGCTTTAAGTAAAATTCTATACCACCGAGTTGAGGATTAATGGCGATCGCCTTTTGTTGATAAGATTTTGCCTCCTCCAACTTCCCTTGCTGCTTCAAAGCATTACTTATATTCCAGTAAGCCGCAGCCAAATCTGGTTTCAGCGCGATCGCTTTTTCATAGTTAACAACCGCCTCCACAAAACGCCCCTGCTTATAGAGCATACTGCCCAAATTCGCATAAGCTTCCGCATAGTCAGGATTTAATGCCAGCGCCTCCGAGTAGAAGCGAATCGCCTCATCCAGTTGACCTTGAGCCTGCTGTACATTTCCCATTGTCACATAAGCCGCCGCCCAATCTGGCTTCATCTCCAGAGCTCGGCGGCAAAATGCGATCGCCTCCGCTAACTTCCCCTGAGCATAATATACTTCCGCGGCTTGAGTCAGCCCTGCGGCATCCTCTGGTTTGGGTTCCTGAAACGAGGTAGTTGGATTGAGATTCATCGCCAGCCTATTTGTGCTATCAATTTAAAGTCTATGGTATTTTGCACCTTAGCAGTTTTTGAAGCGACAATGCAGTGGTTGCAGCTTGTAGGGTGCGTCAGACTTGGGTTAGGGATTGATATAATCAGGGTTTGACCGTCTGACGAACCCTACTATATTTGCCAATTGCCTAAGTCGTAGCCACCAATCACACAATTTATGATTAGCAAGCAACAGAGACAACCGAAACTTAAGATTAACCTCAAACCCAACCTCCTGCTGGGTATACTTTTGTTAACATTGGCGCTACCCCTACCTTTCGCCACTAAGAGTATCGCCTCGCAGCAAACAGCAGCTTACCAGCAACGCATCTTTGAAGCTGCTCTCTACTTTACCTTATATTTCGAGGGTGGCTTTAGCAACCATCCCGCAGATAAAGGCGGGAGAACTTACAGAGGAATTTTGCAAACCGAATACGATGCCTACCGCTACAGTCGGGGACTTCCTCCCCTGGATGTCACCCGGATGTCGGAAGCTGAACTTTTAGAAATTTATCAGAGTTACTGGAAAGGAAGCCATGCGGCGAGTATGCACCCAGCCCTCGCGATCGTCATGTTTGACACCGCCGTAAATTTCGGCATATCTAACTCTGTTACATTTCTCCAGCAAGCCTTGGGACTTCCGCAGAGTGGTGTTTTTGACGATCGCACCGTCAAAGCACTAGCCGCTGCTAATAATAAAAATACAGCCTTTCAACTAATCAACGAACGCATTATTTACCGTTATAAGCGCGTACAAGAAGATCCAACTCAAATGGCCTTTTTTCGGGGATGGCTGAGTCGGGATTATAGTCTTTGGGGATATGTCGAGAAAATTAAAAATTAAAAATTAAGAGGGGGTGAAGCTCATAATTTTTAATTATAGATTTTTAATTTTGATTTAAGCAGGTATGAAGTTCATAATTTTTAATTTTGATTTAAACGGGTGTGAAATTTACAATTTTTAATTTTTAATTTTTAATTTTTAATTTTTATGGGGAATGTCAAGGACTTTGCACTCCAACTTTACACAGATTCACTACTAACAGTTACCGAGCTAATTATACCATTATGGATTAGTCTAGGCATTTTGTTAGGAATAGCAATGGCTGTTCTTCTGACATTAGCACTTTACCTCGCCCAAAAAAATCATCAACGAGCTAAGCTTGTAGAGTCAACTAATCAAGAACTCTGTAGCGAAATAGCCGAGCGTAAATTAGTACAGGAAGCACTGTTGCGATCGCAGCAACACTCTCAATCCCTCCTCAACTGGATAGAAGGAATAGTCTGGGAAGCCGACCCCCAAACCTTTCAATTTACCTTCGTTAGCCAAGAAGCAGAAAGAGTATCCGGCTATCCAGTTGAAACCTGGCTTTCTGAACCAGACTTCTGGCAAAATCACATCCATCCCGACGATCGAGATCGAGCTTTTAACGTTTGCGCTACTAGCTTTAAAAAACAAACCGAATATGAATTTGAATATCGGATGATGACCGCTGATGATTGCATAATTTGGATCAGAGATATGGTTAATGTCATCACTGAAAACAACCACCCTATAAAATTGCGGGGAGTGATGATGGATATCACTAAAGACAAGCAAGCAGAAATCGAAAAAATGCAATTAATCGCCTCTTTGCGAGAGAGCGAAGAACGCTACCGGGCAGTGGTAGAGCAAAGTGCAGAAGGCATTTTTTTAATAGATGGCTATAGCAAACAAATTATTGAAGCCAATTCTAGCTATCTCAACTTAATCGGCTACAATAGACAGGAAATTTTGCAATTAACCCTTTACGATATTGTCAACATCGACCGCGAAACTTTAGATGCCAAAATAGATCGGATTTTTACCGATAATCATCTGTACATAAACGAGACGCAGCACCATCACAAGAATGGATCTCCGATCGATGTTGCAATCAGCATCAGTCTGATTGCTTACAATAGCCAAAAGGTTTTCTGCATAGTTGTACACAATATTAGCAACCGCAAGCAAGTAGAGGGAGCCCTAAGAGAAAGCCAGCGTTTGACACAGCGTATTAACGAACAACTCACTATCAAGGTAAACGAATTAGAACAACGGAATGACGAAATTACTTTGCTCAGTCACATGAGCGACCTAATCCAAAGCTGTCTCAATCGGGAGGAAGCAGCGAGAGTAATTGGTCAGTTTATGCCGCTTTTATTTCCCAAAAGTTATGGCAGCATATTTATGATTAGTAATTCCAAAAACTTAGTGGAAGCTATTACAAGTTGGGGTGATGTTATTACTAGCCACTCTGTATTTTCCACTATTGAATGTATAGCGCTCAGGCGCGGTCATCCTCATTTAGTTGAGGATACGAATAGGGGTTTAGTTTGCAATCACATTCACGCTGAATTATTGCCCAGGGCATATTTCTGTATTCCGATGGTAGCTCAAGGCGAAGCAATGGGAGTGCTATATTTGAGCTTTCCAGAAAATGCTGAGATGCCAGCGCTACCAAAAGCCAAACAACATTTAGCAGTAACGGTAGCTAGGCAAATTTCTCTAGCTTTAGCTAATATAAAACTTCATGAAACACTACAGCACCAGAGTATTCGCGATCCGCTTACGGGTTTGTTCAACCGCCGTTATTTAGAAGAATCTTTGGAGAGAGAATTGCACCGTGCTAGACGTACTCAGCAACCGTTGGCAATTTGCATGATTGATGCCGATCGCTTTAAGCGATTTAATGACAAATTTGGTCATGAAGCAGGGGATGCAGTGCTGCGAGAATTAGGTATGTTTTTGCAGAAAAATATTTCCGCTTCAGATATTGCCTGCCGCTATGGAGGTGAGGAGTTGACATTAATTCTGCCAGACTCTTCTTTGGAAGAGACAAGAATGCGAGCAGAGCAATTGCGAGAGGGAGTTAAGCAGTTGCAAATCGAGCATCGCCGCCAACCTCTCGGTTCTATTACGGTATCGATAGGGGTTGCTTGCTTTCCAGAGCACGGTAATTCTACTGAGGCGCTGGTGAGAGCTGCTGATGCTGCTCTTTATCGAGCTAAGAAGGACGGGCGCGATCGCGTTGTTACTGCATCGTAACAGAGGAAATCGAACACAGGTCAGTATATTTTGATAACTCGATAAATAGTCGGACAAAAATAAAGTTAACTATGAGGACAAGGGAACAGGGAACGAGGAACAGTAAAGGTGTCAGGCTTATTAATATTTCTTAACAAGCGTGTCGTTTACTTTTGTCCAAAAACCTTTGACACCATCGGTCAAAGCAGGGGGCATGAATACTAAAGCTAATTATGAATTTTTGTGTATAGTTACACAACTCTAAAGCGATTCAGCTATAATCAAATTCAATAAAGGTTTGGAAAGAGGTATGAGCAGAACTGATGCCTTAGAACTCGAATATGTAAAACTGTGGCAACAATGCCAAATTAACCCCAGTGCTGTGAATGATGTTAAGTTTTACGCTGATAAAATTCAACAGCATCAAGCAATTTATGAATCAGTTTCAGACATCACGGGTGTTCCTTGGTACGTAATTGCAGTTATTCATGGTTTAGAGTCAACCTTTAATTTTAAAACTCACCTTCATAATGGAGATCCGCTAACAGCGCGTACTGTCGGAGAACCGGCAGGCAGACCAGAGCAGGGAAATCCACCTTTTACTTGGAACGAGTCTGCCATTGATGCTCTCATTTACGATCGCGCTACAGGAGTAAAATTTTGGACTCTAGCCAATACATTGAAGTTTTTGGAAGGTTATAACGGTTGGGGATATCGAATTGGCAAAGGACGTAATACCACACCACCTTGTCGCAGTCCGTACATCTACTCCCACACAAACCACTATATAAAAGGCAAATATACTGCT
>DATGYA010000144.1:0-14386 GCA_035298405.1 Kamptonema sp. | reverse complement strand
TAACTCAAAAAAATAAAATAAAATTATATAGCGCCTTTACGCAGTTTTCCCCCCAGTCAGAATAATTTGTTAGGAGTAATTCAAACTTGGTTAGAGGAATTTTAGGGAAGAAACCGGGTTTCTTTTGAGAGAATTTGGGGGCAAACTAGATATTGATAGAAACCCGGTTTCTGACTTTTGGGGCGATTCAGTTGCGGATGATGTACAATTAGGAGGCGAAGTCAACCCGGAAATCAACTTTAACAAAAACAATTACTCAAAATGGTAACTACCTATCGCTTAAAAGCTAGTGAACTCGATCAGAGCTTTTTAGAAAGATTAAAAGCCACTTATGGAGATCAAGAAATAGAAATCAGCGTTTCTAACTTAACAACACAACTAGAAGCGATGGCAAACGATCCATCTATTCAAGCTGAGATTCAGCAAATAGAACAGGAATTTAAAATAACTGAAATGGATGGTTTAAGTGATTTATGACCATTCAAAGAGGCGAGATTTATTTTGTTAATCTTAATCCTGTTCAGGGCAGAGAACAAGCAGGACAAAGACCTGTGTTAATTTTATCAATTGATTCTATTAACCAACTACCCTTAGTTATTACTGTAATTGTAGGAACAAAGGGTGAAAATATTACCCGTAATTTTCCCACTAATGTGCGTGTTTCTTCTTCTGAAAGTGGACTACCAATAGAAACAGTTTTTTTATGTTTTCAAATCCGTTCTTTGGATAAAACTCGTTTTCCTGATTCTCCATCGGGACGAATTTCAGAAACTAAAATGGCAGAAATTGAGGCCGCAATTCGTTATTGTTTAGGGTTATAGAATATTAGGACTTACGCAGGAACCAAATCCCACTTTATAGATCGGAGCTACATTTTCATCCAGCAAATATTTTAAAGGCATTATACTTTCTGAATAGCCTCTCTTTCGGCTCTTAGTTTTCTCAAGCGAATAGCAGAAGGGGATGGATTAAGTTCTTGTGCTTTTAATTGCTGATGACTACTCAAAAGGAGAACGGTTATCAACGATCTGCTATTTGTAAAGTTATGTAACAGATAGCATATTTATTTTATCGAGTTAGAATTAATACTAGAAACAATTTTTAGCTGGTTAAGTTTTAGTTAAGTTAACAACAGCGATCGCAATACCCCAGACAGAAGCGCGATCGCGATCTGAAAACAAACCCCTTTTTGGAGAACTATTATGACTACAGCACAACAGATAATTAAGCGCAGTGATTTCTTCAATCGCCGAGTCATTGACCGCAAGACTGTGGAAGAGCTTGGTCGCGTCGATCAACTGTGGTTAGATCCTCAATCTCATCACGCGATCGGCTTTACTTGCAAGTCTGGATTTTTGGGCAATAAGAAACGCTGGTTTGCTTGGTCGCAGGTAGAGACAGTGGGTGACAATATTCTGGTAAATCTTAATCCAGAAGTGCCAGAACTAAAACAACCTGAGTCGGCTATCTCTATGATTGGCAACGAGGTGTTGACGGATCGGGGTAATAAAGTGGGTGAGCTGATTGACTATCTCTTCGATGTTAATACAGGTAATGTGGTTAATTATTTGTTTAAATCTAGCGGGTGGCGAGGTGTTTTGGATGGGATTTATCTGCTTGAACCAGCAGTTATTTCGAGTATCGGGTCTAAGCGAGTGATGGTTGCGGAGGCTGCGATCGCAGAACCTCACCATTATACAGACGGACTGAATCAAAAAGTGGGTCAAGCCAGAGATGTATTGAAAAAAGACCTCGACGATACCATCAAGCACGTAGAAGAGGCGAAAGGGGTGGCTCAAAGTTTAGCGGAAAAACTTCAAGAAAAAGCTAAAGTTGTCAAGGAAGCAGCTCAAGATCGGGCTCAAGTTGTTAGAGAAAAAGCTCAATCTGTCAGAGAAATAGCTCAAGACCAAGCTCAAGTTGTCAAGGAAAAAGCTCAATCTGTCAGAGAAATGGCTTCTGAGAAAATTGATGAGATGAGAGGTCGCCGGGAAGAAGTTTCAGGGCTGATTGCTGCTGATGCTATTGAGGAGGCGATCGCATCTCAACCGCCCAAAGATCCAGACTAGAACTTAATCTCAAGTTCAAATTGATAACGGGGCAATACGCCCCGTCAAAAGATATCAAATCAAGCATTAAAATCACCTACACCGCCCAAAAACAACTAACAACTAACAACTAACAACTATGCAGTTACTCCCAATTGATTAACCGCCGCCGCAGGCCCCACTAAAGAAATGTAAGGTTTGATGAAATATCGGCGAGCAGCTTGTTGAGCTTCCAAGGCTGTAACAGCAGCTATGTCTACCTGAAACTGTTTATCAAACTCAATTCCCAAACCCAAAGTTTCGTACCAGCCTAAAATTTGGGCAATTTGGGAATTCGTCTGTTTGCCCAAGGCATACTGACCTAATATTTTCTCCTTACAAGCTTGCAACTCTTCAGCAGTTAAGGGGGTGACGGCGAGGCGATCGACTTCAGATTGTAATCCTTCTAGGGCGATCGCGCTATTTTCAGGTGCAGTACCCATATACACTACAAACTGAGAATTGTCAATGCGTGTGGGATAGAGTGCGGAAACATCGTAAGCCAACCCCCGCTTTTCCCGCAATTCCACAAACAAGCGGCTGGAAAGCCCATTACCAAGGTAGGTATTGAGCAATTTCATCGCTGCATAGTCGGGGTGTTGTACCTCTGGCGTTAGATAGCCTAGCATTACCACTGACTGCTGCGTTTCTTGGGGAGTAACTGTGAGACTGGGTTTAGGGGTAATCGCAGGCAAGTTTAAAGTTGGAATTGGGGTTGTGGGTGCTTCCCAATCTCCAAAAACTTGATTAACTAAAGCGATCGCATCCTCAACTCCAATTCGCCCCACGATAGAGATCGCTATATTATCGGGGCGGAAATAAGTTTGATGGTAGTGTTGAATGTCGGCGCGACTTACCTGAGAGATTGTAGCTTCTGTGCCCAGCGTTGAGAAAGCATAAGCGTGATCTTGGTACATTGCCTCCCGTAGCTGCTCGAAGGCGATCGCGAAAGGTTGTTCTAACTGAGAGCGAATTGCTTGCATAGCAATGCGCCGCTCTAATTCCACTTCGGCTTCTGGGAAAGTTGGCGATCGCAGCAATTCCCCCGCCAATTCCAACATCTCCGCAAAGTCTGCCGAAACCGTCTTCAGCGATAGTAAAAAATAATCGCTAGAAGCATCCGCGCTTAACCTTGCCCCCACCGACTCCACACGCTCAGCAATTTCTACAGAAGACAGCCGCTCTGTCCCCTTCGTTAATACCGCCGCCAGTAGGTGAGAAAGTCCAGCAAGTTTAGCGGGTAAACACCTACTTCCCGCTTTAAGAAAAATACGAGCTGCAATAATATCCGCTGCCGGATTTTCCGCTGCCAGCACGACAATACCGTTGTCTAGAACCCTGCGGTGAATTTCACTGTTCATTTTAATTTTTAATTTTTACTTTTTAATTTTTACTTCTTCAGAGCGGTTTGAGGATGACAACGGCATAGTGGGATGGAGATAGATATTGTTGAGCTAAGCGTTGGAGGTCTAGTGGTTGAAATGCCTTAATCTTACCTGGATAGGTGACAGCTAATTCAGGAGTAGCAATAGTGCTGTAATACCCATAAAGACCAGCCAGTTGTCCGGGCGTTTCCGTAGAGAAGGCGTAGTCATTGCATAGCAGTCGTTGGCACCGAGCGAGTTCTGCATCTGAAACGGTCTTGTACAGTAATTCCCAGATGCGATCGCCAATCAAAGCCTCTACTTGTTCAACTAATTGCGGTTCGAGAACTGCACTAATTGTAAATAAACTCGACTCCCTTTGCAGCGAAAAACTGCTACCGATCGCCTGCACCCATTGTAGCTCCTCCCGTAATTCCCGAACCAAGCGAGAAGAGCGCCCATCTCCTAGCAGCACAGATAGCAAATCTAAGCCATAAGCACTTTGCGCTTGATCTACTCCCGGCCCCACCCAAGCCATCACCAGCCGCGCTTGCTCCAGTCGGGGTAAGTAGAGTTCTCGACGGCGAATTCCCGTCAGCGGAGGTTCTGCCTCTATTTCTAATTGGGGACAGTAGCACCTGCCTGGGAAGTTGTTAAAAGCAAGGTTAACCGTATCTAGAGCCCGCCCTTGCTCAACTCCTCCCGCAATCACCACAGTCATATTTTCTGGTTGATAGTGACATTGGTGGAAAGAGCGCATTTCTTGTGGCGATCGCTCCCACAACTGCGCCTCCGTCCCCAACACCGATCGCCTGTAAGGGTGACGCTCATAAACTATCTCCATCAAAGCTTGAAACGCGATCCAGTCTGGACTGTCCTGAGCTTGGCGAATTTCCTCAACCACCACATTTCGTTCCAAGTCAAACTCAGCATCGGGAATCGAAGCCCCCAGCAACAACTCTGCCAATACATTAGTTACATCTTCAAAATATGTGGCCGCAGTCGTGATGAAAAAATGGGCATAATCGTGGCTCGTAGCCGCATTCGCTATTCCGCCTCGATTTTCGATCGCGCGATCGAATTCGCCAGGGGCAATTCGGTCAGTGCCTTTGAAAATCATGTGTTCTAGAAAGTGCGCCATCCCCGACCAGGAATCGGGTTCTAGAGTAGCGCCAGCCCTTACCCAAACATCCACAACTGCTACAGGTGTCGCAGGAATGTGTTGTTGAATAACTGTTAACCCGTTATCCAGCTTCAATACATGAGCTGGAAAGTCTAAGGCAGTGGGAATTTGAGACAATCGATTTAATCTTAAACTCTACATAACTTCGCCTTGAACTATGGTAGCGCTTCGCGAACACTGATTTCACAATTTATTGATAGATATTGAGATCCGGAGCGCTCATTTTGTGGCTAAGGATAGCAGCAAGCGAACAACATGAGAAAATACTTCGTGTGAACTTACTGCTTACCAGTTAACAGTTAACTGTTAATTGTCAACACTAAACATTTTAATAATACTACCTTCGGCTGAACCTCAATCAGTCGGGAGAAAGAGGTTGTTACCTAAGTACTCCCATACGCTAAAAAGTGTACCGATAGAACACTATTTAAAGAGGAGAACATAGATGGTAGTTACCCTTGAGGATACTAAGCGCCAAGCGATCGCCACTAAGCTCGCAGATATGAAAGCGATGCAAAAGCTATTAATTGCGAATGAAGAAATGTTCTTGCAGTCCTGTAACGACTCCGATCTTTGTAATCGCTTCCGAGATATGCTTGAAGACGATCGCAAAAACCTGGGCGTTTTAGAAACCACAATCGTTCAGTATGGTATTCAAGCTGAGCCACAAGAAACAGCCGTGAAGATGATTGAAGAAGTTCAGAAACTTATGAAAGGTTCTGAACTCACACTGTTTGAAAAAGTAGGTCAGCATGAATTGCTCAAGCACAAACAAACAATGGCGGGCCTGCTAATTCATAAAGCGGCCCAAGTAGTTGGTGCAGATATCGAAGCTGCCATTACGCCGTTGAACACGGTTAACTTTGAAAACCGCGCTCACCAAGAGCAACTTAAAGGCGTTCTAGAAGTTCTAGGTGTCCGCGAACTAACAGGAAAAGACCCCGATCAGGGAGTTTGGGCTCGCGTTCAAGATGCAATGGCTGCTTTAACTGGCGTTATTGGCGGTGCTGTCACTCGTAGCAAAAACGAGATGAACATCATCGAAATCATTACAATGGATCACCGCAAAGTAGATGCCATTTTTCTGGAAATAGCTGCTACCAACGAGCCTCAAAAACTGCAAGAATTCTTCGGTCAACTTTACAAAGACTTAAGCGTTCATGCAGAAGCAGAAGAGCAAGTTGTCTACCCCGCAGTCCGCAGCTATTACAATAACACTCAAGAGCTGTACGATGAGCAAGCCCAAATGAAGACAGCCCTAGCTGACATTAAAGCCACTAGCCCCAGTTCTTCTGAGTTCAAAGCCAAAATTGAAAAACTGATGGCTGATGTTAAGGATCACGTCCGCCAAGAAGAAAATGATTTGTTCCCTTACATTCGCCGCAACTTAAGCGAAGTGCAAATGGAACAAATGGCTACTCAGTTCAAAGAAGCAAAAAGCCAGTTACAAAAACAGATGGCTGCCAGCATAAGCTAATTAAGTAGATGCTATTCTTCGTTGAAAATAAAGTGTTAGATAGCTAATCTGCAACAATAATCCCACCATCTAAATGGTGGGATTATTGTTATACCACTTCTGGTAAAAGTTTGCTACAGTTTGGGTAGGGGCGGGTTCGCGATCAAATTTGCCACCCACAAATAACATTAATAAATCCGCCCCAAGACTGTAGCATTAATTTAGAGAATTGGTATTAGATGCGAAGGAATAAGGAAGTAATTGACACTCCCCACTCTAAAGTCCCAAGGTTTTCACGGTATTTTTTTATAAACGCTTTGAGCTGCGATCGCGATCGCAGCTCAATTTTTATCTTTCCAACGGCTGCATGGCTAACCACACCTCCAAAAGCGATCGCGCAGATTTGTAAAGAAATATAACAATATCGGAATTCGGCGTAAAAACTGCGAGGAGAGACAGATAAAGCAATAGGAGCTCGGTTGGCACCTTTTCTGAATAATTGCTAAACCGCTATAGATAGCAGTGTTTACACACTTTAAACTTAATCACCAACATGGGAGTTGATTTGATGCTAATCGCCCAAAAGTCTGCGGGTAAATTTACTATGAGTATAGATATGGATGCCGAGTATAGGAAGGCAGAAACAGCTTATATGCAAGGTAAATATGCCGAAGCTGCCACAATTATTGACTTATTAGCTGCTAATTTTCCCAATAGCCCCCGTATACATTTATTTCGGGGCTATATCTACAGCTACGGGTTAGAGGATTATACAATTGCTAGGGAAGAGTACGAATTAGTTCTAGTTTTAGCACCTTACGATCCAGAGTTTATTAATACTGCCCTCCGGGAAATTCTTTACATTGAAAACTTGTTGAGAACCAGGCAAAATCAAACATAAAAATTTATCAAACAACTCTATAAATAAAACTAAAAGTTGTCCAAGTATTGACATCTAAGGCAAAGTCTTCAGTCACTACTCCTGCTGATTGTACACCAAGAAGGCTAGCATTGTGCAAATCTTGTAGGAGAGATTGAGCAACTTTTAAAGGTTTTGAAAGTACACGCATGGGTAACATATCTCTAACTTGTTGCATTCCTCCTTCCAAGCTAGCCAGAGTATGAGTAAAGGGAGCTTGACTGAGTATAATCTGAGTTTCAACTAAACCTAATGGCCCGTGAATTAGCCATCCTAAAGGATTTACTTCTGTAGTCGCTAAGTTACGAGTGTAGGGTACAGAAACAGTTTCCCCAGGTGCGATCGCGAGCTGTGCTAAGGGCGTGTTAGTATCTTCACTAACGGCAGTTTGAGGCGATGGGGGTTCAATCGCGATCGCTCTGCCCTCACTATCTAAACAAAACATCATAAAATAGAGTGGGCGATCGCTTTGATTGTACAATTTGTATTGAATCCGAGTGCCCACAGGTAAATCCACAATTCCATCAGCAGTCATAGAGGCGTAGGCAAAGCCAGCCGCAGGCATCGCACCTTCACCTGTACTAAACGCTCGCAAAGGTACTTGCTCAACTAATACCTTTGCTGTTGGCGCAAGTGTCACCAAATTTGCCTTCGCCTTCAACAAAGAAGATCCAACATTTGCTGTCAGTCGTAATAACTTAGCCGCTAGCAGCGTTTTCAATTGCGGTGCTAACCGCTTTACCGCCACCTTCACCGCTTCGCCTCCATCGCCTAATGTATTAGGAATCAGCTTCTGGCCAATCGAAAATAAACCGTAACGACCTTGAGAGAGTGAAGGTAAAGGAGCATTTGATACCTGCGCGATCGCATTTTCCATAACTCGACTAAATCTATAATCTGCCAGTTGTTCTGCTGTTACTACTGAGACTTGGGAAATTGTAGAAAAAGCGCTAGTAGCATCTACTCGCTCAATGCGCTCTAATTGAGAGTCTAAAGCAACTGTTAAACCGATATTTCGCGGTAAAACTCGAATTGATTCCCGTACCAATTGACCGACTTTTGGAGCTACGAATTCTCCCTCTGCAATAGGTAATTCCTTGATTTGTGCTTTCGCAACTAAGCCGCTTCGCGATCGCACTTGCAATCGAGGGATTGTTTCTGGAAGTAAAGTAAATACAGAATTAACTCCATAAGCATCAAGAATATTTCCTGGCAACCCTGCCATCCACAATTGTACCGTTTTTTGGCCTTCCTCAACTGCTATCACTGCGCCGTCAGCAGCAGGAGAATTCAAGATTAAAGATGCAAATTTTAGAGGTAATTCTTCAACTTTGGACTGTTGATTTCCAATTTTAGGCAAGCGATCGCTCTCAGTTAATCTTGATATTGCATTTGCAGCTTGACTGAAACTTATTTGCAGATTCGCTGCATCTGTTGCCCACCAAAGAGATTGAGTTAAAGCTAAAGTAAATACACCCGTGCTAAAGCCATTGTAGGCAAATTCTGCTGCAATTTGATTAGGTGTGGTAGTGAAAATTTCACTTTTCAGCTTTGTCAGATCGGGTTTTTTTGCATTGGTTCGCAGTTCTTCTAACAATGCTAACTCATCCAAGCTAGCTTGCCCCACTATGGGGCGGGATCTAGAACGAATTCGCAAATTGCCAATTAAGTCAACCCCAGGATAAACATAACTAGCATCGAGAATAGCGATCGCGTTTTTAGTGGGGAGCGATCGCATTAGTAGCAACAGCGTTTCTTCTAGCATATCATTCGCGATCGGCGCTGACTCCATAGGTAAAATATCATCCGCCAGCACTAAACTATTTTGCTCATCTTCCCAAGACGTACCCAAACGCAGACGACTTCCGAAACCGCTAAAGTGAAAAATCACCACATCCCCCGCCTTAGCTTGTTCTCTCAAATGGCTATTAAAAGCCGCCTCAATATTTTGCCTAGTAGCAAGGTTATCCGTTAAAGTCAGAATATCTGACTGCTGAAAACCAAATCTAGAAATCAGTAATTCCCGTTGTAGTTCCACATCTGTAATGCAGCCACGCAAAGGAGTACCCTGCGCCTCTAAAGTAGGATACTGATTTATCCCCACCAGCATCGCTAATTTGCGCGTTGTTGATTGTGCTAGAGCTTGGGAGTAGCGATCGCTCATTTGCCAGAATAAAGCCTCGCTTATCCCTAGCGCCGCCACCAACCAGCCAGATCGTTGCAAAAATTCCCGCCGCTTGAGTTTCATGCGTAAGTCCTGACTTAAAATTAACAATTAAAAATTAAAAATTAAAAATTACAGGCATCGGCAATTTTTAATTTTACATTTTTAATAACCGGAGTGGTAAGTAGAAGGAAGAAGGAAGAAGGAAGAAGGAAGAAGGAAGAAGGAAGAAGGAAGAATGCTTATACAGCAAGCTTTTTTAGCCATCCGTATCTTACGGTTAATTAAGTGGATTTACTTATTAGCTATTTTCTAGGGGTGAGTTAAGCAAATTAACCTTTGTAATCAAAAGAAAAGTTTTCAACAAAACCCACCCCGTCTTTAACTCAAAACCACCTAAGACTCAAATCTCATAAGCATAAATATTCATCGCACGTGCCAATTCAGCCGCTACCTCCGGCCGAGAAAACTCTGGCGGCGGTAATTTCCCATCTCGCAACATTTGCCGTACTTTTGTCCCCGACAAATGTACTCGCTGTTCCGGCTTACTAGGACTTGTCTTTGTAGTAGCCATTTGCCCCGTCAGCTTACAGTAGAAAGCGTGTTCAAATTTCATTGGTATGATGCCCAATGCTGCGGGATCGAATTCTTCAAAAATGTGTTGAGCATCATAAGTTCCATAGTAGTCACCTACACCTGCGTGGTCGCGCCCAACTATGAAATGCGTACACCCGTAGTTTTTGCGAATTAAAGCGTGGAAAATCGCTTCTCGTGGCCCCGCGTAGCGCATCGCTGAAGGATTAATCGCTAGAATTACTCGTTCTTGAGGAAAGTATTTTTCTAGCAAAATTTCGTAGCAACGCATCCGCACGTCGGCGGGAATGTCGTCTTCTTTGGTTGCGCCAACTAGAGGATGTAAAAACAATCCATCTACTATTTCTAAGGCGCATTTCTGAATGTATTCGTGAGCTCGATGAATGGGGTTGCGAGTTTGGAATCCTACTATTGTTTTCCATCCTTTTTCACGGAATAAAGCTCTCGATTTTGCCGGGTCAATTTGATATTGGGGAAATAGAGGATGATCCAAGCGTGCCATCAGAAAGACTGGCCCTGCAAGGTTAATCGGCCCCGCCTTATCTAGTACCTGTACGCCGGGGTGTTTGAGATCGTCGGTGCGGTAGACGTTAATTGCCTCGATTTCTTTGTTGTAGGAATATTTTTCAGTTAGTTCTAAAACGCCTACAAATTCGCCGCTGGGGGAGTCGAGGCGGACTAAGGTACCTTCTTTGAGGCGATCGCCTACTTCTTGGGCAACGGGAAGCGTGACGGGAATTGACCAAGGCAAGCCGTTTGCCAAGTGCATATCAGCGACGACGGATTTGTAGTCATCGCGGTTCATAAACCCCGTAATGGGGCTGAAACCGCCGATCGCGATCATTTGTAAATCGGAGAGTGCGCGATCGTCCAACTGAACTCGCGGTAGTGCCTCTGCTTTATCGAAAAATTCCTGTCGCTGATCTAATGTGGCAATGCGGCAGATCAGTTGACCACCGTGAGGCGGAATGCCTTCTGGATATTGGCTCATGTTAATTTTGGTTTTTAGCTTGTAGCTGCCAGTGTCAATACTACCAAAACTCTGAGACTTACTTTGAGGACTTATACTAAATCCGCACTCCCCTCCCTTCAAGTTTGTACGCTAAATTCTTCGGGATCTGTTCCCCAATTTACCCAACGAATAGCTTCTCTGGCTGAGGTGACATCAGGCGGTACGCGCAGTGTGTGTAGGTATCCCGTGCTCGGACAAGTCATTTTTAACAGATAAATTGGTTCGATGTCCAGATTTTTATCAATTTTTAATAAGGTGTATTCTTGCCAAGAATCTAATTCAATTGCTTGTAAGTCTTGGCAAATTCTGGTATAGCCAATTTGTTGAATTAACACTCGCCTAACTTCGGCATTTTCTTCTGTTAATAGCCATTGCGATCGCCACTGTTGCGGGTGCAGTTTCCCGTAGGTTTCTGGCAATCTGATGCCGTGATGAGCATAGACACTGAATCCATCGGCATATTGCACTGCTGGCTCTGCTTCGGCGTGAAGTAGCTGTTGGCTGTCAAAGCGAAGTATGCGGGGGCGATCGCACACAAAGCAAGTCTTTTCACAAGGGTAAATCCAGCCGCAATTCTTAACTAGCAACTGCATTATTTCCCATTTAGCTAAATCGCATTCTAGATTTAATGCAGAAATGCAAAAATCTACCCAACTGCCATTACAAGCTAATAATTCTGAGACAATTTTGTTGCGATGATAAAATTGTCTCTCCATAAAGCTGTTGAAAATACCTATCATTTTGCTATGCAGTAGGCTGTGCAGTTGATTATGAATTTGGTTGTTAAGTTGCTCGATAATTTGATCGTATAGGGGATTATATAATTTGCTGTAAATTTTATTTTCTAGTTCACTTTTTATTTGGCTGGTTAATTTTCTATATAATTCTGAGCAAATTTCGCTTTTTAATTGCCCCCCTATTTCGCTGCCAAATTCGCCACCCATTCGCTCTGCAAAATAATTTAAAGCTAAATATGGGCTATCAAAAAAAATAATTTGTGGCTCTTGTTGACCAATAAAAGTGTAGGCTTTTTTTATAGCTGCTGATGCTTGCTCGTGGTTTATGGGTTCTGTGGAAAGCGCGATCGCTCTCCATTTTTCTCGATATAATGGGATCGATGCTTCTTGTTCTGGTGTTAGTTCAGTAAATTGTTTCTGTGTCATCTTTCAGGAAAAATTAGTTATGATTTCCAAATTATAACTAAATTTTTCCTGAATTTTTTAGGCGATCGCGCTCAAAGTAAAATTTTCCGATATAATTGTCAAGGGCAAATTGCTTTACACGCAAAATAGGAGTTCATAACTTGAAGATTCAGAACTTGCAGAGTACTACAACCATAATCGTGGCAGCGATCGCAGCAGTCTTGATTCTCCTGGGACTCAATTCTTTTGTCATCATCAATCCCGGTGAAGCAGGCGTAATCAGCATCTTAGGCAAAGCCACAGATGGAGCATTATTAGAGGGAATTCATCTCAGACCGCCATTTATCTCAAAGGTAGATGTCTATGATGTAACAGTGCAAAAATTTGAAGTTCCTGCCCAAAGCGCTACTAAAGACCTTCAGGATCTAAATGCTAGCTTTGCTATCAACTTCCGCCTCGATCCCGCCAAAGTTGTTGATGTCAGGAGAACTCAAGGAACTTTAGCAAATATTGTCTCAAAAATTATTGCCCCTCAGACCCAAGAAGCATTTAAGACAGCAGCCGCACTCAGAACTGCGGAACAATCTATTACTCAAAGAAGTGAACTGAAGCGAGATTTTGATATTGCCCTTAAAGAAAGATTAGCAAAATATGATGTAATTGTATTAGATACCAGCGTTGTCAACATTCGATTCTCTGAAGATTTTGCTAAAGCAGTTGAAGAAAAACAAGTTGCAGAACAGCGAGCACAAAGAGCTGTTTATGTCGCTCAAGAAGCTGAGCAACAAGCCCAAGCTGATATTAACCGCGCTCAAGGTAGAGCAGAAGCTCAAAGACTATTAGCTGAAACCTTAAAAGCTCAGGGTGGCGAATTAGTGCTTCAGAAAGAAGCTATTGAAGCTTGGAGAAGTGGGGGAGCTCAAATGCCAAAAGTTCTGTTTATTGGCAGTAAATCAAGCCGAGTCCCCTTCATTTTTAATATGGGCGATATAGAAGATTCACCTGCTATTAAAAGCGATGCCAACACTTTGCACTGAGGAAAAGTAACCCATAGGTAATCTAGAGTTTGCCGAACTATGTTAAACTTTTGGAGCTACAAGCTGAAGAAGCCTTTTTGAATTTCTCTAGATTCGTTCTGGCTTTAAAATTGCGAAAAACTTATTTTCAGGAGCAAGAAAAATCATGACTCGCGCTATCATGGAAACAAACAAAGGCACGATCCATTTGGATCTGTTCGATGGAGATGCACCTAACACGGTGAAAAATTTTGTAGACTTGGCTGAAAAAGGTTTTTATGACGGCCTGGCGTTTCACCGAGTCATCCCTAATTTTATGATTCAAGGCGGTTGTCCTAAAGGTAATGGAACAGGCGGCCCGGGCTATAAAATTAAGTGCGAAATTAACAACAACAAGCATTTGGCTGGGACTTTATCAATGGCTCATGCAGGTCGCGATACTGGCGGCAGTCAATTCTTTATTTGCCACTCTCCCCAATCTCATTTAGATGGAGTTCACACGACTTTTGGCAAAACTGAAGACATGGATGTGGTGAATGCTATCCGCCAAGGCGATAAAATTCTTTCTGTGAAAATTGAGCAGTAATAGCTAACTATTAACTGTTTAAAGACGGGGCGGGTAATGTTTATGAGATTATCTATTGGTGGTTACAAGGGTTATCTGTTTTTACCTGCCCCTCAGCTTGTAGGGTGCTAAAAAATTAAAAATTAAAAATTAAAAATTAAAAATTATCAATTCTGAATTATGAATGAATTAAATTTTTAATTTTGCATTTTTAATTTTTAATTATTAGCACCCTACTATCGTCCTTTAAATGCGTAACAGCTTATTCGGCTGTCGGTTAAACGCGAACTCGTTTGTTATGGAACGCATATATCGTAAAATCGCGAGCAATTCTGTATTTTAGGATACAAATTTGACTAGCTTTATATAACAATCGCCAAGGTGGTTAGAACATTCTAAATTAATGAAACCCTTGATTTTATTCCCTTTTCCCTTTTTCCATAGCCCCTAGCCTCTAGCTATATAAATAAACCTAATTTTCAATAAAATTTATTTACTTGATGGACTGAGCCTAAAACATTTACTTATCAATCAAGTTTAATAATTGTTTTATAATTTACGCAAGAGTACGGTACACTGAGTAATCAAGTCAAGAAAACGTGCTACTGCCCAAAAGCGGAGCTCACACAACTCGACCGATCGAAATATCGCTTTAATTAAAAGTGTCAAGTCAGCAGGGATAGTTTAAAGACTTATCAATAAATCTTTAGTTCCTTCCTGCCTACCTGAGCTAGAAATAGTTGGCTAAACCCAGTTTAGCGAACAGCAAAAAAGCGCTTTGATAACCTTCAGTGAATGTCGTTACAGAAGATTATGAATTGCAGCGAGGCTAGGCTATGACTAAATTGTCGGAGACACAATCCTGGCACTATTTAGACAGGTTA
>DATGYA010000143.1:0-17319 GCA_035298405.1 Kamptonema sp. | reverse complement strand
GTTGCGATCAAAATTGCTACGGAAATCACCATTGTGGTGCGGTGAAATTTCAGCGCTTTTCTCAAGCTCCAAGCATAAAATCCGACCAGCGATAATTTTGAAAATAATTTGTAAATGGATTTAAAGAATGAGTTTTTCGGCTTTTCTACCTCTTTTTTATCTGTTGGTAAGTTATCGTTTCTATCGGGTTCTGCTGTTAGCAAATGAGTTGAATGAGGTTGCCTTTTGTCAGAGATATCGTCAGAGCGATCGCCTCCAAATTCTGCTGTCGCTGTCGGCGATTTTATTGAATGTCTAGGCTGGTTTTGTTCAAAAGTTATTTCTTTTTCTGAATGTTGTACAAAGCCATTCCCGACTGAATTTATAGATGACTCATCTCCGACAACATCCCTTGCTGACTCATGTTTTTTTGGTGCTTTTAAAAAGCGGCTACATAGCATGGGAGTTAAGCTCAGAGAAATCACCCCTGACACCAAAATTGCCATGCCAATTGTTACGGCAAACTCGTTAAATAGCCTCCCTAAAATGCCGCCCATAAATAGCATCGGGATGAAGACAGCAACCAATGAAATCGTCATTGAAATTACTGTAAAGCCAATCTCTCTTGAACCGTTTAGCGCGGCTTCAAAGCGATTTTCTCCCATTTCCATGTGCCGGACGATGTTCTCTAAAACGACTACGGCATCATCAACAACAAACCCAACACTTAGGGTTAATGCCATTAATGAAAGGTTATCTAGCGAATAGTTTAATGCTGCCATGACACCGAAGGTTGCTACTAGCGACATCGGTACGGCTATACTAGGAATAATTGTTGCCCAGAAGTTGCGAAGAAATATAAAAATCACTAACACTACTAAGCATATAGTTAGCAATAAAGTAAACTTGACATCATCAACTGACTCGCGGATAGATTGAGAACGGTCATAAAGAATATTCATCTCCACCGCTGCGGGAATCTGCTTACGAAAAGTAGGCAATAATTTCTTGATTTCGTTGACAATTTCAACGGTATTTGTTCCGGGTTGTCGCTGAATTGCTAGGACAATTGCTCTTGTTCCGTTATACCAACTTGCTAATTTGTCATTTTCTACGCTGTCAATAACTTCACCGACTTCTTGTAGTTCCACGGGAGCGCCATTTCGGTAAGCTACAATTAGGGATTTGTAAGCATTAGCGTCATTGAGTTCGCCGTTTGCTTGAATGGTAAAATTTTGCTTTTGACCGTAAAGTGTTCCTGTTGGTAAGTTGGAGTTGCCTTGAGATATGGCGGTGGCAACTTCATCAATTCCTAAGCCTTTGGCACTTAAAGATTGGGGGTCAAGTTGAATGCGGACGGCGTATTTCTGGGAGCCGTAAACTTGTACCTGGGCTACGCCATCCACCATTGAAAGCCGCTGTGCGATCAGAGTTTCGGCGTATTTATCAACTGTTGGTAAAGGCAAAATTGAGGAACTGACAACCAAATTTAGAATTGGTTGATCGGCGGGGGTAACTTTGCGATAAGACGGTGGACTCGGCATATTTGCTGGCAACTGTCGCGTTGCTTTAGAAATTGCCGCTTGTACGTCTTGGGCGGCTCCATCCAGCGGTCTTTTTAAGTCGAATTGTAGGGTAATTTGTGTGCTTCCAAGTCCGCTACTGGAGTTCATAGAATCCAGACCGGCAATGCTAGAAAATTGCTGTTCTAAGGGGGTGGCGACTGAGGCGGCCATCGTTTCTGGACTAGCTCCAGGGAGGCTGGCTGATACTTGAATTGTGGGAAAATCGACGTTGGGGAGGTCGCTAACTGGTAATGATTCGTAACTTACGAATCCAAATATTAAGATGCCAATCATTACCAAGGTGGTCATAATTGGACGGCGGATGAATAGTTCGGAAATGTTCATAATTTGTTAGTTGTTAGTTGTTAGTGGTTGGTTGTTGGTTGTTGGTTGTTAGTTGTCAAGTAAATCCACCTAATTAAACATAAGAAGATCGGGATGGCTAAAAAACTGACTGTATAAACATTCTTTCTTCTCTCGTATATCACTAAATTCTTCTTCCTTCTACTTATAGCCTTTCTCTGTCTGCTTAGGTACAATATTTCTACCCCCAACCCCCTTAGAAAGGGGGCTTTTCGTGCTAGACAGATTAGCTGTTAATAATACCAATTCTCTAAATTAATGCTACAGTCTTGGGGCGGGTTTATTAATGTTATTTGTGGGTGGCAAATTTGATCGCGAACCCGCCCCTACCCAAACTGTAGCAAACTTTTAGATAAGTGGTATAAAATAACCGTTAACAACTAACAACGAACAACTAACAACCAACCAATAACAACTAACCAATAACTATTTCTTTTTAATTTCTACTTTGGCGTTAGGAACAAGGTTAAATTGACCGTCGGTAACAACGCGATCGCCTGGTTTTAGACCTTGCGCGATCGCAGTTTCGTTACCAGCAGCAATACCTACCTTGATCGGGCGCATTTCCACAGTTTTATCGGGTTTAACCACAAAAACAAAAGGCCCTTTCTGTCCCGCTTGTACTGCGACTGTAGGCACAACGATCGCATTCGGTTCTTTTCGCAAGGTGAGGACAACATTCACAAATTCACCAGGGGAAAGTTGCCCGCCACTATTGGTAAAACTGCCTTTTAATTGAATCGTGCCCGTTGTCGTATCCACGGCACTATCTACAAAGCTCAGTTCGCCCTGTACTGGCGGCGATGTACTATTAGGAATCTGCGCTTCTACTTCCAGAGGGCCATCATTCATGGCTTTTTTTACCTCTGGTAATACCTTTTGGGGGACGGAAAAGGCGACGTAAATCGGGCTGATCTGGTTAATGACTACTAGCGGGTTGGTGTCGTTGGCTTTAACTAAGTTGCCTTGATTGACTTTCAGGCTGCCGGTGCGACCGTCTAGGGGTGAGAAAATGGAATTGTAAGATAAGTCAATTTTGGCTTTGTCAATATCCGCTTCGGCGGCGCTGACGGCTGCTTGCAGGCTTTCGACGACGGCTGTTGCTGCCTTAACTGCGGCTTGGGCGTTTTCGATGTCAGCGTCGGCGGCTTTGACTGCGGCTTGGGCGTTTTCTATACCGCTACTACTGGCTGCAACTGTGGCTTTTCCGGCCTCGGCTGTGGTGCGAATTTGATCGGCTTCGTCTTTGCCGATCGCGCCTTCATTGTACAGTCCGGTGTAACGCTGCGATCGCTCTGTGGCATTTTTTGCCTCTGCTACGTCTTTTGCCCGATTTGCTTTGGCTTGGTTGACGGAGGCGATCGCTTTTGTGCGGTTCGCTTTAGCTTGGTTAACGGAGGCGATCGCTTTTGCCCGGTTCGCTTCTGCTTGATTCACAGAGGCGATCGCTTTGGTATAATCAGCTTTCGCTTGGCTTACAGATGCAACCGCTTTGGCTCGGTTCGCTTCCGCTTGCATCAAGGCTGATTCTTGGGGGCGGGAATCAATCTTAAACAGCAAATCTCCTTGTTTAACATTCTGTCCTTCTTTGAAATAAACCCCCGTTAGTTGACCATCTACCAAAGACTTGACAGATACGGTAGAATATGCAACTACCGTACCCGTGCTCCGTACCTGGATCGGCAAGGTTTTTTGAGTTGCAGCAGCAATAGCGACAGGTACAGCTTTGTTTTGACCCGCTTCACCTTTTTTCAGAGGTTCGGCAATGGAAGCAGCACAGCTATACAGGCAAGCCAAACCCAGGAACATCAATCCTTGCCGCCCTACAAGGGAGGGAGTCAGATTTCTATGTATAGGAAAGGCAGGCGGCGTTGGGCGTTTACTAATGTAATAGCGCATGGCAACGGATGGGGCGAAGGAATTAAACCTTGTTAGTTAGTATAGCTAACAGTTAGTATTATTACATTAATACTCTAGATTCAATATCTGTCAAATTTTTTTATTTATTCCTCAAATCTAAACATCCTATACTTAAAAACAGCCGCTTGCGAACCAGTATTAACAAAAATGAACTCAGAGCATCTACCAAAAGGAATAAACCCCGAAACCTGCGCGGCTGAGGTGATGGAAACCATTCCGCTAGTAATGAGATTTATTCGCTCGCAAATGCGAAGTCAAGGGGAACCCAACTTATCTGTGCCCCAGTTTCGGACTATGATGTTTTTATACCGCCATCCAGATTCATCTTTGTCTAATGTGGCGGAACATTTAGGCGTAACTCGCCCGACGGCTTCAGTAATTTGCGATCGCTTAGTGCAGCGTAGTTTAATAGATAGAGCCGAACATCCGAAGCAACGCAGGTCTGTAGTCTTAAAATTAACTGAAACGGGATGCGATCGCCTTCAGGAAATGCTACTGATTACCCGCAGTAAAATCGCCGATATTTTGGCAGAATTGTCAGAAGAACAACTGTTGCACGTTGTTGAAGGATTAGGGATACTCAACAGTGTTTTTGAAGAAATAGCATCGGCATCGGAACACTAAATTATTACAATGATTGAGTCAAGCATTGAGATTAAACTAAGCTGAAAGCTGCCAGGAAATTACAGCACTTTTCAGGCTAAGGCAGGCATCTTGCCTGTCTTTAATTGACTGTACTTTCAATTAGACTTTGCATATTATTAATTTCAAAAAAATCAGCGATCGTTCTCTAGTTTCCTAGAGCGCGATCGCCTTTTATGTGAGCGATTCTCTAATCAAACAGCCCTGCTAAAGCATTAGGCAGTTAAGCAAGGAAGATTGTATAGCAACCGCCAAGACGGTTAGGACTATCTTGATTGCCGAAACCCTTGCTATTCTTACCTCATCCTTCATCCTTCATCCTTCATCCTTCTGCTATAGCTTTAAGATGGAGCGGTTCAAGCTAAATCAAACAGGAGAATTTCAGCCTTAGCTGTTGCTTCGATAACCAGATCGGATTCATCACTAATTGCAGCGCCATCGCCATTTTTAAGCGGCAAACCATTGAGCGTAATTGCACCACGAGCCACTTGCACCCAGGCATGACGGTTAGGCTTCAAGGAGTGAGAAACCCGATCGCTATTTTCCAAAGCCGCAGCATATAAATCAACATTTTGATTTACTTTAACAGCACCATCTCGACTGTCTTTAGCAGCCACTAACCGTAATTTTCCGGGATTGTGTTCCACATCAAAATCACGCTGTTCATAGCTAGGCGGCAATCCTTTTGTATCTGGAAGCAGCCAAATTTGTAAGAAGTGAACTGGCTCAGTTTTTGAGTGATTGAACTCGCTATGCTGAATACCAGTACCTGCACTCATGCGCTGTACTTCACCTGGTTTAATCACTTCACCATTACCGATGCTATCTTTATGTTCTAGCGCTCCTTCCAAGACATAAGTAATGATTTCCATGTCTTGATGACCATGCGTACCAAAACCAGCACCAGCCCTGACGGTATCCTCATTAATTACTCGCAAAGCGCGAAAACCCATTTGATTTGGGTCATAATAACTAGCAAACGAAAATGAGTGGTAACTATTTAGCCAACCGTGATTAGCGTGACCTCTATCTTCACCTTTTCGGATGGTAATCATCTTGTAATTCCTCTCTTTAAATTTTGGCGTGAGCGCCATCGCAAAATGGGGCGTTAGCAGTGTGTTTGCAATTGCAAAGCGCTACCTGTTTTTTCTCCGTTAGTTCAAAAGCTAGCGGTGCAAATTCTGTACCTTGGTGAGCACCGTCACAAAAAGGTTGCTTTTGAGATTGACCGCACTTGCACCAGTAGTAAGTACCGGGTTCTAGTTCAATGACAACGGGCTTTTTGTCAAAAATAACAGGCGTACTCATTGGATTCTCCTCTCAAGAATGGCAACCGATTCGCTATCGGTGTCTTTTTTGCATATTTCTACTTTAAACTAAGTAAAGGTAATATGGAAAGTATGCACTTTTTAGTAAGGTAGTACCCAAAAAGATACTATGCAACTCAAAACAGATACCGAAAGATCCAGTTGTATTGTAGAAAGAACCTTAGACGTGATTGGCGGACGCTGGAAAGTCTTAATCCTCCGCGAGTTATTTCAAGGGGTGAAGCGTTTTAATGAGCTGCAACGCGCTTTGAAAGGCATTACTCAAAAAATGCTGACGCAACAACTGCGAGAGATGGAGTCACATGGGATTGTACATCGGGAAATTTATTTGCAGGTTCCTCCTAAAGTTGAATATTCGCTGACACCTTTAGGAGAAAGTCTTAAACCAATTATCGATGCAATGCACGAATGGGGTGTTAAGTATCTCAATCAAACAAATTAATTTGGTGTTCTAGGATTGGGACTAATGGCTAATGGCTAATGGCTAATTGCTAATGGCTAATTGTTAACTCAGGTTTTATTTTTGAGGAAATCTGCCAATTCTGAAATATCACCGGCTCTTGTCCAATCCGTTTCACCTTCGCGGCGAACATTGCTTCGTGCCGTGATTCTCTGTGCTAACCACAGTTGCTCTCTGGTATAAGGCCCCTCAGATTGACCGCTGCGGAAAACATACCATTGAGTTTGATTTGGGTCTAGGGTTTTCCTAACAGGCTTCATAGGTATCATTCCAAGCTCAGCACTAATTTCGTTAAGTTCCACTTTATCCGGATCGACAGGTGGCTGTGGTTTTTTATGTGGTGTACTTTTCTGTATTTTTTTACGTTTTTTTTGCTTGTTTTTAGTGGTTTTGATGCTAGTGCCGATCATCTTAGCGGCACGACTGCGACCCCAAGAATGCCACAAAATGATTGCAATTATTGTCCAAATTAAGTAGGAAGCAATACTTAAAGTAACTAAGGTTTCAACAGCTACTCCTTTGGATATCGCGAGGTAAATCGGTAAGCTGACTAGGTTTGTCAATACATTAACGTAAATTAATATAGTGAAATCATGAGCGGCTAACTTCCAACTGGTTTGGTGATAAATAAAATTTTGGTTAACCGAGGCATTGTGTTTTTGAGCCTTTCTTTGTTGAAGGTAGCTGTAGCCCGGAAAGCTTTCTGGCCACCAGCTTGCTATCCAGTTAATCCCGTGCGCTCCGTAGTAGTGGATGGCGGCAAAAGCTGCTGCTGTAGCGAAAAACCAGAAAATTACTATTAGGAAAGTTACGAAGCAGAAGGATGTTCCTGAAAGATTTAATTTGAGTGCTATTTTTACTGCCGCTAAAAATGGCAAGGAAGTAATTATGGGAATGAATAAAATCTGCTGGATTTTTAGGTAGGAATTAATCAGTGGCCAACAGAATACTAGGAAAGATTTAACTCGGCTGGGTATTTTCCAGTAGTAGAGATAGGCTGATGCGATCGCACACAAGATGCCATAGATACAGAGCGTTTTATCTACATCTATAGTATAGTAGTCGCGATAGTTCCTTAAATAGGAAATTGGCGCGATCGCATCTGCAATTGGCCCCGTCACTACCAGCGCTAGGAATAACACAAAGAATCCAGCTAGTCCCTCTTTCCAGTGCTGCCACGATCCAAGAGGGCGGTTTTTTTGGGAATTAGGGTCAGGGTGCGAACGTTCTAAGTGTTCTGCCAGTTGTACTGCTGCATAGTGATAGCCTGCCATGAGCGGAATTTGACAAAACCAGGCAAATATAGTTAGTTTTTCTATGTCGCGTGCAGTTCCGATGTTTCGCCAAAATAGATGAATGATGCCGAAAAAGGTCGCGCTTAATGCGATCGCTCTCAGCCATGAGGTAGGATGTGGTAAACTTTTTGGCCATTTAGGGATATCCATAAGCCTAACAATCTTGTGAGGACAAGGGAACGGCGAATAGCGAACGGCGAACAGCGAACGGCGAACAGTAAAGGTTTCAGGCTTGTTAATATTTCTTACCACAGTGTCGTTAACTTTTGTCCGACTACTTATTAGAAGTGCGATCGCTACATTACCTTATTCCTAATGATAGGTTCAGAAAAACAAACTTCTTTCGTTAGGTAGAAGTTGGTTTCAACAAATAGGGATTAAAATTCTAAGACTAATCGAAAAGGGATTATTATGGTAAGAAAAGCCGACAAACAAGATTTTGGCGATTTACCCCAAGAAATTACCGAATCCTACGGAACGGGGGTTCATGAGGAACCGGGGTTAAGCATTGACGGGCGCACAATGCGCGATAGTCGTACAGATCCTTACACAGCGGCCAATCTCGAACTAACAGGGGGCGATATTGATGCTGCTGCTGCGTCGCAAGCAGCGGCTATGGTTGGCGACGAAGCTGTGGGGGGAACGACTGCAAATCCCGATCAAAATGTTGTTGACGAATTAGGAACTGCTGTCGGACTGGAAATGGAAGATGGCGCAGATTTGAGAACAACAGATATTTTGAATGAACGCGACGATCGCAGATGGGAATTAGATCCTACTTCTTCTGAAGATTACCAGGAACGGCGGAAGTAAACCGAAGCGATCGCGATATGCTAGCCATACCCAAATTCATTATTAAACCAGGATACAGACCCCAAGCAGAAGATACTTCCCCGGAAGTAGATGCCTTTCAATTCTGGTTACTCAGACAGCGATCGCCTACGGAGAACCTCGTACCACTCAAGACTTGGATGTTGTAATTTCTATCCAATTAGCAGACATTCCCTTATTAGCAACTGAGTTAGAAAGAATTGGGTTTTATGTCCCCGGCTTAGAGGATGTAGTTTCTGGGAGAATGCAAACTTTGCAAGTTACCCATATAGAAAGTATTGCCCGTGCTGACTTAATGATAGCACGAAATGATAAATTTGACCGGATCAAATTTGAGAGAAGGCAACAATACGAAATTCCAGAAGGTACAGAAGTTTACCTAATATCCCCAGAAGATTTAATTCTTAACAAGCTGCGATGGGGAAAGCAAAGTCAATCGGAGAAACAAAGGCGGGATATTTTGGGGATTTTGAAAGTACAACAAGAATCTTTAGACTTTAATTATCTCAACTATTGGGCTGAATATTGGGGGTTAGTGGAGGATTTGAATCGGGTAATTGAGGAAGCCGGATTATAGCTTAAATGGGTCAGTGCGATCGCGTCAAATAAACATACAGCACTTTGCATCTAATATCTATGGAGTACACCCCTCCCCAACCATCAAGTAACATCAACCATAATTCTATCTATTACACTAATGCAAGCGATCGCCGCGAGCTTATAAATTTACCCAAACGGCCCCCTTCTATGGCAACCTAAAAAGCAGGAGACACAAATCAGAGATTTTCGCTACCGAAATCTACCCTGAAATACCATGCAAACCCTACCCAACCCCATCAAACCGACATCAACTCAGCCCACCTTTGACACCACCATCCACCGCCGCAAAACCCGGCCAGTCAAAGTCGGTAGCGTCACCATTGGCGGCGGCTACCCCGTTGTCGTTCAGTCGATGATCAACGAAGACACCCTTGACATCGACGGTTCAGTGGCCGGAATTCGCCGCCTCCACGAGATTGGCTGCGAAATTGTCCGCGTTACCGTGCCCAGCATGGCCCACGCCAAAGCTTTAGCCGAAATCAAGCAAAAATTACACACAACCTATCAACCCGTCCCCCTAGTCGCCGATGTCCACCATAACGGCATGAAAATTGCCCTAGAAGTAGCTAAGCACGTAGATAAAGTGCGAATTAATCCCGGACTTTATGTATTTGAAAAGCCCAAAGCTGACAGAAGCGAATACACAGAAGCCGAATTTAATGAAATTGGCGAAAAAATCCGCGAAACTCTCGAACCTTTGGTAATTTCCCTCCGCGATCAAGGCAAAGCCATGCGAATCGGCGTTAATCATGGTTCCCTCGCCGAACGGATGCTCTTTACCTACGGCGACACCCCCGAAGGGATGGTAGAATCAGCTATAGAATTTATCAAAATTTGCGAATCTCTTGACTTTCGCAACCTCGTAATCTCACTAAAAGCTTCCCGCGTTCCCGTCATGTTAGCCGCCTATCGCCTCATGGCACGCCGCATGGATGAACTCGGCATGGATTATCCTCTACATTTAGGCGTTACAGAAGCCGGAGACGGCGAATACGGCCGCATTAAATCCACCGCTGGCATTGGTACATTATTAGCTGACGGCATTGGCGATACCATCCGCGTCTCCCTTACCGAAGCCCCAGAGAAAGAAATTCCCGTCTGCTACAGCATTTTGCAAGCCTTGGGATTGCGAAAAACAATGGTAGAGTATGTGGCCTGTCCTTCTTGTGGTCGCACATTGTTTAATTTAGAGGAAGTGTTGCATAAAGTGCGCGAGGCTACAAAGCATCTCACAGGTCTGGACATAGCAGTTATGGGCTGTATTGTCAATGGCCCCGGCGAAATGGCTGACGCTGACTATGGTTATGTTGGGAAACAGGCTGGTTATATATCTCTATATCGCGGACGGGAAGAAATTAAGCGAGTGCCAGAAGACAAAGGTGTGGAAGAGTTGATTAATTTAATCAAAGCAGACGAGCGTTGGGTAGATCCGTAGATCGTGGGGTACTGTTCCCAGGAGAAAGGAAATAATTTATATTCCCACCTCTGAACCATTACTGAAAACTAAACAGTTGGCATCACCCCATAGTTAGATCGGAACATCACAAGTTATATTGGACTTGGTAGACCAACCTGAATCAGGGTTATGTGGCTTCTGTGAGTTATTGCCTCAATCCCAAATGCCCAAATCCTTCCGATCCGGCTAACGCTGACAAATCTGTTTGTCGCCACTGCGGATCGGGACTCCTGCTGGAAGGTCGATATCGCATCCTCCAGCCTCTCGGAGGCGGCGGCTTCGGCAAAACCTTTGAAATAGACGACCGAGGCCAACGCAAAGTCTTGAAAGTCTTGCTCAAAGACCATCCCAAAGCTGTAGCCTTATTTAAGCAAGAAGCAGATGTATTAGCTAGGCTCCGACATCCTGGCATTCCAAAAGTAGACCGCGATGGCTACTTCATTTATTCACCAGCAGGCAGTTCTGAGCAATTCCACTGTCTGGTGATGGAGAAGATTGCTGGCGCGAATTTGCAGGATTGGCTGAAGAGTCGCGGTAAGCCGATTACCGGCGAGCAAGCTGTGGAATGGTTGAGACAACTGGCGGAAATTTTGGATAAAGTTCACGGACTCCAATATTTCCACCGAGATATTAAGCCGCACAATATTATGTGCAAACCTAACGGGCAATTGGTGCTGATTGACTTCGGAACTGCCAGAGAAGTCTCAGCTACTTATTTTGCTAAGGTGGGTCAAGGTCAAAATGTCACGGGTATTGTTTCTCCAGGCTACTCGCCGCCAGAACAAACGAATGGTAAGGCTGTCCCCCAATCGGATTTTTTTGCCCTGGGGCGGACTTTTGTGTATTTGTTGACGGGGAAACCGCCGACGGCTTTTCCAGAAAACCCGCGCACTGGTAAGTTGATGTGGCGCAAAGGTGCACCCCATGTTTCGGATGCGGTGGTGAGTGTGATTGATTATCTGATGGCTCCGTTTCCAGGTAATCGACCTCAAAATCCGCAGATGATTTTGCAGTGTCTAGCGGAAATTGATTTGAGTTCGGAACCGAGTCCGTCAACAACTCAGATTCCTGTGGCTTCGCAGCTTAAGGGTAGGGGAAATAGTCAGCAGCCAGTGACGAGTAGGCAAAATTCTGGGACCAGACTTAAGGATTCTACGAGGAATACTTCCCTTAAAATCAAAAGAAATCCTGGACAGTTAAAAAATACTTTGTTGGTGGGGGCGGCGTTGGCGCTGCTAGGACTGGGTTTCTCTCAAGTTTACAGTTCGGTGCGCTACGGGTTTTTTGCGAGTCCTGTGTGGTTGCTTTCGAGTTGGCCTAGTAGTCTATTTTTAGAAAGAAGTTTTAGTGATATTGGCAATGTTAATGCGATCGCGGTTAGTCGAGATGGTCAAACTTTAGCTTCGGGTAGTTTTGGGACGATCAGAGTTTGGAACTTGAAGACGGGAAAATTGCTTCGCACGATTAATCAGGTACATTCTAAGAAGTGGGTGCGCTCGTTGGCGATCGCGCCGGATAATAAGACTTTAGTTAGCAGCGGGGATGATAATAATATTAGTGTGTGGAATCTGAACACTGGCAAGGCGATCCTCACTATGTCTGGCCATAAAGGTGGGGTGAATGCGATCGCAATTAGCCGCGACGGTCAAACTCTGGCTTCTGCTAGTGATGACAAAACTGTGTGCTTGTGGAATCTCAAATCTGGTAGCCGAATGCGTACTCTCATCGGCCATAGAGCTCAAATTAATGCCCTTGCCTTCAGTCGTGATGGTCAAACTCTGGCTTCTGGTAGTGATGACAAGACTATACGTTTATGGAATTTTAAAACTGGTAAATTAAGAAAGGTTCTGACAGGCCACGCGGGTGCTGTGAAAACTCTAGCTATTAGTCCTGATGGTCAAACTTTAGCTTCTGGTAGTAGTGATAATACGATTAGGATTTGGAATCTAAAAGAAGGTAAATATACTAGGACTCTTGATGGTCATTCGAGTTGGGTGAGGGCTTTAGCTATTAGTCCAGATGGCAATACTCTTGTGAGTGGCGGTGGGACAGTTGTGGTGTGGGATTTGAAGAAGGGTAAGGAGAAAACTACTCTTCAAGGACACAGTATGTTTGTGAGTGCGATCGCCATTACCCCAGATGGTAAGAGTATTATTACTGGGAGTCCCGATGAAACTTTGAAAATTTGGAAAGTGCCTTGAAATGAAGGAAAAAGGAATAAAATCGCACATTTAGATTACTAAACCTTCTCACCCGGTAAAGTAAATGTAACAGTAGTGCCTTGACCCTTACCAGCACTATCCATCCAGATTTCTCCCCCCATCAATTCCACTAACCGCTTAGAGATAGCCAGACCTAAACCTGTGCCACCGTAGCGTCGCTTAATCGAACCGTCTGCTTGCACAAAAGCTTCAAATAATCTATTTTGCCTGTCCCGTTCAATGCCAATGCCAGTGTCCGAGACTGATATAACGACCACTTCTTTTACAGTATCTTGACCTGCATCATCTTGACGGCAAATTGCCTTCAGCCGTACCTTTCCTTTGCTAGTAAATTTGAAAGCATTAGAAAGCAGATTTGTCAATATTTGACCGAGTTTCATTTCATCAGCCCAAACAGTATCGACTTCACACTCAACAGTAAATTCTATCTGCTTACGGCGGCTATCAAGGCTAAAAATTTTGCACTTTTCTTCTAGCAAAGATGGAAGATTCAGCAGCTCTAAATTTACACTCATGCGACCCGCTTCAATTTTAGCAATGTCTAAAATGTCATTGAGAATCGCTACGAGATTTTCTGCTGATTGATGGGCAACTTGAATGTATTCTTTTAATTCTTCGGGGTTGTCATAGAAACCTTCCTTAAGTAGTTTCAGATAATTTAGAGTAGATGCTAAAGGAGTTCGCAACTCGTGGCTGGTGGAAGAGAGAAAATCTGATTTCAAGCGGCTAGCTTCTTCAGCAATAGTACGGGCAATATTGAGTTCCTGATTTCGCATTTCTACGAGTATTCGCTGTTCGCGTTCCCACTGATAGAGCAAATTTTGCATCAGTGCCATAGCTAAGTGAGTTCCCACAGACTGAATAATTTCGATTTCTTCACTTGTCCATTGACGAATTTGTCCGCGTTTAAATTCGCGCCATGCCTCGAAAGAGTTCCGCACCAGCAAGTTGCGCTCATCTGGATCGAAACGCCCCGCCCAGATGATATCGGTATCGATTTCTTCTCTGAAGATAGTGAGGCAACCAAGGCAGCGTTGGCGATATGTTAGGGGCATGACAATCATGCCTCGAATACGGGTAGGTCGGAATTCTTCCCAGACTGGTTGCAGTTGGGGTTCTTGGTAGATATCACTGATGATTTGAAGTTGAGGACAGGAAATCGGAAATTGTGATTGAGGAGTTATAGATTTGGGATTTTCGAGTAAAGATGAGGAGAATTCCTGCTGGTCTGCAACTTCTAAATTATCAGATTCTTTACAAGTGATTAACTGTTGCCAAAATATGCGATCTTCGAGGACTATTGGCTCTCGATCCGGGGCAGTTATCGGCCCACTTCCCGAAGTATAGATGGCAGTTGGAGAGGTGGAGTCTGTTGAGGTTAAATAAAGTCTACCTCCTGATGCTGAGAGGGCAGCGATTACTTTTTCTAGGACACCGCGCATGATTTCTTCCATATTCATGGGAGCGTGGAGCCAGGTAGCAATTTGATTGATTACAGTTTCTTGGTGGGCTTTAGAACGGGCTTGACTGAGGAGATTTGACTGCGCGATCGCTACCGAAACTTGATCCGCGATCGTTTGTACAATTTGCAGCGAACCTTTAGAAAAATCTTTAGGTTCGGCATGGTGGGAGATGAGTAAACCCCAGAGTTTTTGCTGATAAAAAATAGGCACTGCCAGAGTTGACTGCACGCCCATTGTGGTGAGGTACTCTATATGACAGGGATCGACTGGTCGCTGGAGAATCTCTTCTATGGGAGTTGAGAGTATATCTTCTACAGTCAAATCGTCGATTGTGTTGGTAGAATCGAGACGCGAAAGAGTCATTTGCTCAGTTGCCAGATTCACAATTGTTCGCTGGCGAGCTTTGATAAACATTTCGCGGGCATGGGGGGGGATGTCTGAGGCGGGAAAGTGCAGCCCTAGTAAAGATGGTAGGCGTTGTTCATGGATGGACTCTGCGATGACTTCGCCTGTCCAGTCTTCGCCAAATCGGTAAATTTTCACGCGATCTGTCGCCAAAAAGGAGCGCATTTCTGCTACAGTTGCAGACAATATTTCTTGTAGCTCTAGAGACTGGCGAATGCGATTAGTCATCCGATTCAGTAAAGTTCCCTCATTTAGAATTAGTTCTTCCATTGGTAATTAATCCTTTTTTATAAAGTAGATATCTTCTATGCACCTTCCTTTAAAGCACCTTAGTTCGATCGCCGCAAGTTTGCTGATCTCTGTCACTCCCACTCTGTTACCTTTTGCTGGTCGGTTGCAACCTGTGACAGTAGAGGCGCAAACTACAAAAAGCTCGCCTATCACGGTCGGGGAATTACAGGAATTTACCTCAACTAAGGGCGGTTTCAGCTTGTTGATGCCGGGACAGCCGAGTGAGGAGATAGAACCTGCAAATCCTCAAAAGGGTTCTGGGGAGTCTCGCCAGTTTGTTCTGGAAGGGGAAGGGGGGAAAGTTGCCTATGCGATTGGCTATGTGGATTTTCCTAATTTTGACCAGCCATTAAACCTTACTGAAGTTAACAAGTTGTTAAATGCAGCACGGGATGGGAGTCTGCGTAGCGGCAGACTGATTAAAGAACGCACTATTGCGCTCGATAACTATCCAGGTCGAGAGCTTGAACTCGAAACTGATGATGGATTTCGCGCTAAAGCTAGATTTTTCTGGGTGTATCCGCGTTTGTACATTTTAATGGTAACAGCTAGCACAAAGGAAGCTTTTCCTCAAGAGGGAGATCGGGTGTTAGATTCTTTTAGGTTGCTGGCAAATAGACCTCCTCAAAAAAACTTGGGAAATCAGGAAAAGGGAGAAATAAATCCTGGTAGGAGAGATGAGGCGATCGCGGTGTATGAAGAGGGCGATCGCCTGTATCGTCAGGGTCGATATCAGGAGGCTTTGGTAACGTTGCAGCGGGCTTTGGTAATAGTCAGAGAAATAGGCGATCGCCAGGGCGAAGGCATTATTTTAACTCGCTTAGGTAGAACTTATGACGCTCTGAAAGAGTACGAGCGATCGCTAGAAATTTATCAGCAAAGTTTAGCGATCGCGCGCCAAAGAAACGACCGCCCAAATGAAGGCGTAATCATTGATTATATCGGCAGAGTTTACGACAGCATGGGTCAGAGTCAAAAAGCTTTGAATTTCCAGCAACAAGCATTAGCTATCTTCAGGGAAATTGGCAACCGCCGCAACGAAGGAATTGTGCTAGGAAACATCGGGAGAATTTATCAAAATCAGAAACTATATGACAAAGCACTAGAAACTTATCAGCAAACTTTGGTAATTGTCAGAGAAACAGCAGAACGTCAGGGAGAAGGAATAATTTTAGATTACATCGGAGTTGTTTACAATGCTCAAGGTCAGTATCAAAAAGCGATAGATTCCCACCAGCAAGCCTTAAATATTTTTAGGCAAATTGGCAATCGCCGCAGTGAAGGAATTGTGCTCGCAAACATGGGCGAAGCATATGCAAATCTCCGCGATAATCAAAAAGCCCTCGACTTTCTTAATCAAGCTCTAGCAATCTTTCAAGAAGTTGGCGATCGAGATGGTATACGCACTACAATTATGCAAATTGAAGGGGTGCGAAAAAGGTCATAATTGTTAGTTGTTAGTTGTTAGTTGTTAGTTGTTAGTTGTTAGTTGCTAATTACTAATTACTAATTCATAAGTTATACTAAATCCGGTTAAATCCCCCTTTTATTCTCTAACTCTTACCTCTGCGTCCTCTGCGCCTTTGTGGTTCATTAATAAAGTAAAAAGGGAGTAGCTAACCGAATTTAGGATTACGAATTAATTTTTGCCGCCGCCTGGTGGTGATTTTTTTTCTTCCCCTTGCCCTTCCTCTTGAGCCATAATCGGAGCGCCGTCAGTTAAGTTAAGGATACCTGCGACCACAATTTTTTCCCCTGCTTGCAATCCTTCGATAACTTGATAATTATTCCCCTCAATCGCTCCCAATTTCACAGGCTTTTGCCGCGCTACTAAAGGAGGCATTCCCGGTTGCGGCTGTTCGGGTTTTTGAGCAACAAAGACAAAAGTTTGCCCACCTAAACGAGTTACTGCTGTGACTGGAACTAAAATGCCAGGATTCTGTTTCCAGATTACTTTAGCTTTCACAAACTGAAGATTAAGGAGTGCGCCGCTCGGATTGGGAAAAGTAGCTTTAGCTAAAATTGTCTGGGAATTGGCGCTGACATTTGGGGAGATAAAACTGATTTGACCTGTCGCGATCGCCTTACCTTGAGCATCGAGCATTTGTACTGGCAACCCTAACCGTAATTGAGGCATCCGTTCCAAAGGAATTGATAGCCGCAAATCTAGCAATTGGTTCTCAGTTAGAGCTGTGAGTGGGTCGCCTTTTTGCAAGTAGTCGCCGACTTTCACGGGTACGTCGCCGATGACTCCGGCAAAGGGGGCGACGATCGCAGTTTCTTGCAGTTGTATTTCAAAGCCACGCACTTGAGCGGCGGCCTCAGCAACTTGAGCTTCAGCTTGATCGAGTTGTTCTTGGCGAGTGCCGTTGGCTAACTCTGCTAATCTACTTTTGGCTTGTGCGACTTCTGCTTCAGCTTTGGCTATTTCCTCTGGGCGAGAACCATTTTGTAGTTGCCGCAAAGCTTCCCGCTGCTGCTGTAAAGCTCGATGCTCAA
>DATGYA010000142.1:0-1836 GCA_035298405.1 Kamptonema sp. | reverse complement strand
TAGTGCATCGAGCCACATCCTTGCGGGAGGGTAACTCGTACATCACATCCAGCATCAACTCTTCTAAGATGCTGCGGAGAGCTCGCGCACCAGTTTTGCGACGATAGGCTTCCTGTGCGATCGCCTTCAGTGCATCCGCCTGAAAATCTAACTGCACATTGTCCATTTTCAGCAGCTTTTGATATTGCTTAACCAGCGCATTTTTGGGTTCCGTTAATATCTCCATCAAAGCCGCCTCGTCCAATGGTGAAATCACCGTTACTACAGGCATCCGTCCCACAAACTCAGGAATCAAACCAAACTTTACTAAATCGTCAGGTTGTGCGTGTTGCAAAATATCTGCTGCCCGCTTATCCTTTGCCGGAATACCATTAGCTAAACCTTCCGCTTCCTGGGGCTGAATAAAGCCCAAGGATTTCTTACCGAGACGCTGTTCAACTATTTTTTCTAAACCAACAAAAGCACCGCCACAAATAAATAGAATTTTGCTGGTGTCAAGTTGAATAAAATCCTGGTAAGGATGTTTGCGACCACCTTGAGGGGGGACGTTTACTACTGTTCCTTCTAATATTTTCAGCAAAGCTTGTTGTACGCCTTCGCCGGAAACATCCCGCGTGATCGAAGTGTTTTCGCTTTTCCGGGCAATCTTATCAATTTCATCAATGTAAATGATGCCGCGTTGGGCGGTTTCTACATCGAAGTCTGCTACTTGTAGCAATCTGAGTAAGATATTTTCCACATCATCACCGACATAGCCTGCTTCAGTTAGCGTCGTGGCATCCGCTACCGCAAAGGGGACATCGAGCATTTGCGCTAAGCTTTGGGCGAGGAGGGTTTTGCCGCAACCTGTGGGCCCGACGAGTAAGATATTGGATTTTTGGAGTTCTACGGCATCGTCAGTGGCAGGATTTTGGGCTTTGTCTCGATCGACGCTTAAACGCTTGTAGTGGTTGTAAACTGCCACTGACAGCACTTTTTTCGCGGAGTGTTGGCCGATTACGTGGTTGTCCAAGTGTTGCTTGATTTCTACTGGTTTGAGAATGGGATTTGTAGAAGTTTTGGACTTACCGGGTTTGCGTGGTTGCGATCGCGTAGAGTTTGAGTGAGATTCTCGCATCTCTGAGTTGGACGTTCCGACAGCAGTTTTGCTTGAGTCAAAAAACTCTTCTTCTAAAATTTCGTTGCACAGTTCCACGCACTCATCGCAAATGTATACACCGGGCCCGGCAATTAATTTACGGACGTACTCCTGCGACTTGCCGCAAAAGGAGCATCTTAATTGAGAGTCATATTTAGACATATCTGCCTCTTATATTACTGTTGCGGTTGTTTGTCCCGATCAGGGGAGGTGCGGCTGGATCGACTTTTGCTGTATCTCTTGGGAGTTAAGCTTTTCGCTTTCTACTTCTAAACTAGCACTCAGTGCTATTTTTTTGAGGAAAGAAACTGTTTGCGGCTGCTGTGCTTGTTGTCTGGAAGGTGCGATCGCGCTTTGGTCTTGATAGCGGTTTGCCTTTGCGTGGAGTAAAGTAAGGATCTCCTCCCAACCACTTGATTTCTCGTTAGCTGCTTTGCCGTCGGAGAGGGCTAAAACCTGCTTTCTGCGGTTGGCAATCTCAAACTTTCCGAAAGTATGGATATATGAGCCAATTGGGTTATATTGGCAAAATTGAGATGTTCTCAACTAAATCTGCCTACGCAATGACAGAATAATTACCATGACGGGATGGAAGCGATCGAGTCAATATTAATATGCCTCAAGACTTCTCTGGTCAAAATCTCCGAGGTCGCTCTTTCAAGGGTAGAAAAGACCTTGTGGAGGCAAATTTCAGCTAC